>DATNIW010000161.1:0-13319 GCA_035604215.1 Fibrobacteria bacterium
CGAAAGGAATGTGTTGTGATCCGGAGTCGCGACAAGAACATTCAGTGCGATTGCCCCCCCAGTGGTCGTGCTCCTCCCGATCACATGCATCTGGACCTGATCGCCGACCCGGACGGAAGTCACGGTGTCACCCTTGGCATCCGTGAACCAAGCGTCCAACTCGTAGGCCGCTTTCCGCCAGATCCAAACCCCCGGGCTGGACTTCACGGTCACACCGTTCAACGTGCCCTGGGCGATCAGATCGAAACGCGCCAGGCTGTCGGTGGGAAGCACGGGGAGATTTGCCGTGTACGTCCCGCAGGAGCCCACCACGGGAGTCGCTCCCGTTGGGGTCAAATTGACGGGGATGGACCAATTCGTCTGCGGGTAGGGGTCGGACGTCCCCGTGTTCTGGGTGAAGGCCGCCGCCACGTGGTTGAAATAGACGTTCGTGGTGAAAGAGACATTGGACCAGGTTCCAGCTTCCCCGTCCAAGCAGTAGGGGAAGGAAACCGTCCTGTTGGTCGTGTTCAACTTCACGATCGTCTGGTCTTCCAAATTCAGCGCGGAGATCAGATTCCCCTGGGCCTTCGGAACCGCTCCACGATCCGGCAGCGAGCCATCCGCATCCCGGGTTCCCGCGGCAACCCAACCTTGGTCCAGGACCGTGTTTTTCACGATGGTGGAGTCCCAGACCGGTGCGAAGAAGGTGGCGCGGCCTGCGACCTTCGACTGGTAGGGAATGGTGTCCGCCCAATAGTTCAACTGGCTCGAAACATCCACCTTCGTGGTTCCCAACCCCTGCATGTACTGGATGATACCGCCCACATGGAAGGTGTCCACCCAAGCTTGGGACTGGTTGGGATTGATCAGGAAGGTGTCAGTGATCCCCGTCGATAGGGTGTAGAGTCCTGTGAAGGTGATGGGCCGATTGTAGCTGAACACATTCCAGCCATTCCAGATCCACTGGTCCAGCCGCGTCGATGTCAGAACATTCACGGGCTTGTTGAACGTCAAGTAACAAGGCGCCTTATTGCCCGGATTCTTGTCCTGGCAAGCGATGGAATCATTCACATTCCCGGATGAGAACGATTGAAGCTGGCGAGAAATCTCGGTGTCCGAGACAAGCTCGAAGGTGTTGTTGTAGATGAAATACTGCCAGCGGCTGAGCATCTGGCGGTCATTGCTCAACATGGTCGCATTGATCCCTTGGTGATTCCATCCGGTCACCAAGTTGTTGTAGAAGTACTGCTGAACGCCAGATTTATCGTAGCTCAGCCCAAATACGACCGATGAACCATTGATGGTATTGTTGTAGATCTTGTGCGGCACGATCGAATTGTCTTTTTCATACATGAACCCACCGGTCATGTTGTTCGCGTCGGACGAAGAGTCTTTGTTCTGGGCGAATTGGGTATTGAAGTTGTTGTTGAAGATATTGTACCGGATGACGGACCCGAGATCCCACTCCGATTCGTCATAAACTCCGTACCAATTGTTATGGATGTAGTTCTTTTCAATCAGGTGCTTGCCCACCTTCCCGAATTGCGAGTAAGGGACAATCGCACTCACATCCAGATCATTGACATTGGGCATGGCGAAAGCGCCACCAACGTTTCGATTATAGAAATAGAAGGCAGAGAAGCAATTCAGGATTTCCGTATTTCGGACCGAAACATTTTTTGAAAGGAATAGGTTGATTCCCACGTTTCCAAAGAACACATCGTACTTGCCGGACCACACCCCCGTATTCACGAAGGTGGTTGGCTTTGTTCCGTCGATCGCAATTCCATCGATCGTTATATTCGTCGAATTGATGATTACAACATATCCGTTGTGTTGAAATCCGTTCGTCGAATAGATATTGGTCGTATTCAGTGCACCGCCAACTGTGGCGACGTTGCTCAAAGGCCATTTCTTCCAGCCGGCGGGCCGAAGCGGATCTGTGGGGTTGACTGCCGTTCCGGCCAACGTGAATTCGACCCCGGGGGCGATGGAAAGGTGCAACCGCGGCCGGATCCCGGCGAGTTCAAGCGCCGGAGCCGCCTGGATGGTCAGATTGGTTTTGCCCTCGATCCAGACCTCACGGGGCATCGCGTAGGACGTGTCCGTCAGGGAGATCACACACCCCGCCGTCGGGCAAGCGTTCACGGCGGCTTGGATCGTGGTGTACGGCTGTCCGGCCCCGACGGAAAGCTGTACTTGGGCCGAAGCCATCTTCGAGCCTCCGAAAACCAGAAGCGCGAACAGCGCAAGACCGGAGATGTGGAGGCGGGAATGGTTCATAACGCTTTGAGACATCTTGCTTTCCCCGATGGGGCGGTCACCGCCCCCTGTGGATGTCGCGATCAGCCTGTCACCAACCAACGCGGCGAAGCTCGACCAACAGGCGGAACGAAATTTATTCGACAACATGTACGATCTCCTGGCGCAACCGACCCCGAAGTTGGGTCCAATCTACTGCGTGGCAAGCCATTTTCGCACCCCGATTCGAACCGCGAAAACTCCGCTTCCCACGCAGCCCCTGCTCTGTCCCGACGCTTCAGCTTGCGGTCCGTTTCCACAGTGTAGACCTTTGTGTCCATTTTTGCCGAGGATCCCGTTTTGACGGGCCCGATTCTGTTCTCCGCCTGCGAACAGATCCTTCCCCCGGCAGGAACTGGAGTGAACTTCCAGGGTCCGACTCATCCGGCCACCTTCCGACGCCACTTGCCGAGGGGCATTGCCGGAAACCCGGCCAATTTGGAGCCCTCGGGCCAGGAGCGGGTCACCCCGGAACGGGCGGCCACCAGGCAATGCGCACCCAGGACCACATGTTCGGCGAAGCCGACCTGCCCTCCTACGACGGAACCGGCACCCAGATCCACCGATCCGGAAAGCCCAGTTTGGGCAGCCAAAATGCACCCGGGACCGATTCGGGCATTGTGCCCTACCTGGATTTGCGCATCCAGGCGTGCACCTGTCCCTATGAAGGTGGGCTCCAAAAGACCTGCGCTGACCTGGCATTGTGGTCCGATCCACACATCCGGTTCGATCCAAACACCCGCCCAATGGGGCAGCGGCCATTGGCGGCCGTTCCGTTCCACCAACCCGAATCCCGGAGCGCCCAGTACCGTGCCTTCCCCGATCCGACATCCGTTCCCGATCCGTACCCGAGGATGGAGAACAGCGCCCGGTCCGATCCAGGTATCGGATCCCACCTGGGTGTCGCGATGCACCAGGGCGGTGCGCGCTTGGGTGCCGAATCGGTCGACGGTTTCCGGTTCCGACAACCAATCCTCCGGGCGCTCCGATGGACGGCAAGGTCCGTCAAGCAACAACCAAAGCGCCCAAGCTGGATCTTCCACGCGCAGGAACCACCCGGCTGCAACGGCCTGGACCGCCGTCCCGATCCAGATCCGTTCCTGTGCCGCGTCGCCCACAACCACCCCTGCCCGGCAGGATCCGATCTGGAGGGGAGAGGCCCGATGCGGCAGGACGGCGAGATCACCCGGGTCGGCCGATTCGAAGGGAGCCAGTTCGCAAGGACTCTCCTTCGAGGGGTGACCCCGCTTCTCCAGGTCCGCGTGGAGGAACACCCGGAGTTCACTCAACGTCAGTTTCAAGGGGAGCGACATGCTCCCTCCGCTCTCAGGGCTTGGTGGGAGCGAATGGCGGCGGCGGCGGAGCCATCGAAGCGCCAGAGCCGCTCGTGGCCGGCATCCCCGAAGCCGGTCCGCTGGTGGAGGAGGTGCCCGCCGGCGAACCCGGAGCGCTGGTCGGTGCGGGTTCGGGGGCATTCATCGAGTTGTAGTCCGCGTTCAGGCGGTCCAAGACCTTGGGGGTGATGTCGTATTCGTCCTTGGCGGAATAGAACACCGCGCCGGAGGCCTTGTCGAACACGAAGTCGTAGCCCTCGGCCTTGGCCACCACCTGGACGACCCCGCGGATCTTCTGGACGATGGGCGCGGTGAACCTCTCGTTTTCCTGGACCACGCGACCGTCCTTGCCATAGAGGCTCTGCGCCAGCTTCTGGAGGTCGGCTTGCTTGGAGATGAACTCGGCCTGCAGCTCCTTCTTCTTCTCCTCGGACAGCATCAGACTCTGTTTCTCGAACTTGTCCTTGAGGGTGGCCAGCTCCTTCTGCTTGTCGGCCACTTCCTGTTCCCAGGCCGCCACCTGCTTGTCGTACTTGTCCTGGCTTTCCTTGGTGCCCTTGTATCCGTCGAACAGCGCCTTGGAGTCGACGACGGCGATGCGCGGAATGGCGTCCGCGGCGAAAGCCGCGAAAGGCAGGAGGGCGGCGAGAAGGAGTGACCGCATGGTGGACCTCTCAGAACGGTTGTTCGATGGTGAAGTTGGGATGCATGCCGGGATTGGGCTCGGATTCGCCGTTGGGTCCTTCCGCGGGGTCCAGGCCCCATGCGAAGTCGAACCCGAGCACGCCCATCATGGGAATCTGCAAGCGGAATCCGAATCCCCAGTCTCGCTTGAGGTTGCCGAGGTCGATTTCTTCCCAGGGGTTGGGCAGGGTGAGCACGGTCCTGTCGACATTCGCCCTCAGGGCCTTTCCGTAGACGTTTCCGGCATCCATGAATCCGATCAGGTAAAATAGCTGGTCGGCAACCGGGTAGCGCAGCTCCGCAGTGGTGGAGACGTAGGAGCGTCCCACCCGGTAGAGCCCGATGGAGGCGGCGTCGTAACCGCGGAGCTTGCCCTGGTACCCCAGGAGACCTCCCTCGCGGTAGAGGTCGTTGGTCTGCAGGATGGGCCCACCCATGATGCCGCCTTGCATCTCCACATCCAGCACGATCTTGTTGGTGGTGGGGAACCACCATTTCGCCAAGGCGTTCCCCTGATTGTAGTCGAAGTCTCCGCCAAAGGGTCCGCCCACCTTCCGGTAGGTCACCTGGAAGGTGGAACCGTTGGTGGGGAACATGGGAAGGTCCTTGTCGTCGCGGGTCAAGGTCAGGGAGACCGAGCTTTCCAGACCGTCCGTCCGCAAGATGCCCGTCTTGTCGG
Source organism: Fibrobacteria bacterium (assembly GCA_035604215.1). Taxonomy (GTDB): domain Bacteria; phylum Fibrobacterota; class Fibrobacteria; order UBA5070; family UBA5070; genus UBA5070. The sequence goes on from DATNIW010000161.1 coordinate 4,981, forward strand.
AATTGACCCCGTCGTACTGGTTGTACGAGAACCCGTAGCTGGTTCCCCCGGAGAAGTAGTCGTCGGGCCAAGTGAGTCTGCGACCGAGGTTCACGTCGAAGCCTGTGGAGACGTAGTCGTAGGTCGTGTCGTACTGGTCCTTCTGGTGGGTCCAGAAGACGTCCGCCCCCACCTTGGTGGGAGTGTCCATCAGCCACGGTTCCGTGAACCCGAGCCGGGTGCTCTTCTTGTATTGGCCGTACTCCAGGTTGGTGTTCACCAACCTTCCCGTCCCCATGACGTTTGGTATCTGGAGGCCCAAGGTCCCCACGAAGCCGTCGCTCTGGCTGTAGGCGCCACCGGCGGAGAAGGTGCCCGTGCCCTTCTCCTTCTCCTGGACCTTGAAAACAAGGTTCACCACGCCGTCCTGGTCGGTGGGCTGGATGTCCGGGAGCACGTTGTCGAAGAAATTCAAGGCCATGACCTCCCGGTAGGAGCGCATCAGCAGGCTCTGCCGGAAGAGGTCGCCGGGGAAAAGCCGGAGTTCGCGGCGGATGACCTTGTCCCGGGTCTTGGTGTTCCCCTCGACGATCACCTCTCCCACCGTGGCCGGCATCCCCTCCTTGATCATGTAGAGCATGTCCACGATGGAATCGCGGTAGGTCTTGACGGGGTTGATCTGAGCGAAGATCCGGCCCTCCTCGCGGTAGGCCATCTGGAGGTTCTGTTCCTCGGCATCGAGCTTCTTCTGGTTGAGCACGTCGCCGGAATCGAGGGTGGTCTGGGCCAGCAGTTGCCGTTCCGTGAGGACGTCCTCGCCCTGGAAGGCGACGCGTCCGCGGTAGTAGCGGCGACCCTCGTGGACCACCAGTCGGATGTCCAGGCGGAGGCTGTCCGGCCTGTAGGACACGGAGTTGGAATCCACCGTCGCGTCCAGGTAGCCTTTTTCGCGGTAGAGATCGCGGATCTTCTGCATGTCTTCCAGCAGGGTGTCCTGGTCGTATTCGCCGGTGCGCCACCACCGTTTTTCCTTGGTGACCATGGCGCCCAGGAGCTTCTTGCGCGAAATCCGCGCGTTGCCCACGAACACGATGTGTCCCACGCGCACCTTCTTCTTTTCCTGGATCTTCCAGGTGAGCGGCACCTTTCCGGTCAACGAGTCCAGGGAGCCGAGCTGGTCGGCGACCACGGCCCGCAGGTAGCCCTTGTCGCGGTAGAGCTTGAGCATGGCCTGCCGGTCCTTCTCGATGTTGGACTGTGAAAGCAGGCTGCCGTCCTGGATGTGGGCCCCTTCCTTCAGGTCCTTCACCGAAAGCTCGTCGTTCCCCGTGAACTTCACGTACCCGCACAGCGGAACTTCGCGCACCTTCACGTCCACGTCCACGGTGCCCTCCGAGGATCCGGGACTGTAGTCCACCGACGCGTCGGAGAGGAGTCCGGTGCCCATCAGGGTCCGGATGCTCTCCCTCTGGCGATCGATGAGCCCTTCGTACCCCAGGGAATCGCCCTCGGCCAGGCGCAGGGCTCCCTTCAGGACCGCGAGATCGACGGTGTGGTTGCCCTCGATCTGGACCTTCTCGACCCTCCAGATGGCGGTCGTGTCGGGTACGGTGGGCGGCAAGGAGGCCGAGGTTGAGTCTGTGCCCGCCTCGGCGGCGGCGGCCATGGCCCAAGCGAGGACCATGGCGATCAGGACGCGCATGCAGTGGCCATTCATGGTTCGAGAAGCGGAGAAACTAGTCAGCCGGAAAGCGTCGGACCAGGGTCAGGGGCGGATCGCAGGCTCGAAGGAGAGCTTTTCCCCGTCGCTCCCGATCCTTATGGTGTCACCCTCGGAGAACTTGCCGCGGAGGAAATCCTCCGCCAGGGCGTCTTCCACCAGCCTCTGGATGGAGCGACGCAACGGCCGCGCCCCGAGCAGCGGATCGAAGCTCTTTTCCACCAGGAACTGCTTGGCGTCCTCGGAAGGCTCCAGGGTGACCTTGCGCTCGGCGAGCCTCGCCTGGACTTCCCCGAGCTGGATCTCGATGATCTTCTCGAGGTCCGCGTGGGTGAGGGGATGGAAGACGATGGTTTCGTCGACGCGGTTCAGGAACTCCGGGTTGAAGGTCCTCTTGACCTCGTCCATCACGCCGCGCTCCATCCGCTCGTAGTCCGACTTGCCCTCGCCCAGCGAGAAGCCCAGTCCCCCGCGCTTGATCTCGCGCGCGCCGAGGTTGGAGGTCATGATGATGACCGTGTTGCGGAAATTGATCTTGCGGCCGAAGCTGTCCGTGAGATGGCCGTCGTCGAGGATCTGGAGGAGCATGTTGAAGACGTCCGGATGGGCTTTTTCGATCTCGTCCAGGAGCACCACCGCGTAGGGCTTCTTGCGGATCTTCTCGGTGAGCTGTCCGCCTTCCTCGTAGCCCACGTATCCCGGAGGCGCGCCCACCAGCCGGCTGACCGCGAACTTCTCCATGTATTCGCTCATGTCGATGCGCACCAGGGCGTCCTGGGTCTTGAACAGCACGTCGGAGAGGGCCTTGCACAGTTCCGTCTTCCCGACGCCCGTGGGCCCGAGGAACATGAAGGAACCGATGGGCCTGCGGTTGTTGTGGAACCCGGCGCGGCTGCGGCGGATGGCCTTGGCCACCACCTCGATGGCCCGCTCCTGCCCCACCACCCGCTTGTGGAGCGCCAATTCCAGGCCCAGGAGGTTGAGTCCCTCGGCGGCGTCCACCTTCGTGATGGGGATCCCGGTCATCTTGGAGACGACCCCGGTGATGACCTCCTCGTCCACTTCCAGGCGCTCGGTGCCCTTCTCCTCCTTCCACTGGATCTTGGACTGGGCCAGGGCTTCCTGGAGCTTTTCCTGCTGGTCGCGGAACCGGGCCGCGGCCTCGTAGTCCTGGTCGGCGACGGCCTGTTCCTTCTTCTGGATGACCTCGGCGACCTGGTCTTCCATCTCGCGGATCGCGGGAGGCACGGTCAGCGCCGAGAGCCGGATCCGGGCACCCGCCTCGTCGATGATGTCGATGGCCTTGTCCGGCAGGAACCTGTTGTTCATGTAGCGTTCGGACAGTGTCACGGCGGCTTGGATCGCCTCCGAGGTGTAGAAGACCTTGTGGTGCTTCTCGTAGCGCTCCTTGAGCCCCATCAGGATCTCCACCGTCTCGGAGGCGGAAGGGGGATCGATGGTGATGGTCTGGAACCGGCGTTCCAGCGCGCCGTCCTTCTCGATGTGCTTTCGGTATTCGTCGAAGGTGGTGGCACCGATGCACTGGAGCTCGCCCCGGGCAAGGGCCGGCTTGAAGATGTTGGACGCGTCCAGGCTCCCTTCCGACCCTCCCGCGCCGACGATGGTGTGGATCTCGTCGATGAAGGTGATGACGTTGTCGTTCTTCTGCAGTTCCGTCATGAGGGCCTTCAGCCGCTCCTCGAACTGGCCGCGGTACTTGGTCCCGGCCACGATGCTCGCCATGTCCAGCGTGACCACCCTCTTGCTCTCCAGCACCTCGGGGATCTTGCGTTCCACGATCTTGAGCGCCAGGCCCTCCACGACGGCGGTCTTGCCGACGCCGGGTTCGCCGATCAGGAGCGGATTGTTCTTCTTGCGGCGCGACAGGATCTGGATGACCCGTTCGATCTCCGCGTCGCGTCCGATGATGGGGTCCAGCTTGCCGGCCCTGGCGAGGTCGGTCAGATCCCGTCCGAAGTGGTCGAGGAACGGCGTCTTGCTCTTCTTCTTGCCGGGAACCTGGGCGCCTTCGGGCAGCCCGGGTGCCGGCGGAGAAGCCTGCGTGGACTCCGAGCCGCGCAGGACGCGGTCGATCTCCTCCCGGCAGGAGTCGTAGTCCACCCCCACGGCGGCGAGCGCGGAGGCGGCCGCGGATTCGTTGTCCTTCATGAGGGCCAGCAGGATGTGTTCGGTCCCGATGTACTTGTGGCTCATGGCCCGAGCTTCCTGCGCGGCGATCTCCAGGACCTTCTTCGCCCGCGGCGTGAAGGGGATCATCTGCCCGATGGTCATCATCCCGCCGGAGGTGTTGATCTGCTTCTCTATGGAGCGCGCCAGTTCCTCCAGGTCCACGCCCTGGTTCCGCAGCACGGCGATGGCGACCCCGTCTCCTTCCCGGATCAGGCCCAGGAGCAGGTGCTCGGTCCCCACGTAGTCGTTGCCCAGCCGGACGGACTCCTCCCGTGCCAGCTGCATGACCTTCTTGACACGATCGGTGAACATTCCATTCATGGCGTTATCCCCTTCGATGTTGTCCCTAAGATAGATCGGGAGGCCCCCCACGCCCCTGTCACCCTTCGGTCACGGGCGGCAAAAGCTTCCGGCAGAGCCACGGGGTCAGGGAAAGCGACACGATCAGGCACGAACCGAGACCGAGCACGGCGAAGTTTCCCATCGACCGGATGCCCAGGTGCGTGGTGAACGACATTCCGGCGTAGCCGGCGATGGTGGTCCCGATCGCGACCATCATCAGGGTGCCGATTCCGGTGTAGAGATCCAGCAGATCCTTGCGTCCGCCGCGCTCCCAGGCCAGCACCTGGTAGATGACCACATCCGTCAAGGCCGCCTGGATGGTGGTGATCACGATCAGGTTGAAGACACCGACCTTCATCCCGAACAGGCCCATCAGTCCCAGGATCCAGGCCAGGCAGACAGCCATCCCCAGTACACAGACCGCGATGGCGCGGGGCTTGCGCATGAGGATCGCCAAAAGCACGACCAGGATGCCGAGCATGAGGAAGCTCATGCGGATGCTGTCCTCGCGGACCAGGCGCACCACGTCCGCATACACGAAGCTGGAGGAAAAGCAGGACAGCTTCTCGCCTCCGGCCTCGAGATGCCCGTACCGAGCCTCGAACTTGGCCGCATCGCGAGAATCGGAACTGTTGAACCGGCCGTAGACGAAGGCGATGCGTCCATAGGAGGAGTCCCGTTCCCGAAGCATGTTCAGGGCCCACTCGGGAATGTCGCGCGGACCGAAAGCCTGGGCCCGTACCTGGCGCCTCAGCATGGCCACCATGGCGGAATCCTTGCCCGAGGCCTTGTCGAACACCTTGTCGGACAGCGCGCTGTCCAACCGCTTCAGATAGGGAAGGCGCGTTTCCTGGTCGGCGATGGAGGGGACGAAGCTCCGCAGGGTCAGGAAGCTGCGCAACATGGTGTCCCGGTCCACCGTGAGTCGCCTCATCAGGGTGTCGTGGAGAGCGTCCATCGATTTCGGGTCGTTCGCGAGGATCACCACCGGCTGGCTGGAGGTGCGCTTGGAATTCAGGGCCTCGCGGACCGGCAGTCCGGGAGCGGAGGGGCGGGTGTCGCGCAGATTGTTGAAATCGTATTCGAAGCCCACGCGGAAGGCGAACGGAAGCAATGCGACCGCCCCGACGATGGCGACGGTGGCGGTGATGTCGGAGAACTTCGGAAGCCAGGAGGGAGCCTGGAGAACGCGCTTGGCCGGTTTGGGATCCACCCTCAGCCACCCCAGACCCTTGTGGATGGACAGTCGGTGCGCGAGCAGCACGGCGGACGGGAGGAAGAGGTAGGTCAGCAGGAAGCTCGCCGAAATGCCGAAGGAGGCGATCACCCCGAACTCGTAGAATCCGGCGAACCGCGATACCAACAGCGTCAGGAGACCGGCGACCGTGGTGGTTGCGGACGCCACCAACGACCAGAGCATGTCCTCCAGGGACCGTTCCAGCGCCACCTCCCAGGCGATCCCCTGGCGCACCAGACGCTGCGCGTATCCGAACAGATAGAAGGAGAAATCCGTGCCCATCCCGAACAGGATCGCGATCACGAACATGGTGTAGAGGTTCAGGCGTCCGTAGGAAAGGGCGACGAAGCCGAGCGTGAGCAGGCAGGAAACCAGCGCCTGCCCGACCACCAGGAAGATCGGCCCCGTGCTCCGGAAGAAGACGAGCACGATGAGGATCGTGAGAAGGACCGAAATCACCGTCGCGACGGTCCCGTTGGACGACAGCGACTCCACCTCCTGGAAGTCCTTGTAGGGACCCTCCACCCCGATCTGCAGCTTGGATCCCAGTTCGGTCCGGATGGGGTCCAGCATGGCGGCCGAACGCGCGAGGACGGTGCGCACGTAGGTGATGTCCGAGGACGGCTTCTTGAGGACGGCCTGGACGACACCGACATACCGTCCGCCGCCCAGCGATCCGATCAGCCGGGAGCGGAGGCTGTCGGGGATCCCCGCCTTCGCATCGGTCATGTCGCGGTCTTGGCGCGTCGAGGAGTCCGGTGGCTTGAGGAATTTCTCGAATTCGTCGGCGGCCTCGTCGGGAAGGCCCAGTTGCTGGGGAAGCGTCGCGTCGAACCACGGGCCCTTGGGGGGAGGATTGTCGTCGAGCAGGTCCATCCCCAACGGACCGCGCTTGATCTCGTCGCGGGTGGCCTCCAAACGCTTCAGCAACTGGTCCAGGTAGGGGACGGGAAGGTAGAGGAGAGCGTGCTCGCGGAAGAACGTGGCGTCGCGGTTGTCCTGCACGAATACGACGTCGGGCCAGGTGCTTCGCATCCGGGTCACGATCCGGTCCTGGACCGAGGCGATCAGGGTCGGATCCGACGCCACGATGGAGACGGTGTACAGATCGGTGCTCCCGTAGCGGGCTTTGGTCTCCTTCAGGGCGAGGATCGTCGGCGACTTCTGCGGGAGCAGGCCTTCGAGGTCGGCGTCCACGTGGATCCGGGTGGCGAGAAGCCCGGCGACCGCCGCCAGGAGCACGAAGAGGGACACCACCAGGCCGGGACGGGCACTGGAGAGCAGCATCCACCGGTGGATGGCGGACAGGACGGGACGGGGAACTCGGGAGCTGGGGTTGGTGACCATCAGGAAACCAAAATAATCAGGGAAAGGAGGCTCGCCCTCCCTTCCCTCCGCTTCGACCCCCTCCCGGGGGTCGAAAACGCATGGTCACTTCTTCCGCTTCTTCTTCCCCTTGGGCGCCACTGCCGCGACCACCGCGTTCTTGGTGGCGTCGTAGGCGAACGTCGGACGGTTCTTGTCCGGATCGGCTCCGGAGGGGCCGTATTTCTTCACGAAACCGGCCACTCCGCCGGGGAAGGCCTTGAATTCCGGCTTGAACCTGTAGAAGTCGAAGGGGATCTGCGCCAGCACCGTCTGCTTGGCGTCGATCTTGTTGCGCGCCGTGTCGGCCAGCCAGAACCTGGTGCGCTCGTCAGCCATGGACTCGAGGTTGGCCGAGGTCACCGCCGTGTTCAGCACGGGCGCGGCGCCCATCGAACCGTCCGTGAAGAGCGCCCACAACCTGGGATCGGGATCGTTCTCGAAGACCTTCTTGCGCTGGATCTCGCCCACCGCGAGGGTTTCCGCCGCCACCACCAGGAAACGCGCCCCGGAGATGTCCGGCGGCATGGTGGCGCTCGCCAGGCTTCCCTTGGTGGGGTTGCGCAGGATGAGATCGAAGACGCCGGCGTTGTAGGCGTCGATGTAGAAGGCGGTCCTCTCTTCCTTGGATGCCGACTTGACGAGGTTCGAATCCACCGCGGCGATGGACTTCAGATAGGCCTCGAACTTGGGCTTTTCCTTGAGGACCCCGGCGTAGTCCACGCGATCGCCCTTCACGTTCGCTGCCAGGATCTCCGACCATGGAGTCTGGAGGGAGTCCAAGGTTCCCGCGAAGGAGAGGGTCGCGCCGACGGCCAGGATCTGACCAGCAAATCGAATGTTCATGAAGGATCCTCGAAATGGGTGGAGTTGGAGGGCTTGGCGAAAAAATATCATAGCGGAGTTCGGGGCTCACCGCGCGACGGCCACGATCCCTCGTTTGACCAGGTCCTGGGTCGTGGTTCCCGTCGCATCGGGGATGCGCAGGGTCACCGCGTAGGGGTAAAGGCCGTTGGCCACCGGGCGCCCGAACGAATCCCGCAGGTCCCACGTGGCCTGGGGACGCGGTTGCTTCTGCGACAGATCGGTCTGCAGGATCCGCACCAGCTTCCCCGAGATCGTGTGGATCCTGATGGAGGACTGGATCCGGGTATCCACCTCGTTGGAATTGCCAATGCCCGTGTCCGAACCGCTGGAAAGCTTGAAGTAGAAGGTGGTTCCGCCGCCGTCGCGCACCGGGTTGGGGCTGTTGAACACCTCGTACAGCGCGTACTGCCCGTGCGCCTGGGGCTGGATCTGCAAGGTGGCCTTGGAGAGGTTCCCCATCAGGTCGCGGGCCGACACCTGGAAGGTGTAGGTGTTCCCCGGCAGCATCAAGGTGGAGTCCAGGTCCAGTTGGGCGTAGGCCGAGTGGTAGTCCGTTCCCTGGTGCAGGTCGGGGTGCCAGGGGTCCTTCACGCCCACCAGGGTGAACACGACGCCCTCGTCGGGACCCTGGTCGGTGGA
>DATNIW010000162.1:0-2441 GCA_035604215.1 Fibrobacteria bacterium
TGGACATTGGTCCCCTGCAGCCAGTATTTGTGCCCGTTCAGGATGAAGCCGCTGTCCTTGGACCAGGCCACGGTGCGGAATCCCAGTGGGGATTCGAAGTGGTCGACCAAGTCGGCCCCGTTGTAGACATCGGTCTCCACCTTGTACATGTAGGGAGTGGATGGACTCCACAGGTGGGGATTGGAGATGGGGGTGCTCGTCGCCACGAAGGTGTCCAGGACCCCCGCCAGGATGCTCGTCCCCGTCTCGAAGCTGGTCACGAGGTTCCCCGAGGAGTCCAGGATGGTGGACTTCGCCGTGCAATTCGCGACGGCGCCGGAGCCGTCGTTCTTGATCTCGGTCTGCACCTGGACCGTTGCCGAAGTCGTGGAGACTTGCGGCGTGGTGACGAATGTCCCGTACCAGGGGACGTGCAACGGATCCGTGGTCACCAGATAGACGTCGCGGTAGATCCCTCCGATGAAGATGTGTTCGCCGCTGCGCGGGGCCACGGTGTCGTTCCAGTTCGCGTCCAGCCGGACCGCCACGACGTTGTCGCCGGCTTGGACGTTTCCGGTGATGTCGTAGGAGAACCCGGTGTACCCTCCCCGGTGGATTCCCACCAAGGTCCCGTTCACATAGACCTGGGAAACGAGGAAGGCCGCCTCGAATTCGAGGAACACCCTCTGCTTGCCGGCAATGGTCGCCGGATCGATGGTGATGTGCCTGCGGTACCAGCCAACGTAGGGAGCAACGGCGGCATTTGCCCTGAAATAGGGAATGTCGAAACTGTGCGGGAGGTTGACGGACGACCACGAGGCGTCGCTGTACCCCGTGGCCTGGGCTCCGGAGGGGTCCTGCTTGACGAACTTCCATCCCTTGTCGATCAGGACCGAGGTCCTGGCGGAAGCAATGGAACCAAGCATCCCGAGGAAAATCGCCGCGGTGACGACCAGATTCCTACCGAGGCATTTTCTCGCAGATATTGACGTGTACATGACTTTCCCTTTCATCCCATCCTGTCGCAACCGCACTCCAGGGCGATTGTCGCCAGCAGCGCCAGATTCACGAGGCCGATGTTTCCTTGCGATGTCTCAGAACTGCGTGAAGAACTTCCACACTTCCGCCTTTGTCCAGGTCACGTCGCCGCCGCCGGAGCCGTTGGTCGATCCGTCCACCGGCGCGGGAGTGTGCCCGCCTCCGTCGAACGCGCACCATTCCACGGGATGTCCGGCCGTGCAGCCTTGGAATTCGGTGCAGACATGCGTCAAGCCCACCGGCTTGGGCGGCTCCTGCGCCACGCAACCGTCGTTCTTGGCGAACCTGTCGCGGATCGTCTCGCCCGACGAGTAGGGGTTGGTCGGGTCGGTGTCGCTGTGAAGCCCGATGTAGGCGATGGGCTTGGTGGTGGTGGCGTCGCAGCCGCCGCTCAGGAAGTCGGCTCCGGAGTAGACCGCGATCGCGCGGAAGACGTCCGGACGCTGGCAACCCAGCGCCTTGGTCATGCCGCCCCCGTAGCTGAACCCCATGGCGAACAGGCGATTCTTGTCCACACACAACTGTCCCTCGATCAGACTGGTCATGTCGTCGGTGAAGATGACATCCGAATTGTTGCCGTTGCCCCAGGCGTTGCCGATCCCCTGGGGAGCGACGAAGATCATCTTGGAATTCGCGCTCGTGTCGGCTTCCTTCCGCAGTCCGTAGTAGGACCAGACGTATCCGCTGCTTCCACCGCCGTCGACGTCCTCCTCCGTGCCGCCCACCCAGTGGTAGGCGAACACAAGCGGGTAGGGGTGGGTGTTGTCGTAGTTGGGGGGAATCCGGATGATGTAGCTGCGGGTCTGGCCGCCGCTCTGGATCGATTGGGTTCCGCTGGTCAGCGTCGGGGTCTTGTTGTTGCAACCGGTGCTCGGGGCCGTGGAACTGGTCGCGACGGTATCGAGCACGATGTTCACCGTCGAATCCAGGTTGGGCACGGCGACACTCTTCGCGAGGTAGCCCGCAGCGGTGACCTTGAGCGAATCGGGCAGGGCGGCGACCCTGGCCAAGGACCCTCCGACCGGACCGACGTTCCCCAGCCGCGAAGACTCCGAGCCGTTGCCTGCTCCACGCAGTTGCGCACTCAGGAAGGTTTCCACCTTCTGGCCGATCGAGACCTTGACCACAAGGACCTTCGTTCCGGAGGTGTTCCCGATGTCCCAGCGGTAGACGCCCGCAGGGGCGTTGGGGAGCCCTTCCGACCTCAGGCGCGTTCCACGCAGATCGAAGATCTCCACGTTCACCGGTGCGGCCTGGCCCAGAACCACTTCGAGGACGCCGTTCCCGAAGGAAACCTCCTTGTTGGCCGCCTCGAAGGCCGGAGCGATGGAGGTGGCGACCGTGATGGAATAGACCCCATCCGCCCCGGTCGTGTCCGACAACCCCCTGGGAGCGAGGGTGACAACGGCCTTTGCCACCGGCTT
>DATNIW010000163.1:0-13971 GCA_035604215.1 Fibrobacteria bacterium
TCTCGCACTCGACCATCCGCTCGAGGAGACGGCGGTTTTCCATTCCGCGAACCGCACGCTCTTCCTCGGAGGAGGCCGGAGTGCCCATCACACCAACCTATCCCGGCGTGTACGTCCAGGAACTGCCAAGCCCCGTCCACGCCATCACCGGGGTGGCGACGTCCATCGCGGCCTTCGTGGGCTACACCGCGCGCGGCATCGACAACAGGGCCGAGGCCATCTACAGCTTCTCCGACTTCGAGCGGCTGTTCGGAGGCCTCGCGTCCAACAGCGAGGTGAGCTACGCGGTCCAGCAGTTCTTCCAGAACGGGGGGTCGCAAGCCTACGTGGTGCGCGCTCCCATGCACTACGGAGGGGCGTCGCCGGTTCCCTGCGCGCAGGTGGTCTTCGGAGACCTGACCTTCAGCGCGCTGAGCAGCGGGCAGTGGGCTAACGGCCAACTGCTGATCGACGTGGACGTGCGCGGGCTGGACCTCTCCACCGCCACCGGAGACCAGTGGGCCTTCAACCTGACCGTGACCAACCTGATGGACGGCACGACCGAATCCTTTCCGTCGGTCACGTTGGACAGGAACCGGCAGAACTTCGTGGGGTCGGTGGTCAACGATCCGGACAACGGTTCCCAGCTCGTGGGCGTTTCCGTGGCGTCCCTCCCCAATCCTCCCACTGCCGCCGTGGTGGTGACGGGCATCCTGGGGACGGCCCTGGCCAGCACCGTCGTGAGCGGCACGAGCTACCTGGAAACCGTCAATTCCGCGCTGGGCGGCGGGAACACCGTCACCGCGGCGAACCAGGACGCCTCCGTCAGCCTCAGCCTGCCCAACGTGCCCGCATCCCCTTTGACCATCAAGGTGATCGGCAAGGGCGTGCCCATTCCCCAGACGGTGCAGGGATTGGCCACCCAACTGCAGCAGGGGATCAACAGCGCGCTGTCCATCGCGGTGCCGGGCGCCTACGTCGTGGCCACCGCTTCCCCATCGGGGACGGGCTCGGGAATCCGCGTCAACGCCTTCCTGCCCAACCAACCGGACGCGGTGATCGGCTTCCCGGCGCTTTCCGTCAGCGGCGTGAGCGACGCGGCGGCGGCCCTGGGATTGGGCGCGGCGAGCCCGCCCGCATCGGTCAACGTGGCCCATTACGCGCTGGGCACGACCACCGCCTCCCAGGCGGAGACGAGCTCCACCCCCGCCACCGCGCCCTCCGGGCTTCCCACCAGCACCGAACTCGTCGGGGATCCGGCCGCCTTCACCGGCATCTACGCGTTGATGAAGGTCGACCTGTTCAACCTGCTCTGCATTCCTGAGGCGGCACGCGCATCGAGCAGCGACCCCAACGCGCTGGACACCACCATCAATCCGGTGGAGATCTATTCGGCGGCCATCGCCCTGTGCGACCTGCGCCGGGCCCTCCTCCTGGTGGATCCTCCACCCAACGTGAACAGCGTGGCGGGAGCGGTGGACTGGAAGAGCAACACCATCGGGGTGGTGGACGCCAACGGAGCCGCCTTTTTCCCGCGCCTGCGCCTGGCCGATCCCCTGAACAACGGACAGCTGCGCACCTTCGCCCCGTCCGGAATCGTCGCCGGGGTCTACTCCAGCACGGACTCCGCGCGAGGCGTCTGGAAGGCGCCGGCGGGCATCGAGGCCACCCTCAACGGGGTGCAGAACATGACCTATCAGCTCAACGACGCGGAGAACGGCACCCTGAACCCGTTGGGGCTGAACTGCTTCCGGACCTTTCCCCTCTACGGCCCCATCCTGTGGGGCGCGCGGACGTTGGTGGGCGCCGACGCCATGACCAGCCAATGGAAGTACGTGCCGGTGCGGCGCACGGCGCTGTACCTGGAGGAAAGCCTGTACCGCGGAACCAAGTGGGTGGTGTTCGAACCCAACGACGAGCCCCTTTGGGCCGCCATCCGCCTGAACGTGGGTTCCTTCATGCAGGGGCTCTTCCAGAAGGGCGCCTTCCAGGGCAAGACCCCGGACCAGGCCTACTTCGTGAAGTGCGACGGCGAAACGACGACCCAGACGGACATCGACCTGGGCATCGTGAACATCCTGGTGGGCTTCGCCCCGCTCAAGCCGGCGGAATTCGTCGTCATCTCGATCGAGCAGCTGACCGGCCAGGCCGGGTCCTGACCCGTCGCCGCGCCGCACAACACGAACCGAACCCAGAGAACAGGGAGACACCATGGCGGAGTTCACAGTCAACGCCCAGCGCTTCGACCCGTACAAGAACTTCAAGTTCCGCTTGAAGTGGGACGGACAGTACGTGGCCGGCATCAGCAAGTGCTCGTCGCTCAAGCGCACCACCGAGGTCGTGAAGCACCGGGACGGAGGGGATCCCAGCACCAGCCGGAAGACGCCGGGGCGCAGCGAGTTCGGCCCCATCACGCTGGAACGCGGCGTGACCCACGACCTCGCCTTCGAGGCCTGGGCCGCCAAGGTGTGGCAGATCGGAGCCGGACTGGGCGCGGAGATCTCCCTCGCCGATTTCCGCAAGGACCTCATCCTGGACTTCTACAACGAGGCCGGGCAGCTGGCCATCAGCTACAAGATCTACCGCGCCTGGGTCTCCGAATACCAGGCGCTGCCCGACCTGGACGCCAACGCAAACGCGGTGGCCATCCAGCACATCATCCTGGAGAACGAGGGTTGGGAGCGCGACACGTCCGTGACAGAACCGACGGAACCCAGCTTCAGCTCGACCCGGGCGTGATCCCCACCCGTCGGTCCCGGAATCCGGCCCATGCGTGCCCTTGACGGCGAACTGATGCTTCTCGCCTCGGGGCGATGCCGCGACGCCGCGACGCCGCGAGGCGCGCTCGCGTTGCTGGAGCTGGCCGCACCGGAGATTCCGCTGGAATCCCTGGCCGACCTGCCGCTCGCCCGCCGCGACGCGCTGCTGCTCCAAGCCCGCGCGATGACCTTCGGGTCCGCGCTGGAAGGCTTCGCGTCGTGCCCGGACTGCGGAGCGGAGCTGGAATTCCGCTTGGACACCCGGCAGCTGAGGGAAGGGCTCGAGACGGGCGGCATCCGCCGCGACGACGGGGCGAGGCCGGTGAACACCTCGGACCTGCTGGCCTGCCTGGGCGCGGCGGACGACGAAGAGGCGATGACGGTCCTGCTTTCACGCACGACGGGGTGGGAACCGGTTTTCGGGGAGAAGCCGCCGCGGGACCGGGTCGAGAGGTTCGAGGAACTGAATGCCCCGGCGGAAATCCGGCTCCAACTGGTCTGCGCGGCCTGCGGGGGGGTGCCGACGCTGGACCTGGACATCGCGCGGTTCTTCGCGCGGGAGCTGGGGCGGGCCGCCCGACACCTGATGCGCGACATCCACCTGCTCGCCAGCGCCTACGGATGGAGCGAGCGGGCCATCGCGGAAATGGACGTGCACCGTCGCGCCTCCTACCTGGAGATGCTGGGGGCATGAGCGGAGCGCTGGAACGGATGGTGGCCCGTGCGCGCGGCGTCCTGCCGGGAGTGCAGCCCCTTGCCGCACCCGTCCATGTGGGCCTGCGACCGGGACCGCTGGAGACGCGCGAGACCGCGGATCCCGACGGTCAGCCGGTCGGTGGATCAGCGGCGCGACAAGACGGCGAGACGGCGCGACAGGAGATCGAGCCGGCACGTCGCGTCCGGGGCCCGGCGCTGCCCGACGAGGCGGGGCCCACCAGGCGGGAAGAGTCTCCGCGAAGAACGGAATTCTCCACTAAAAACATTCCCGAAAGCACGATCTCCGTCGAAATCGATCCCGCCACCATCCACGGAACTACCGACCGGGAGCGGGGAACGGGAAGGGCGGAACGTTTGCAGGGCCCTGCTGCGGAAATGGACCGAGAAGATCCGCGGTCGCATCCCGTCGGGCGGATTCCGTCCCTCCGGACGGAAGAGGAGACCAGGGGCGCGCCGCAAACGCGGATCACCGCGGAAGAATTCGACCGGACCTGGCCCGTCGAGGAATCCCCACGTCTCCGGACCCGGCCCTTGGCCGAGGGAACGCCGGACCGGGCCGGATCGAAACCTGTCCCGGGTTCGGGAGCGGAAGCCGCGCCGCCGCAGAGGACCGAGATCCACGTTTCCATCGGGACCATCGAGTTGCGCGCGGCCAGGCCGGAGCCGCGCCACGTCGCGCCCGCCTTCCGCCCTCGGGTTTCTCTCGACGATTTCCTCGGACGCAAGGGCGGTGGCCGATGAGCGACTACCTGGCGGTGGGCGGCGTGAGCGCCGTGCTCAAGTCCATGCTCAGCTCGGCGCTGTCGGACGGAGGCCCGTCTTCGGTCCTCGTCTCCCCTCCCGGCATCACCATCAAGGCTCCTGATCTCATCACCACGGGAGCCGACGAACCGCCTCAACTGAACCTGTTCATGTACTACGCGAGCATCAATCCGGCGCTGCGCAATTTGGGTCTGCCCTCGGCCAACGCCTCGGGAACGCCGACGGGAAACCCCCCGCTGGCCATCAACCTGCACTACCTGGTGACCGCCTACGGAGGCAACGCCTTCGATCCGGAGATCCTTTTGGCCTTCGCGATGCAGGTCTTCCACTCCACGCCGGTGGTGCCACGCGACGTGATCCAGGCGGCCTTGACCGACCTCGCCACGGGATCGCCCTCCAATGAACAGAAATTGGTCGCGGCCAGCAATCTGGCGAGCCAGATCGAACAGATCAAGATCACCCCGGAGGCGCTGACCACCGAGGAGATCTATCGGCTGTGGACGGCGTTCCAGACCAACTACCGGCCCACGACCTCCTACCAGGTCTCCGTGGTGGTGATCCAGGACTCCAAGAGCTTCAAGTCGAACCTCCCCGTGCAGCGCCGTTCGCTCCTCGCCCTTCCGTTGATCGGACCGGTGGTGGACGCGGTGTCTCCCTCCATGGCCGTTTCTGGACAGATCCTGACCATCACCGGATCCAACTTCCTCGGTGATTCGGCCGCGCTCACCCAGGTCTCCTTCGACGGAGGCGATCCGGTGGCCGCTGCCACGGTCCAGGGCGACTGCGTCCGGGTGGCCCTGCCTGCCGCTCTCCTGGCCGGGACCCACACGGTGCGCGTGCTGCGCGGGACGGTGTTTCCTTCCTCCACCAGGGTGCATCCGGGGTTCTCGTCCAATCCCGTGCCGTTCCAACTGGTCCCGACCATCCCTCCCGCCATCACCCCTCCCTTCCAGGCCCACCAGGCGAATCCCTTCGTCCTGACCGTGTCGCCCCAGGTGGGGAACCTGCAGCAGGCGGTGGTCTACATCGGGGACCAGGCGCTGCCGCAACCTCCGTCGCCGCTGACAGGTCCGTCGCTCTCAAGCACGGTGACCGTGGACATTCCAGCGACCTTCGCCGCAGGGACCTACCCCCTGCGGGTGGAAGTGGATGGCGCACAGAGCAAGCTCGCGTTGGACTCCAACTCCGGGAGCCCGACCTTCGGACAGTGGCTCCCCCAGGTGCAGGTGGGGCCGTGATCGTGGCAAGCGAGCGCGAAGCGACCAGTCTCTGGGACCACCTGGAGGAGATCTACGCCAGGTTGACGAAATCCGAGGACGCACCGCCGTTTTCCGACGCGAGGAACGGGACGTCCGCCTCCGCGTCCGGGCACCGCGATCCGGTGGAACACCTTCGCGAACTCTTCTCCCTCAGCGATTTCGAGAGGGACGTGCTCCTGCTCTGCGCGGGCGCCGCCGTGGACCGGCGCTTCTGCGAAGCCTGCGAAGTGGTGCAGCCCCAATGCCCCTACCCGACCTTCGGGCTGGCCATGCATGTCTTCGAGCGGCCGCACTGGAGCGTCGTGAGTCGGCTCCGCCCCCTGCGCTACTGGCGGCTGGTGGACTTGGCTCCGGGGCCGTTGCTCCAATCCCCCCTTTCCATCGACGAACGGATCCTGCAGTACCTGCTGGGTGTGCCCGCCACGGACGAGAGATTGGACCACATCGTGCACCCGTTGGCCGCGGACGGATTCCTCGACGATCCGCCGCGTCCCGAACTGGAGGAATTGGCCGACCGCGGCGCTACCCATTGGACGACACCTTCGTCCGCGCGAAGAAGACTCCTCTTGACGGGTGGACGTTTTGCCGAACGAGCCGAACTTTTCCGTGCGATGTGCGAGCGCGCCGGATACCACCCCTGGGCTCTGGACGCCAACGACCTTCCGGAATCGCCGGCCGACCGGGACAGGTTGGCCCGTGTGGTGGCCCGCGAAACAGCCCTGTGGCCCGCGGCGCTGCTGGTGCGGACAGGCCGGCTCCAGGACGTCCCTTCCCTGGAATCGTGGCTGGATGGCCTGGACGCCCCGCTGGCCATGGAGGTGGAGGCGGGAACATCCGCCGAGCGACTGGACGGAATCCGACTTGCCGTTCCCGGCTTGACCGCGCCGCAGCGCAAGTCCATCTGGAGGTCGCGACTGGGGGACGCGGCGCCCGAGGTGGATCCCGAACTGGACGCGATCGTGGAGGCGTTTCCTCTGGACGCACGGGAGATCGGGGAAACGGCCGACGCGCTGCGGGAGATGGCTTCGGCGGGACCTTCGGGATCCCCCCTCGGGTCTTCGGCTTGGAGGCTTTGCCGACAGACGGCGCGCCGCTCGCTGGACGATCTCGCCACGCGCGTGGACGGCGCGGCGGCCTGGGACGACCTGGTGCTCCCCCCCGCCCAGGCGGCGGTTCTGCGACAGATCGTGGCGCACGCGAGACGATCCGCTGTGGTGCACGGACGGTGGGGATTCGACGGCCGGCACGCCGGTGGCACCGGACTCTCGGCCCTGTTCTCCGGACCCAGCGGCACCGGGAAGACGATGGCCGCCGGAGTGCTCGCGAGGCAACTGGACCGCGACCTGTACCAGATCGACCTGGCCACCGTGACCAGCAAGTACATCGGGGAGACGGAAAAGCACCTGCGCCGCATCTTCGACATCGCCGAGCGCAGCGGCGCCGTCCTCCTGTTCGACGAGGCCGACGCCCTGTTCGGCAAGCGCAGCCAGGTGCGCGACAGCCACGACCGCTACGCCAACCTGGAGGTCAGCTACCTGCTGCAGCGCATGGAGTCCTACCGCGGCATCGCGATCCTCACCACGAACATGCAGAACGCGCTGGATCCGGCCTTCCAGAGGCGGCTTCGCTTCGTGGTCCAGTTCCCCTTCCCCGATCCGCCCAGCCGCGAGCGCATCTGGCGCAAGGCCTTTCCATCGCTGGCCCCGACCAGCGCCCTGGATCCGGTCCGGCTGGCCCAGTTGAACGTGACGGGTGGAGTGATCCGCAACGTGGCCTTGCTCTCGGCCTTCCTCGCCGCCGACGACGGCGAATCCATCGAGATGCGGCACGTGCTGGAGGCCGCCCGCACGGAGTACGCCAAGCTCGACAAGCCGCTGACCGCGGCGGAAACCAGGGGCTGGGAATGAATGCGCGCTCGTTGCATCTCAGGATCGATCGCATCGCCCTCGAAGGCCTGTCGGACCAGGCCAGGAGGAGGTTCCCTTCGGCGCTGGAAAGCGCCCTGGGGAAGCTGGACGCCTCGGCGTTCGAGCGATCGGCGGCATCGGGGCGCTTCAGGATCTCCAACGTGGATGCCGGGCGGATCCCCTCCGACGCGACGGCGGAGCGCGCGGCGGGGATGGTCGTGGACGGAATTCGTCGCAGCCTTTCCGGCAGGATCGGAGGTGGTGGCCATGTCTAGCGTTTCCCCGCTCCTCAAGAAGGGCGCCATCCTGGTGCTGGAGCCCAACACGGGCATCCCCCTGAACACCATAAACTTCCAGTACAATCCGGAATCCATCAAGCGCAGCCTGCAACCGCAGAGCGTCGGCGACCAACCCGACCGCACCGAGGTGCTGCGACTCAAGGGCCCGCCCATCGAGACCATCAGCTGCGACATCGAGATCGACGCCGCCGACAAGCTGGCCGCCCAGGACGCCACGACGATGGCGGTGGGGATCCAGCCGCAGCTCGCGGTGCTGGAACTCCTGGTGTACCCGGCGAGCGCCCTGCTGATCGCCAACGAGGTCCTGTCGCTTTTGGGCACCATCGAGATCCTTCCCATGTCCTCGAACCTGACCCTGTTCGCGTGGGGATCCAACCGCGTCACCCCGGTGCGGCTGACGGGAATCGAGATCGCCGAAGAGGCCTTCGATCCCCAGCTCAACCCCATCCGCGCCAAGGTCTCCTTGTCCATGCGGGTGCTGAACGTGAACGACGTCGGATTCCTCACCCCAGCCGGGGCCATGTACATGGCCTACCAGATCGGCAAGGAATCCATGGCGGGAAGAAGCTGATGGAAAGGGATGTCCATGGATAACGCGCTCGCCGCCATGATCCAGTCGGCCGCGGGCACCGGCGCGCCGCTGAACCCGAGCAGCCGCTACTACGGCGACGGGGTGGAACAGACCACGCTCGCCGACGGCACCGTGGTGGCCTACCTCTCCCGACGCATCATCCCTCGCACCAGCACCTACACCAGCACGCAGAACTACAGCGTGGTGGCCGGAGACCGGCTCGACAACCTCGCGGCACGGTTCTTGGGCGACCCCATCCTGTTCTGGATGATCTGCGACGCGAACGGCACCGACGATCCAGAATCGCTGGTCGCCGAGCCCGGGCGCGTGATCCAGATTCCCCTGGTCAGCGGCATCCCGCCGGGTGCGCGCAATGGTTAGCCCCCTCTATCTGACCCTCCTGGCCGGGCCGGTGGAGCCGATCCCGGCCCCCAAACCGCTCTCGGACGCGCTCGTCTCCGTTGAGGTGACGGAAAGCGTCACGGGGCGGAGCGGTTTCCAACTGACATTCTCGCTGGCCGACAAGGGAATCCTCGAGACGTTCTTCCTTCTGGCCGGCGGATCCCCGATCCCCATCCTGCGCGTGGTCCTCCTGGTCACGTTTCCAGGCATCCCACAGGTGCTGATCGACGGCGTGGTCCTGCATACCGAGGTCCAGCCGGACGCGATGACGGGATCCTCCAAGCTCGTCGTGTCTGGACAGGACATGTCCGCACTGATGGACCTGGTCGACTTCTCGGGACTGCCCTACCCCGGCATGAGCCCGGACATGCGGGTGCTGACGGTCCTCGCGAAGTACGCGGCCTTCGGGGTGGTGCCCGAGGTGATCCCCGTCCCTGCACCCGACATCCCGGTTCCGCTCCAGCAGACCCCCTCCCAGAACGGCAGCGACCTCGAGTACATCCAGGAACTCGCCGAAGAGGTTGGCTACGTGTTCTACATGGTGCCGGGCCCGTTGCCCGGAACGAGCCAGGCCTACTGGGGACCTCGGATGCGTCTAGGTCTTCCTCAGACGGCCCTTTGCGTGAACCTGGATTCCTGGACCAATGTCGAAAGCCTCAACTTCCGCTACGAGCCCCAGAACGCGGTGCTGCCCATCGTATTCATCCAGGATCCCACCACCAAGATCCCCATCCCCATCCCCATCCCCCCCGTCACGCCCTTCGATCCCCCTCTGGGCGCGGCAATCATGCCTCCCCCGAGGATCAGGTTCCTGGAGGGGACGGCCAAGCTCAATCCGGCCCAAGCGCTGATGAGGGGTTTCGCCCGCAGCGTAGCGACCGCGGACGTGGTCAGCGGCGACGGGACCCTGGACGTGATGCGCTACGGGCAGCCCCTGCGCGCGCGCAGTCTGGTGGGCGTGCGCGGCGCCGGAATCGCCTTCGATGGGCTGCATTTCGTGGACCAGGTCACGCACAGCATCAAACCGGGTGAGTACAAGCAGAGTTTCACCCTCAAACGCAACGCGCTGGTGGCCAACACGCCGCTGGTGCCGTCGATGCCGTTCTAGGAAGGGAAGGTCCAGGTTGAATGGGCACTACGGAAAATTCAGGGGCACGGTGTTGCAGAACATCGATCCCATGAACATCGGACGGTTGATGGTGACGGTCGCCGACGTCTCCAACGTGATCCCCTCCACCTGGGCCATGCCCTGCTTTCCCTTCGCCGGCATCCAGAACGGATTCTACGCCGTGCCGGCCATCGGTTCCGGCGTGTGGGTCGAGTTCGAGCAGGGAAACACCGACTACCCCGTGTGGACCGGCTGCTTCTTCGGGACGGCCGCGGAGGTGCCCGCCCTCGCGCTCGCGGGCACGCCCGGACTGCAGGACGTGGTGGTCCAGACCGTTGGCCAGAACACGCTCATGCTCAGCGACACGCCGGGTCCCACGGGGGGAATCCTCCTCAAGTCCACGACGGGGGCGATGATCTCCATTTCCGACACGGGCATCATCATCAGCAACGGCCAGGGCGCGACCATCGTCATGGCGGGCCCGGCGGTGACGATCAACCAGGGCGCGCTGGTGGTGACCTGATGGCCGGATTCCTTCTCCATCAAGGCGCGGTGGTCCTCTGCGCCCACGGCGGACAGGCCTTGCCCTCCGCGCCCAATCCGAGGGTGGCGCTCACCGGAATGCCCGCGGCCACGATCGTCGCGCCGTGGATGGTGGCGGGTTGCCCCGGAATCCCCGCCGTCCCGATCCCACCCTGCGTCACCGGGCAGTGGTTGACGGGAACCGTCCGCGTCACCTCCATGGGAATGCCGCTGGTGGTGCAGTCGGGTTCGGCCATCACCGCCCCCGGGGGCGTGCCGCTCCTGCCCGTGACCATGCAAACCCGCGTGACGGCGATGTGAGGCACACCATGAACCTTGCCTTTCCCTTCGGATTCGACGCGACCGGACGCACCGCCCAGGCGGATCTTTCCGACCATGTGCGCGACATGGTGGAACTGATCCTGTTCACGGCGCTGGGAGAGCGCGTGAACCGGCCAACCTTCGGCAGCGGAACCGCGCAACTGGTGTTCGCCCCCAACAGCGACGTCCTCGCGGCCGCCCAGCAGCAAGCCATCCAGGCCGGTCTGCAGCAGTGGCTCTCCGACCTGATCCGCGTGCAGTCCGTGACCGTTCAAGCGCAGGACTCCACGCTCGCGGTGACCGTGGTCTACCTGCTCGTGTCCAACCAGCAACCGCAATCCCAGCAGTTCCTCTACGGAGGGCCCACGCAATGATCGCCTTCTGCACCGACAAGAGACGCCGCGACCGCGTGCTGCGCACGCCAGGACTCAACGGGATCGACTACGTGGAGGTGGTCGGGAAGAAACCCGGTTGCGGGAAGACCCTGGCACTCACGTTCCTGAAGGACGCCCGGAACCTGTCCCTGGCTCCGGAAAACGTCTCGCTGACAGGCCACACCACGCTCGTCGTCGCAGGCATCGCTTCCGCCACGGACTCCGACCCGATCACGGTGACCATCTCGCTGGACGCCACCGGCGACTTCTCCCCCTATTCCCTGTCCCTGGTGGTCGGACCGCTGGACCCCGATCCTCCGCCCGGCATCGATCCGCAGCTCTCCAGCGTGACCTTCTCCTTCAAGGCGGGATGTCCGTCTCCCGTGGACTGCGCCCCGACCGACTGCTGTCCTTCCATCCCCATGCCCGCGCCGGACATCCACTACCTGGCGCGCGACTACGACGGTTTCCGTCAAGCGATGTTGGACCGCCTGTCCGTTCTGCTGCCCACCTGGACCGAAACCCACGCCGCGGATCCCGGCATCGCCCTGGTGGAGGCCCTGGCCTTCGCCGCCGACCGGGCCAGCTACCTGCAGGACGCCGTGAACACCGAGGCCTACATCGGGACCGCGCGCAGCCGCATCTCGCTGCGGCGCCACGCCCGGCTGGTGGACTACCGCGTGGCCGAAGGCGCGAACGCACGCACCTGGATGTGCTTGGCCGCCTCCGCCGACGGGGTATCGGTGCCGCACGGCACGCAATTCCACCCGCTGTTCCCCGGGCTCGGACCGAGCGTGGATCCCGACAGCTACGACGCCTCCAAGCTCAAGGCCGCGTCGGGTCCCGTCTTCGCGAGCATGGAACCCACCACCCTTCGGGTGGAGCAGAACAAGATGGAGTTCTACTCCTGGGGCGACGGCGGATGCTGCCTGCCGGCGGGGTCCACCGACGCCACTTTGACTGGTGCCTTTTCCAGTCTGAAGGCCGGACAGGTCCTGATCTTCGAGGAACTCCTGGGGCCAAAGACCGGCGATCCGGCCGACGCCGACCCCAACCACCGCTGGGCCGTGCGCCTGACCTGGGCCTCGACCGTCGACCACGCGGGAAATCCCCTGGTGGATCCCACCAACCCGGGCATCGCGCTCACGGCCATCTCCTGGCAGGACGCCGACGCGCTTCCGTTCTCACTGTGCCTGTCCTCGGTGACGGATCCCGATCATGGATCGGTTCCCCTAGCCGCCGTCTCGGTGGCGCGCGGCAACGTGGTCGCCGCCGACCATGGCGTCTGGACCGTGGGCGAGTCTCTCGGCGCGGTTCCGCCCGCACCGGAGGCTCCCGTGGCGGGAGCCGGGTGCGACTGCGGGACGGTTACCGGGGCGGCCATCCCCCATCCCCGCTTCGATCCCATCCTGGCCAATCCCGATCTGACCTTCGCTGTCCCGTACGTTTCCAGTGCGGCGGCCTCCACTTTCCTGTCCCCGGACACCTCCGCCGCAAAACCTCAGGTCTGTTTGGAGAGCGACGACGGGGGGCGGTGGCAGCCGGTTCAGGATCTGCTCGGGCTCGTGGAAACCAACCAGTCCCAGGGATTCGTGCCGGAGATCGAAAACGACGGCACCGCGCACCTGCGGTTCGGGGACGGCATCTACGGCGCCGCTCCGGAAGCTGGGCTCTCCTTCCTGGCGAACTACCGCACCGGAAACGGAACCGCGGGCAACGTGGGCCGTGAAGCCCTGGCCCACGCCCTCTTCCATGGGCCGGGCATCGCGGGCGTGCGCAACCCCCTCGCGGCGGCCGGCGGAACGGATCGCGAAGCGATGGAGCACATCCGCCAGGTCGCTCCCTTCGCCTTCCAGACCCAGGAGCGCTGCGTCACGGCCGACGACTACGGCACCATGGCGGCGTTGGTTCCCGGAGTGCGCGAGGCCAAGGGGACCGTGCGTTGGACCGGTTCGTGGTACTCGGCCTTCACCAGCATCGACCCGCAGGCCGTGTGGACTCCGGCGCTCGGAAAGGCCGTGACCTCGAACCTGAACCGCCTGCGCATGATGGGCGTGGATCTGGTGGTGGAACGGGCCGTGTTCGTGGGGCTCCGCATCGCGCTGGAGATCTGCGTCGATCCCGGCTACTTCCGCGGCGACGTGTATGCCGCCGTCTGGGCGGCGTTGGTGGGCGGGGACACCTGCGCCGGGACGCCGGGCCTGCTCAATGCGGTCAATTTCCGGTTCGGCGAGACGGTGTACTCGAGCCCTGTCGTGGCTGCGGCCCAAGCGGTCGTGGGGGTCGTCTCCGTCAAGGTCCTGCATTTCGAGCGCATGGACTCGCCGACCCCGGACCGCGCGACCCCGCCCACCCGGTTGACCATGGGGGCCGTCGAAGTTCCCCGCTGCGACAACGATCCGAACCACGCGGACCGCGGGGTTCTCCTGCTGACCATGGACGGTGGAAAATGAGCTGCACCTGCCAGGATGCGACGGACCAGCTCTGCGAATGCTGTGCGGGGATCGCGCAGGCGACCCCCGCACAGGTGGTCAACCGACCCGGGCTGCCCGCGATCCGCTACCGCGTGGGGACCTGGGCGGCGTTCCTGTCGTCCATGGAAGCCGCGCTTTCCAGCTCCGACGCGCCCGCGCTCGCGGGCCTGCGCACCCGCTCCGACGACGACTTCTCCGTCGCGCTCGTGGACGCCTGGTCGGAAGTCCTCGACATCCTCACCTTCTACACCGAGCGCCTTGCCAACGAAGCCTACCTGGGCACCGCGGTGGAGGCCCGCAGTGTCTTCGAGCTCGCGCGTCTGGTGGGATACCGACCGTCGCCCGGGGTGAGCGCTTCGACGGTTCTCGTCTTCACCCTGTCCTCCGCCCCCGGATCCCCCGCCGTGGTGCCCATCGCGGCGGGATCGCGCGTGCAGAGCATCCCCGGACCGGGTCAGACCCCCCAGGTCTTCGAGACTTCTTCGGCGATCACGGCCACCATCGCCAACAACGCCAT
>DATNIW010000164.1:0-12642 GCA_035604215.1 Fibrobacteria bacterium
GTCGCCGCCCTGCTGAAGGCCCTGGCGAACCGGCCCGCGGGCCGCGAAGAACTGCAGGCAAGGCTGGGCCTTTCCGACCGCAAGAGCTTCCGCGAACGCTACCTGTCACCAGCCCTGGAAGCCGGACTCGTGGAATTCACCCTCCCGCACCTCCCCACCAGCCGACTCCAGAAGTACAAGCTCACCGCCGCAGGCGAAGCCACAAGGCGAACCTCCACGCTCTGAGGCGGATCAGCCCCCGCCCACGGCGGACCGATGCTC
Source organism: Fibrobacteria bacterium (assembly GCA_035604215.1). Classification (GTDB taxonomy): domain Bacteria; phylum Fibrobacterota; class Fibrobacteria; order UBA5070; family UBA5070; genus UBA5070. The sequence goes on from DATNIW010000164.1 coordinate 262, forward strand.
CCCCGGCGCCAGCCCGAACCGTTCCCGGAAAACGCGATTGAAGTGCGCGATCCCGTTGTACCCCACCGCGAAGGCGATCTCCGAAACGGTCCTGTCCGTGGTGCGCAAAAGGCGCGAGGCTTCCGTCAGGCGCAGCTCGTTGAGGTAGGCCTTGAAGGTGGTCCCGAATCCTTCCCGGAGGATCTCCGGCAAACGTGAGCGGGGAATGCCGGTCTCCCGACAGACGGTGTCGGCGTCCAGCTCGCCGCGCTGGTAGTTGGACGCGAGGTGCGCGGCCAGGCGGTCGCGCAGTTCGTCGGATTCCGACCGCAGCCCCAGCGGGGCGGGGCCGGGCGGCGATGCGACCGCGGCGATCCCGATTTCCGTCGCGGGTCTCCGGCGCGGCAACAGGCCGAACGCGACCGCCAGCCAAGCCAGCCCGGGAAGCCACCAGACCCACGTTCCCGCCAGGTGCCGGTGGCGCACCAGGCGCACCGACCGGATCAGGACGGTGTCCACACGTCCGTCGGCCGCCACCCCGCCCGGGACCGCCTGGATCTCGAACGCCACCACGTGGTCCAGCTTCCGCGTCGTGTCGGAGACGGGCACCAGGCCGCGGTCGATCCACCACGGAGAGAGGGCGAATTGGCCCAAGGGGATGTCGGCGGACCCGTCGGGTCGAGGGGAGAACCGCGCCTCGCTGTAGCGGCGCGTCAGGTAGTCCCCGTTTTTCCAGATCGCGGAATCGTGGGCCACCAGGATCATCCGCAGCCGCAATGGCCGACTGGTCCGCAAGGAGAGTTCCACGTCGTCCCAGGGGGCGAAGTCCACCTCGCCGGTTCGGTTCGAACTGTCGGACTGCCAAGCGGCTCCGGCCCCGACGAAGGTGGCCAGCGTGTTCCCCAGGACGAAGGTGAAGCGCAGTCCCGAATCCGACCGATCCAGGGCCAGGATGCGGGAAACGCCTCCGCTTCCATGGTCGTCGAAGGAGTAGAGGTAGACGGGACGGCCGGGGAAAAGCCCGGCATGCTTCCGCGACTGGGGGAGGCGCAACGCCAAGGCCGCCCCCGTGGAAAGGAGGGCGGCCGCGAAGAGAAGTCCACGGGCCGATGCCATGGGCGTCGAATGTAGCCCAGGAAGCCTACTTGGTTCCGGCGGACCCCACCTCCTCGAGATCGAAGTCGTCGAACTCGTAGGTGCCCACGTTCTGTCCGAGCCCGATGGCGATGTTGACCTTGTTCATGCCCGATTGGGTTATGGTGGTGAATTCCCCCTCCACCTTGGTCCACTGGGTGGGCGAAACCGAGGCGTCGAAGCCGGTGATCCAGGCGTAGCTCTTCTCCACGTCGCTGACGTTGACCTTGAAGGTGCCCGGGCCCTTGGCCCAGAATGTGAGCCTGTAGTGGGTCGCGGGCTTGGCGGTCCACTGGGGGACGTTCAGGGAGATCTGCCAGACCTCGCGGGTGGCGCGCTTGACGTCGAACTTCAGGGCGTAGCCGCCGGAGTGGGCGTCCTTGTCCACGGTCTCGAAGGAGGCGTTGCCGCCCGACTTCTCGTCGATCCACATGTACCATCCGGCCGGGGAGCCCAGTTCGAAGCCGGAGTTGAAGGGAATGAGGTTCTGGGCGTGTCCGGCCCGGGCCAAGCCCAGTGCCGCGAGAAGCCCGATGGTGGTGCGCAGGTTCATGATCCGCTCCGTTGATCGGCGACGGGAAACATCCCCGCCACGCTTGCAAGAGTCGTCAAAACGAGAGGGTGGAGCTTTGCAATCGTCCCCACAGGACTGCGCATTTTTCGCGAACGACGGAAATGCGCGGGAATGCCGCAGCAAAGATCTCTCACCAGGTCCTCTGGTAGGCCAGGTACGACGAGACTTCGTTGGTGGCGGCCACCTGGGTGAGCCCCCGTCCCGCGGAGAAAAGGACGTGGTCGTTCTCGGAGAGGTTGCAGACGGCACCCAGATTGAAGCCCGTGCTTTGGCCATCCCAGGGCAACTGGCCCGCGTCGTGGACGATCTCTCCCCCCAGCGTCAGGAAAGCGGAGAGGTCCTTCTGCACCTGCACCCCCGCGAACCAGTGGTTTTGGGAGGCGGCGGCGAAGTCCAACCAGTACCCGGCTCCGGTGTTCACCTGCCAACTCCCCCAGTTCTTCTCCAACCAAAGGGGAAGGAATGCCTGCCAGTCCCCGCTGCCCAGACCATCGCTCGCCTTTCCCGTGGGCGCGAAGACGGTGGGATAGACGGCCATCATGGGAACGGAACCGCTCTCCTCCAGGAACCGGTATTTGGCCCCAGCCTCGGCATCCCCCGGCCCGATGTGGGAAGCTCCGTCCGTGGGCGCGGAAAATGCCAACGGCATGCCCACGTGCAGGTGCAGGCCTGGCGCGGCCCCGTAGTTGTATTCGACGAAGGGCGCATCCCCCGACCAGCCGCTTGCGGTCTTGGTTTCCGCGAGCGCGACGTAGACCTCGGTGTGCCCCAGGTCCACCGGCTCGGGGTCGTCGGTGGTGAACGGCGGACCGGCCAATGCAGGTACGGCGGCGGCCAGGAGCGCGCAGAGCGCGCCACGGCCCAGGGCGGTTCGCGTTGGAGATTCCATGCTGGCAGGAAAGATCGATTTTCCGCGGCCGCCCCACCCGGGCGGCGATCACGGCTCAACGGGAAATGTCGACCACCAGGATCTTGAAGCTGCCCGGGATGTTGTCGCCCTTGCTGACGTGTCCCGTCTTGGCGGCGAAGTCCGCGGAGGGCAGATAGAGCTTGTGGGCCACCGGGTCCAAGGCCCCCGTCGCCGCACCGCGATGGGTGGGGATGTTCTCGAGGACCTTCCAATTTCCGGTGGAATCCGCTGCGAGGACGGTCAGGGTGGCGTCGTCGCCGTTCTCCACGTAGACCCGACCCGTGACGGGGTCCAGGCTCGCCGCATCGGAACCCGCCCCGGTGGGGAGCACCGCGACCGACTTCCCGGTGCGCGAGTCCAGCACGGCCATCTTGCCTTCGCCCGCCGCGAACAGGAGACTGCGGGTGGTGTCCAGTGCCAGGCCCGTGGGGCCGTCCACCGGAAGCTTCCAGGTGTCCAGAACCTTCAGAACCTTGGAATCAATCACCGAGATCGACGACTTGTCCTCCAGATTCACGTACACCTTGCCTCTGCCGTCGGCCTGGGCGAATTCCGGCTTTCCGGGAAGACTGATCTTCCCGATCTCCTTTCCGGTGGCGGCGTCCAGGACCGAGGCGTCGTGGGACTTCCCGTTGAACACGAAGATCCGCGCGGTGGCCGAATCGTAGAGGATGGCGTCGGGGTTGGTGCCGGAAACCGGCAGCACCTTCACCACGGAAAGGTCCGAGAGCTTGAACTGGGTGACGGAATTCGACTTTCCGTTGCTGGTGTAGCCGAGATCGAGATGGGGCACCAGCGCCACGCCGTGGACCCCCTTGGTGTCGGGGATGTCCCCCACCACCTTGCCGCTCGGGTCCATCACCACCACGTGGGTGGCGCGGGTCACGAAGAGCCGACCCGTGGAGGGATCCGAGGTCAGGAGGTCCCAGCCCCCTTCGCCGCCCAGGGGCCAGGCGGTGGTGGTTCCGGCACCGCTGGAGGAGAGGCAGGAGAGGGAAAGCAGGGCGGCGAAGAAGGGGATCATCGGAGGAGTCTTTCGGGTTTCGAGGGCGGATTCTCGGTGTCAGTTCTTGGTGCGGAGGATGGGGAACTCGCGAAGGACCACGTCGTTCACATCCACGGCGCGCACCAGCAGGGTGTCCGGAGAGATGGTCACGGTCATGAAGCCCGGCGTGGACACGGCGAAATCGGAGGCCGGGGTGGCCTTGACCGGACGGATCTCGTGGGCGCCGTCGATGAAGTAGTTCACCTTGCTTCCCGGCTGGCGGATGTGTTCCAGGTGGTGGTCGTGGCCCGCGAAGTACGCGTCCACGCCCCCCTTTTCGAAGCGCTTCGCGAAACGACCCGGCATGTCCAGGAGTTCCGGAGCGTGCACGCCGCCGGAATAGACCGGGTGGTGCCCGAACACGAGCTTCCAGGTGGCCTTGGAGGCGGTCAGCGACGAGTCCAGCCAGCGAAGTTGCGCCGTGGTGTCCTGTTCGTGGAGGGTGGGATATTTCTCCGGATGCGACCAGTACTGGCGTTGCAGCGGGGAGGTGTCCAGGAAGAAGAGGTCCACGGTCGTCCCGTCGGGAAGTTCCTCGTGTACGGAGTAGTAATGGGCAGGCAGGTTCCAGCGGCGGCTGATCTTGGTGTAGTCGATCTCGGCCTGCGGATTCCCGTGGTAGTCGTGGTTTCCCAGCACGCAGTACCAGTCCTTCTCCATGGAGGGATTGGTGTAGATGTCCTCGTAGGAAAGCCGCCAGAGGGGATCCTGGACGGAACGCACCCCGTTCACCTGGAAGTTGTCGCCCAGGGACACGATGAAGTCCGCCTTCAGCTTCTTGGCCTCCGTCCCCATGGTCTGGGCCAGCTCCTTCTGGTGGTTGTATCCGTTCCAGCCCCAGTCGCCGAAGACCAGGAAGGAGATCTTCCCGCCTTCCGCGAAGGCCTGGGAAGCCAGGAGCAAGGCGACGGCGAGAAGGCCGGATCGGAGACGTCGGTGCGTTTGGGACATGAGGAGACTCCTTGGGTTGGAATTCAAAGCGAAATCCGGACGCCGGCTTCGTAGCTCCGTCCGTAGTACTCGATCTGGATGGGGTGTTGGGTGTCGCCCATGTAGATGCGGTAGGGGGAATTCGTGAGGTTCGCGAGGTGGGTGTAGATCAGAACGCCGTGCCACAGACGCTGGCTCAGCGAGACGTCCAGGCGCTGGTGCCAATCCACCCAGTTGTCGTATTCCGGCGCCGTTCCCATCTCGAAGAGGAAGGGACTCTGGAGGTTCAGGGCCGCCACCGCGGAAAATCCCTTGAGATCGAAGCGAAGCCCAAGGTTCCCGGACTGGTCGGATTGTCCGGGAAGCGTGCTGGACTGCGTCCGTCCCGGAAGCGTAGTGCTGGACCCGGTGAAGGTCCAATTGGCATCCACACCAAATGAGGAGAAGTACCAGGGAAGGAATTTGAACGGCTGTTGGAGTTCCAGTTCCACCCCACCCAAGAGCGCTTGGTGGCCGTTCAGTTTGCTGTAGTAGGTGAACGTGGCCTTGCGGATGTTGTCCCACTGGACCCAAACGTCCGGGAAGATGTAGTCGGTGAGCCGTTTCCCGAAGATCCCGATGGAGGCGAAGGCGTGGGGCTGGTGGTACCATTCCAGGTCGGTCTCGATCGCATCGGCCTGGGTGGCCTTGAGGTTGGGGTTCCCCACGTTTTCGGTGAGATCCAGGAGGTCCACTTGTGTGGTGGGCAGGAGGTCCATCGCGTCCGGGAGAACGAACGAACGGGTGTAGGAAGCTCGGGCCACCAGGGAGGGAAGGGGTGTCCACCGCGCCGAAACCATGGGCAGCAGGAAGTCGAAGGTTCGGTCGACGGTGACGGGGACGGTGTACGACCAGCTCTCGTCGGCTTGCTCATGGACGTCGTTTCCCGTCGAGCGCACGTCGTAGCGCTCCGCGCGCATGCCACCTGTGGCGGAGAAGTCGCCTTCGGTCCAGCGGACCTGTCCGTATCCAGCCCAGTGGAACTGGGTCACCGTATAGCAGTCCGGATCGTCCTGGATGTGCATGTCGCTGGTACCCGTGGTGTCCAAGCCGGCGCGGTGGTTGTTGAACCAAGTGCGCACCGCGTTGATGTCGGGCAGCGGCGCGAGGTTGTAGTTCCCGTTGTAGAAGCTGTTGGAGCCGGAGGCCAGGAATTCGTCCAAGGTCGGCGCTGCCGTACCGGAGGGCGACTGGAATTCGCTTCCGTACACGTACTGGTCCTTGTGGTTCCAACCGGTCTTGGCTCCGGCACTGACGATCCAGGCAGAATCGTCGCCGGGAGAGAACTTGGAATCGAACCTCCCGTGCAGATCGTCCTCCTCCGCGCGCTTGCCCACACTTTGGATCTCCGACAGGGTGTACTTCGAGGGATCCAGATACCTGGGATCGATCCCTACGGGAGAGCGCCATAGGAAGGCGTCGAAGGTGGGAATATCCGGGTTGGAAGGATCGATGTACGAGTTCAAATTCTTCGGCGCATCGAATTCGACCTTCAGATTGGGATCCTGGTCAGAGGTCGATGAAGATCCCGTTCCGGAAAGATCGAGCAACACGGGACCGATCCGGGTATTCCCTCCCAACGTCGCTTGGGAAACATCCTTCACCTTTTCCTGCTGCCGGACCTCGATCTTGTATTTTAGGTCATCGTTGTAGACGAAGGAATCGGGGTAGATGACCTGGGTGCCCAAGGCCTGTGCTTGGCTGGCGCCATTGCGGTCGATCGTGAATCGGTTGCGCAGCTGTTGGTCGTCCTCCTGGTTCCAATTCCCCGTGAGGTAGACCACGGACCCGTCCGGAAAGCGCCAGTCCAATCTGCCGCTTGCTCCGGTGCGTTCCTTCTGGTTCAGGTACTGGCGCATGTCCATGTCCCAGATGGTGTTCTTGGAGCCTGCCGTGTCCCAGGTCAGTTCGATATCGTCGGTCCGGGTCTGGTCCTTGAACCAGCTCCCGCCCAGATAAACGCCCAAGGCACCATCCTTGAGGAAGCGGCGCGAAAGCGCCACCGATCCCTGCCAAAGGGGTTCTCCGGAGAGGTCGTTCCATCCGGAAGCGAGCAGGGCCTTGACCACCAGGTGGGTGTCGCGGGCGGTGGGCGTCACCAGATTGACGGTCCCCCCGATGGCGTCGCCGTCCATTTCCGGCATGAGCACCTTCGTAATCTCCACCTCGGACAATTGGTCGACCGGGATCACGCTCAGGTCCACCGCGCGGGTGTCGCCGGACGAAGATGACAGTTGCTGTCCATTCAATGTCACCGTGGAAAGCCGCGGCTCCGTCCCCCGGATCTGCACATAGTTCCCTTCGCCCTGGCTGCGTTGGAGGGTGACGCCCGGGGCGCGTTGCAGGGCGTCGGCGACGTCGGGATCCCCTTGCTCCTCGATGGCCTCTATGGAGAGCACATCCTTGCGGTTGGCGGCGTCCTTCCGTTCACTTTGGGCCTTGATTTTGCCGCGCAACTGCCCGTGCACCACCACCACCCCCATGTGGCGCAGCAGCGCAGCCGAGTCCTTCCAGGCGGTATCGATCGGCATATGGACGGTGTCCATCGCAGCGACGGGATTCGGCGCGGAATCGGTACGAAGCACCGCCTTGGAAGAGTCGTTGCGCGAAGCGGTGTCCGCAAGGACAGCCTGCGCTTGGGAATCGATCGTGGCGGGGAGTGGAGCGATCGGTCTGGCGCTGTCGGCGATGGCGGTCGTGTCCGATGGCGCCGCACGGACCACCGTGGAATCGCTCCCGGATGCCGCCCAAACCACGTTGGTGTCGGACACGGTGGATGGTGCTTGTCCATAGGCCGCTACAGCGGAAAGGAGCAGGCCCGTGGCCGTTCCCAGGAAGCGCAAACGCATGATCCATCACTCCGGAGGTCGAACAGAACCGCCCGGTGTTTCCGGGCGGCGTCCAGTCGTTTTTGGTCTTAGGGCAGGGTGGCCAGGAAGCTCTGCGCGGCGTTGCCGGCACGCACGCGGACCACGGAAAGTCCGCGGACCTCGGAGGGCACTATCACCTGTTGGTCACCGGCACCCAACGCGACGGTGCGCGAGGCGGCAACCCGTCCGGAGACGTCCAGGAAGTCGATCTGGACGTTCGCGGCCGTTGGCAATTGCAGCGACAGGGTCCGTCCGCGAAGAATCGCAAGCGCGCCGGTCGAGCCTGCCTTGCGAAGGATTCCCGTCGTGTTGGACGCGTCGGAGAAGAAACTTCCCGTGGAGAGCGCCGTCCAGCCCGCCGCCCAGTTGTCCTGCCCGAAGGCGCCGCGGAAGGTGGTCTGCTCCAAGATGCCGTCGGCAGGCACCGTGCCCACGTCCTGGTAGGCCGGGCCGGTGGAAGACGGGCGGGGATCCAGCCCCTTGTTGGCGGTCCAGGAAATGCCACCCAGCATCGGGTTGGCCACGTCGTTGTGGTTGGCCGCGAGGTAGGTGGCCAAGTACGGAAGGCCGTTCGCCACGCCGGGAAGCGAATCTCCGGCACCGATGCGGTCCCAGAGGTTGTTTTCGATGACCAAGGTGTGACCCAGGCTGTCGCTGGTCTTGGAGTGCTCGGCGTCGGCCAGGGTGGAGGTATCCACGAACACGCCGCCGTAGGGGCATTCGGTCACAACGGAATTGGCGAAGGTGCCCGACCCGTCCTTCTTGTAGACCAGGGCGTACTTGTACTTGCCTGTGTAGGTGTTCAGGAGGCTCTTGCCGGTGCTGTCACCGGTGGAGATGAAGGTGGCGTTCCAGATCCGTCCGATGGAGGTGGGGTGTTGGAGCGTGTCTTCCGTCTCGATCTTGGTGTTCACGCCGTTGCTGGCGCCGCCGGGGATCACGTTCTGGATGCAGAACAGGTACTGGATGTCGCCGCGGTAGCCTTCGGAGTAGTAGAAGGCGTCGCCGGCGCTGAACGAAGTCTCGATGTACTTGAGGTTGACCGTCCCGCCCTCGAGGTCGATGGCGTCGTCACCCGAGGTGTAGACTTCGATATGGTCGATCCGGGTGCTGTCGCCCACCGAGGCAAGCATGAGACCGGCCAAGGTGCTGAGGTCCGCGATCCCCGTGTAGCGGATGGAGACATAGCTGAGCGCTCCCGAGTTGTCGTGGGGATTGGCGTTGGTGGAATCGCCGTAGCGGAGGTCGGCGGTGTCGCCGGTGATGTCGGAGGTGTAGTCAGAAACTCCGCCCGGTTCGTTGTTGGGCGCCCGGCCGAAGATGTAGATGCCGCCCCAGAGCCCGCGGCTGCCGTTGTTGTTGGGAAGAGCGGTGGACACCATGTTGTCCAGCTCGGAGGTGAAGATGATCGGCTGGGTGGCGGTCCCCTGGGCGTAGATCTTGCCACCACGCTCCACCACGAGCACCGTGGCGCTGTCCTGGCGGGAATCGGCCAACACAACCGTGCCCGGTTGGATGTTCAGGACCGTACCGGACCGCACGAACACCTTGAAGTGCATGCGGTAGATGTGGTTGTTGGTCCAGTTGGTGGTGCCGGTCACATCGTGGTCGTGGATCTCGACGGTGTCCGGCGTGGCGGCGGTCGCGGTGGCGGCGAATCCGGCCGCCAGCGCGATCGCGAGCGATCGATGGAACTTGTTCATGGTCGTCTCCTGCTCTCTGTGGATTCAGGCCCTTTGTGGTGGATCCGCAAACGGTCTGCGATTGACGACCAAAAGCTCATGAATTGGAGTATTCGATCTATTACAAGTTTGTTACAATCCTGGGACCCTCCGGTGAGAGGAAGATGAGTGTCCCGGAAAAGGGGCATTCAGGCCTTGGGCAACCGGATGTCCACTTGGAACACACCGGGTTCCGGCACCGTCGCTTGGATGGTTCCCCCCATGTGCACGACCAACTCCCGGCACAGGGACAGCCCCAGTCCCGCATGCCCGGCGCCCACGCCGCGCGAGGAATCCAGCCGCCAGAATCGATCGAAGACCTTTTCGATTTCGGCGGGGACCAATCGGCTTCCGCTGTTGCGCACCGTGAGCCCGACCTCGTCGCCCTGGGCCTTCACCCGGCAATCGATCCATCCTTCCGATCCGGCGTGCCGCACGGCGTTGTCCAGGAGGTTCCGGACCACGATGGCCATCCAGTCGGCGTCCACCCGGACCTTCGAGTCGGCACCGGTCTCCAGGCTTGCGGAGCATCCGGATTTCGCGGCCCTTTCGGCATGGGGCTTCCACAATTCCTCCAAGGTCGCCGACAGGTCGACTTCCACCAAGGCGGGTTCGATCTGCTTTCCATCCAGCCGGGCGAGCACCATCAGGGACTCCATCAGAGACTGCATCCCCACCGTGATGGAAAGACTGCGCCGTAGCGCCGAACGCGCCTCCTCTTCCACGTCGTCCACCCCCACCTCCAACGTGGTGCGCAGTCCCGACAGGGGCGTGCGCAGCTCGTGGGCGAGATCGGCGAGGAGCGTCCGCTCCCGTTGGAAGGCTTCGGACAGACGTCCCAGGGTTGTCTCCAGAGCCCGCACCAAGGGAGCCACCTCCACGGGAACTCGAAGGTCCCCGAATCTTCCCGGGCGGTCTTCGCTGACTTCCCGGAGCCGGTCGGCGATCATCCCCAGCGGGGACAACGAGGTGCGGACCACCAGGTACAGGAGCGAGGACAGGAGGATCTCGGCGGCGCACCAGACCCAGAAGAACCGCCACCGCACGTCCCGCAGACGGTTTTTGGCATCCCTGAAATCCTGCCCGAAGAAGATGGTCGCGGAAATCGTCGCATTTCCCCGGTCGGTGTCGGGCAGGGCGATGGACTTGGAAACGAAACGCATCCTGTGCAGGGTGGCGGGGTGGAACCAACCGAAGACCTGGGAGTCGACCTTCGGGGTCTGCCGCGGGAAATAGACGGTCCCCAGCGATGCCGAACGGCCCAAGGTCTTCCCGGAGGAATCGCGGACCTCGAAGTACTCCAGCGAACGGGGATCGTGGAAGACGTCCTGGTCCAGGAGCTTGGCGTCGAAAGCCAGGCCGTTTTCCGTCATCCGGCAAGCGGACGCGATGCCCAGGGCCCGGCTCTCCAGGGAACGGTCGATCTGTTCGATCCAGCTCGTCTTCACCATCCAGTAGGAGGCGGCACCTCCCATGGCCATGACCGCGGTGGTGGCGGCGAAACCACCCACCAGGAGCTGGACCAGTATGGACGATTTCAGGCGCAATTCCTGGACTCCAGGATGTAGCCGAAGCCCCGACGGGTGTGGAGCAGCCGCGACCGCCCTCCGGATTCCAGCTTGCGGCGCAGATACCCCACGTACACCTCCACCACGTTGCTGCGGCCCGGTTCGCCGCCGGGACGCAGATGCCGGTGCAACTCCTCCGGCCGGGCGGGCTCCCCGTTGCGGCGGGCCAGGAATTCCAGGATCTCGAATTCCTTGGAGGTGAGGTCGATGGGATCCGCACCTCTGCGCACCGTGTGCGCCCGGGTGTCCAGCTCCAGGTCCCCGACCCGGAGCACCGGTTCGGGTCCCCGTCGGCGCAGCAGGGCGCGCGAACGCGCCAGGAATTCCTCGAAGGCGAAGGGCTTGACCAGGTAGTCGTCGGCCCCGGCGTCCAGTCCCCGCACGCGATCGTCCAGACCGTCCCGGGCGGTGAGCACCAGCACGGAGGAGTCCAGCTTCGCCGACCGGATGCGGCGGAGGAACTCGAAACCGTCCAGCCCCGGAAGCATGAGGTCCAGCACGACAAGATCCGGCACACCGACCAGGGCCATGGCGAGAGCCTCGCCCCCGTCGCCGCAACCATCCACGGAATGCCCTTCCCGGACCAATCCCCTCTGGATGGACTCGCGCAGGGGCAGATAATCCTCCACCACGAGGATCCGCATTCGCACTCCGTTCCGCCGATTGACCGCCACGCGATCCCGGCAACGGGTGAATAGGAGATGCCGGACCGTTGCATCCACCACCCAGAAACACGTCGGCAACACGACGGACACCCGGACGACACGTCCCTCGCCTCCTTTCGAAGGGCGGTGCTCCATCCACCATCCTCCAGGATCCGTCCATGCCCAAGAATCCGTTCGTCTTTCCGATCCTGGCCGGGTGCGCCTTGGCCGCGTTTGCGAAGACACCGCTCCCCACCCTGGACGGCAAGCCTCCCTTGATCGTGGCCCACCGGGGGGCCGGTGGCTACCTGCCGGAGGAGACCTACGAAGCCTACGTGCGTGCCATCGACCTGGGCGCGGACGTCATCGAGCCCGACCTCATCATGACCAAGGACCACGTCCTGATCGCCCGGCACGACCCCAACTTGGCCATCAGCACCAACGTGGCGAGCCTTCCGCAGTTCGCCGACCGCAAGCGGACGCGGAACGTGGATGGAGAGATCCAGGAGGGCTGGTTCGCGGCCGACTTCACCATCGCCGAGATCCGGACCCTGGGCGGGATCGTCACCGACCCGGAACGTCCGACGGCGATGGACGGGAAATGTCGGCTGGTGACCTTCCAGGAGATCATCGACCTGGCCAAGTCCCGTTCCACCGCCAAACGGAAGATCTGGATCTACCCCGAGTCCAAGAATCCCACCTACAACCGGGAGCTGGGCCTGCCGCTGGAGGACAGCATCGTGGCCACTCTCCGGAGGGCAGGCTGGAACCGACCCGATGCGCCCGTGTTCGTGCAGAGCTTCGAGCCCTCGAGCCTCAAGTACATGCGCGCCCACGGCCTGAAGACCCAGGTGATCCAGCTCATCGGAGCCAACGACATCGACCTGCGCACGGGAAGGCTGATCTACAAGGTTCCCGACGACCGGCCCTACGACTGGACCCGCTCCGGAGACACCATTCACACCTA
>DATNIW010000165.1:0-4133 GCA_035604215.1 Fibrobacteria bacterium
GGGCCCGGGGCAACACCCCGGAAATGAGACAGCGCCTACCCGCACCCCGTCCCCGGCTCCCTCACCTTCCCGCACCCGCACTCGCTCCCGAGTCCCTTGCGGCGAGCCTTGAGTTTCTCCACATCCCCGTTCCCCCAGAACGTCTCGAGCGCGTCGTCGATGACGCCTTCCATCTCGCAGACGGCGATCCCCTGCGCCTCCAACGCCTTCCGAGGCGCGGCCCCCGCGGCGGCGGTCAGTACGGCCCGGCAATCGGACAGGGTGGAGGCCAGGTCCTCCCAGCGCGAAGCACCCGATCCCGGCGACGGGCAAGGGCGATCTTCGACCAGACGGAACCCGTCCTCCGACTTCTCCCAGATCAGGAGACGATCGGCCACGCCCAGGTGCTGGTTCACGAGGACGCCTTCCTGCGAGGCCACCGCCACGTAGGGACGGCTCGACGCAACCTCCGCCCGAGCCTGATCCATCAGGGAGAAGAAGGTCGCGGACTTGTCCTCTTCGATCAGGCCCACCGCGTCGGCGCGGCACCGCTGGCAGTGCTCCATCTGCTTCAGGTGCTTGGAGGATCCTCGGCGCGCACGCAGCATGGTGTTCGCGTCGGGCTCCGGGTAGTCCTCGAAGAGCGATCCGGGAGCCGGGGTCATGGGGATCAGGTTGTGGATGTCGGCCCCCAGGCCCGAAACCACCCGTGCGATCTCCTCCACGTGGTGGTCGTTGATGCCGGGCACGACGACCGTGTTGACCTTGACCTCCACGCCGCGGCCCTTGAGGGCCACGATCGCGTCGAGCTGGCGGTTCATCAGCAGGGTGGCGCCTTCGAAACCGCGATAGGTCTTCTTGCCGTCGCGGACCCAGGCGTAGACCTTGGCGCCCACTTCGGGATCCACCGCGTTCACGGTGACCGTGACGTGCGAGACCTTGAGCTCGGCGAGTTCGTGGGCGATCTCGTCGGTCATGCCCAGGCCGTTTGTGGAGACGCACAGGAGCATCTCCGGGGCGGTGTCGCGGATCAGGTGCAGCGTCTCCAAGGTCGCCTCGGGCTGGGCGAACGGGTCGCCGGGGCCGGCGATGCCCACCACGGCGATGCGGGGATCCACCGCCAGCGCCTTGTGCAGGTACGCGACGGCCTCCTTCGGCGAGAGGACGCGGCTGGTGACGCCGGGCCTGCTCTCGTTGATGCAGTCGGTCTTGCGCGAGCAGTAGGCGCATTGGATGTTGCACTTGGGGGCGATGGGCAGGTGGATGCGGCCGTACTTGCCCTTGGCTTCGACGTTGTAGCAGGGGTGCTTCTCGACGGGAAGGCGTGTCGTGGTCATGATCTGTCCTCCGGGTTGTTACAGGTAGGCGTAGCCGACGGGCGAATCGTCCTGGCGCTTTTCCAGGATGGCGTTCACGATGCGGTCCAGGAGTTCCAGCGATCCCTTCCAGCCCAGGTGGAGGACGCGCTGCCCTCCGAACCGGTCGTGGAGGGGGAAGCCCACGCGCACCAACGGAATGTCCCGCTTGCGGGCGAGCTTGTAGCCCTTGGAGTGTCCCACGAAGAGGTCGGCGGTCATGCTCTCCTCGCACTCCTCCAGGTCGCGGAAGTCGGCGTCGGACAGCACGCGAGGGGACGTCTCCAGGAAGGAGCGGGTCACCCGCGAGATCTCCTCCTGGAGCTTCCCGCTCTTGCCGCCGGAGACCACCAGCGTGGTGTGGATGCCGATTTCCGTCAAGAAGGCCACCAGGCCCACGGCCAGATCCTCGTCGCCGAAGACCACGGCCTTGCGGCCCGACAGGTACTTGTGGGCGTCCACGCATGCGTCGATCAGGCGCCCGCGCTCCAACTGCATCTCGCGCGAGGTCTCGCGGCCGGTGATCTCCTCCAGGAGGGAACAGAAGACGTCGCTCTCGCGGATGCCCACGGGCAGGCCGATCTTGTGGCGCGGAACCTTCCACTTGGATTTCAGCAGGGCGGCTCCCGACAGCCTCTCCTGCGTGGTGCGTCCGAACTCGATGGCGATGCGCGACCCGGGCAGGGCGCGGAGATCGGCGACGGTGGTGCCGCCTTCGGGAAGTGGACCGGCCTCGGCCAGGGCCGGTCCATCCAGACGGTCCGCATAATCGGGCACCAAGGTGCCCGTGAGGCCGAACGCCGCCAGGATCTCCCGCAGATGCCGCAGATCCGCCGGCGACACGAACCCGGGGAACAGGGCCGTGCCGCCGTGCGGGGCGACGGGATCCGTCGCGAAGTGCTCCACCAGCGCGCGCACGGCGCCGTTGAAGCCGTCGGTGTGGGTGCCGTCGTAGCTCGGACACGGGACCGAAACCACCTCGGGGGTCGCCACCGACATCGGGGTCTCTTCGATGTCCTTCTTCCATTCGCTCACGATCATGGGCAGGCTTTCGCCGGTGGTTTCGGTGAGGCAGGTGGTGGCCAGGCCCAAGACCTGGGCTCCGTACTTTTCCGCGACGTTGCGCAGCCCCGCGCGCAGGGCCGGACCTCCGCCCCAGACCGCCTCCTTCTCCGCCACCGACGAACTTGCGATGTCCACGGGTTCGCGGAAGTGGCTGATGAGGTAGCGGCGCATGTAGGTGGCGCAGCCCTGCGACCCGTGCAGGAAGGGCACGCAGCCCTCCACGCCCTGAAAGGCGATGGTGGCGCCCAAGGGGCGGCACTGGTGGCAGGGATTGGCCGTGGAGACCCAGGGCTCGCGGACCTTGGCGGTGGCGCCTGTGCAGGCGGGGCTTGGGACGGGGCTCATGATTTCCTCCCGAGGTCGGGAATCGATGCGTAGACGGTTCCCGTGGTGGTGGACCCGATGCGCCGGGGGACCAGTTTCCAGATGGGCGAAAGGGACGTGGCCGCGATCTCGCGGGCGAAGTTGCGCATCCCCTCGAAGCCCTCCAGGGCCAGCTTGCGTTCGTGGTTGTGGTCGCAGAACCCGATGCCCAGCTTGTAGGCGATGGGCCGTTCCTTGACGCCGCCCACCAGGATGTCCACGTCGTTGTTCTTCAGGAACGACGTCAGCTCCAGAGGATTGGAGTCGTCCACCACAATGGTGCCGGGATCGCACACGGAAAGGATCTCGCGGTAGTCCTCCTCGGTGCCGGTCTGCGAGCCCACCAGCGAAACCTTCATGCCCAGGTGCCGGAACGCCTTGATCAGCGAGAAGGCCTTGAAGGCGCCGCCCACGTAGATGGCGGCGGTCTTGCCGGACAATTTCTTGCGCAGCTCGCGGATTTCCGGCAGGAGTCCGGAGAGTTCCTCGGCGACCAGCGAGCGGGCCTTCTCCATGACCTGCCAGTCGACATCCTGGAAGTGGCGGGCCACCGCGTAGAGGCTTTCGGCCATGTCCTCGATCCCGAAGTACGAGACCTTGATGTGCGGGATGCCGTGCTCGGCCTTCATGTAGCGGGCCAGCTCCATGGTGGCGCCGCTGCACTGCACCACGTTCAGGGAAGCTCCGTGGGCGCGTTGGATGTCCCCCACCCGGCCGTCGCCGGTGATGTTGGCCACCACCTGGATGCCCATCTTCTCGTAGTAGGAGCGGATCAGCCAGATCTCGCCGGCAAGGTTGAAGTCCCCCAGGATGTTGAGGGAGAGCTTGGAGATTCCCTCCGTGCAGCCGGTTCCCACCAGCCGTCCGATGGCCTTGCAGGCGGCGGAATACCCAGCGCGTTTGCTGCCCTTGAAGCCTTCGCTCTGCACGGGGATGGTGGGGATCCCCACGTCTGCCTGCACCCGTCGGCACACGGCCTCGATGTCGTCGCCGATGATGCCGGCCACGCAGGTGGAATAGACGAAGGCGGCCTTGGGCTGGTACTTGGCGATCAGTTCGCGCAAGGACAGTTCCAGCTTCTTTTCCGCGCCGAAGACCACGTCCTTCTCGCGCATGTCGGTGGAGAAGGAAAGGCGGTGCAGTTCGGGTCCGCTGGACAGCGCGCCGCGGATGTCCCAGGTGTACGCGGCACAACCGATGGGACCGTGCACCAGATGGAGGGCGTCGGCGATGGGATACAGCACCACGCGGGCCCCGCAGAACACGCAGGCGCGCTGGGAGACCGCTCCAGAAAGGCTCCCCTTGTCGCAGGCCATGGAATCGCTTCCAACCCCGGCGACGAGGATCTGATCGGCCCGCTCCGCGAAAACG
>DATNIW010000166.1:0-8638 GCA_035604215.1 Fibrobacteria bacterium
TTGAGCGTGGTGTTCCAGCTCGCCCACGTCGTGGAGGAGGCCGACTTCCCCTCGATGCCCGCGCAGGGCCCGCTGGATGCGGGGTGGGCCGCCCACCAGGTGCGCACGACGGTGGACTTCTGCCGCGGGAATCCGGTGGTCACATGGCTCGTGGGGGGGCTGAACTTCCAGATCGAGCACCATCTGTTCCCGCGCGTCTGCCACATCCACTACCCGGCCCTTTCCAAGGTCGTGGAACGGACCTGCCGGGAGTACGGCGTGGCCTACCGCGAACACCGCACCTTCCTCGCGGGCATGGGCTCCCACTATCGCTGGCTGCGCCACATGGGAAGGCTCGAAGCCGCCGCGTGAACCGGAAGGCTTTCTCCCGTTTCTAGCTTGGCGTCCCCGCACCGGGCGAGCCTGCACGGTGCGCGGAAACCCTCACACGGAGAGACCGCCATGGAACCCCTGAAGCTCACCCTGCCCGACGGATCGGAAAAGCAGGTGGCTTCCGGCACCACCGGGTACGACGTCGCACTTTCCATCTCGTCTCGCCTGGCCGACGCCGCCGTGGCCGTGACGCTCGACGGCGTCCAACTCGACCTGCACCGGGCGCTCCCTTCCGGCGGGACCTTCCGAATCCTGACCACCCGCGACCCGGAAGCCCTGGACATCGTGCGCCACTCCAGCGCCCACCTCATGGCCCAGGCCATCGTGGAACTGTTCCCGGGCACCAAGCTCGCCATCGGGCCCAACATCGAGAACGGCTTCTACTACGACCTGGAAAGCCCGCACAAGTTCTCGCCGGACGACTTCGAGAAGATCGAAGCCCGGATGAAGGAGCTCTCGGGAAAGAAGCTGGAGGTCCGCCGCCAGGTCATCGACCGCCTGGAGGCCATCGAGAAGTGGGGCGAGAAGGAAGAACCCTACAAGGTGGAGATGATGCGCGAGTGGACCGACCCCACCGTGTCGTACTACACCCAGGGCGAATTCTTCGACCTCTGCCGAGGCCCGCACGTTCCGCACACGGGATTCTTGGGGAACGTCAAGCTGTTGTCGGTGGCCGGCGCCTACTGGCGCGGCGACGAGAAACGCCCCATGCTGCAGCGCATCTACGCCACCGCCTTCCACGACAGGAAGGCCTTGGACGCCCATGTGGCCTCCATCGAGGAGGCCAAGAAGCGCGACCACCGCGTGATCGGGCGCAAGCTGGAGCTGTTCCACCTGCAGGACGACATGCCCGGCATGATCTTCTGGCATCCGCAGGGCTGGACGCTGTACCGCACGCTGCAGAACTACATCCGCGCCAAGATCGAGGCCGAGGGCTACGTGGAGGTCCACACCCCCAGCGTGATGAGCAAGACCCTTTGGGAGAAGTCCGGGCACTGGGACAAGTACCAGGAGAACATGTTCGTGACGGAATCCGAGAAGCGGATCTACGCGATCAAGCCCATGAACTGCCCCGGCCACATCCAGATCTTCAACCAGGGCCTGCGCTCCTACCGCGAGCTTCCGCTGCGCATCGCGGAGTTCGGCTCCTGCGTGCGCAACGAGCCCTCCGGCACGCTGCACGGCATCATGCGGGTGCGCGGCTTCGTGCAGGACGACGCCCACATCTTCTGCACGACCGAGCAGATCGGGACCGAGGTCGCCAGTTTCTGTCGCCTCCTCAAGGAGGTCTACGCCGACTTCGGGTTCCACGAGATCGTCGTGAAGTTCAGCACGCGCCCGGAAAAGCGCGTGGGATCGGACGAGAGCTGGGACCGCGTGGAGAAGGCCCTGGCCGAGGCGTGCACCCTCGCGGGCCTGGCGACGGAACCGAATCCGGGCGAAGGCGCCTTCTACGGCCCCAAGCTGGAGTTCACCCTCAAGGACAGCATCGGGCGCCATTGGCAGTGCGGCACCATCCAGGTGGACCCGAACCTCCCCGAGCGCCTGGGCGCCGAGTACGTGGGAGAGGACGGGGCGCGCCACATCCCCATCATGCTGCACCGCGCCATCCTGGGGTCCCTGGAACGCTTCGTGGGCATCCTGGTGGAGAACTACGCCGGGGCCTTCCCCGCCTGGCTCTCGCCCACCCAGGCCGCCATCCTCCCCGTCTCCGAGAAGTTCCTGGACGCGGCGCGCGCCGTGGCCGCCGAACTCAAGGCCGCGGGACTGCGCGTGACCATCGACGAGCAGAACCAGAAGCTCGGCTACAAGATCCGCGAGGCGGAAAGCAGACGCACGCCCTTCATCCTGGTGGTGGGCGAGAAGGAAGCCACAACGAATTCCGTCTCCGTGCGCCAACGGGGCGCGGGAGACCTGGGCGCGAAGTCTGTGCCCGAATTCATCGCGTTCGCGAAGGCGGAGATCGAAGCGAAGAGATAATTACCATTTGCCTCCGAGCCTCGGTCGGACCCGGTCCGGACAGCAGGCCGAGAGGAGAGAGAATGGGCCCGTCGCGCAAATGCATCCAGATCCTGATCGCATTGGGGGGCCTCGCGATCGGCGGCGCCGCCGCACCCGTGGAGGACCACTCCGTCCGCAGGGGCGAGACCGTGAGCTTCATCGCCTTCCAGAGGTACGGTGCCTACGACGACTCCATCGCCGACCTCATCCGGAAGGACAATCCCCAGCTTTCCGACCTGGACCACGTGCAGGTCGGGCAGATCCTGCACCTGCGCAAGGACCAGAAGGCCCCCGTGGCGACGGAATCGGATCCCCAGCGGCGCATCCAGATGGCTTCGCGCAAGGCGGTGGTCACCTTGGCCCAGGGGTCCGGCGAGATCCGCCGCGCCGCGGGCGGTCGCGAACCCCTTTCCGCCAACCGGTTCCTGGTCTCGGGCGACACCATCGTCACCGGTCCCGACGGCCTGGCCGAGATCATCGTGGACAACCAGAGCGTCCTTCGACTGGCCGCCGGGACGGAGGTGCGGCTCGTCGCGATCCAGGAACCGCAGAAGCCCAGCGACGCCGAACGACGCGCCTTCCTCACCCGCTTCGCCCTGCTGCACGGGAAGACCTGGACCAAGGTCCAGAAATGGGCGGGAGCCCTGGTGGCCTTCCAGGTGCAGATGCCCAACGCCATCGCGGGCGTGCACGGCACCGTCTTCGAGAATTCCGTGGCCGCCGATTCCACGTCTTCGGTCTCCGTCTTCCGCGGGGAAGTCGGTGTCCAGGGCGAGGTCCCTACGGTCCGCAGGAGCTTGGCTCCCACGCAGATTTCCGGTCCCCAGGAGATTCCCATGTCCAAGTGGATCCAGATCCTCAAGGACGGCCAGCGCATGGAGATCTCGAAGTCTGGGGCCGCGGGGCCGGTCGCGAACTTCAAGCCGGACCCGAATTCGGAATGGGTCAAGCTGAACCAGGAGCGCGACAGCCTGTGCGATTGAACCCGCAGGACACGGCCGGGCTTTCCGGCTTCTCCGATCGCCGGAGCCTGGCATGACCGGTCGCGGACGGATCCTGGCCTCTCTTTCCATCGTGTTGCTCCTCGCCTGCGCCTGGATGCCCTGGACCTCGGTGAACCGCGTCTGGCAGGATTTCCTGGCCCGTCGCGCTCCGTCCCGGACCCCTTCCGGCCAGGTCGTGGTGGTGGCCATCGACGAGGACGTGATCTCCAAGGTGGGACCCTGGCCTTGGGACCGCGGCCAGACCGCGCGTCTCTTCCGTTCCATCGCCTCGTTGCAGCCCAAGGTGCTGGGGTTCGACGGCTATTTTCCCCACCGCGAAGCGGCGACCTCCGGCGACCTCCAACTGGATGCCAGCCTGGGCCGGATCTCCGACGCCGGCGTCAAGGTGATCCTTCCCTTCTTCGTCGAGGACGTGGGTGCCTCCGACAGCGCCGCCGCCACCGCCGCGCTCCCCCCGATCCTCGAGTCCTCCGCCTTCCAGCTCCTGCAGGACAAGCCCGGCCTGGAACGCTCAGGGATCGGACGGGGCGACAAGGTCGTCTTCTCGGACACCATCTACCAGCGGCATTCCCTCCCCTCCGGGTTCATCAACAATCCCGCCGACGCCCAGGACGGAATCTGTCGCCACATGGTCCAGGCCCTCCGGGTGGGAACGGAGTACCTCCCCTCGTTCGCCGTCGCCCTGGTCGCCGCCTACGGCGACGCGACCCTGGCCGACGTCAGCCTGGAGCCGGATCTGATCCAGATCCGCGCGACGGAAATCCCCGTCGACCGCCAGGGCAGGTCTCCGGTGCGCTACCTGGGCCCTTCCGGCACCATCCCCACCATTCCCGCGGGCGATCTGCTCGACCAGCCCGCCAAATACGCGGACATGGTCCGCGGAAAGATCGTGCTGGTGGGGCTCACGGCTCCCGGCGGCGTGAACGCGGAATCCGGCGACTTCATCCGGTCTCCCATCTCCCAGCGCTATCCGGGAGTGGAACTCTGGGCCACGGCCGTGGAGAACATCCTGCAGAACGACGTGCCGCGGTCCACGCCGCTCCTGCGGCTCTGGGAACTCTTCCTGGGACTCGCGGGGTGCTGCGGACTCTGGTGGCTCTTCTCCCGCCACGGGCCCGACCGGAAGATCGTGGCCTTCGCCGCCGTGGCCCTGGTGCTGATGCTGGTGGTGCAGGCCATCATCGACCGGATCGCCTCCGTCCAATCCGCGGTCGACCTCCCGTTGCTCGGGATCGTCTTGGGGTTCGCCGGCTTCCGCCTCTTTCGCCCCGCCCTCCCGGCCATTCCCCCGAAATCCGTGGACACCATGGAGGGTCCCGCCACCATCGCCGATCAGGTCACGGATCCGGTCCTGCCGGTCTCCCGTCCAGCGGCATCCATGGGTCCGCCCCAGCCGGGAACCCGGGTCGGGCGCTTCGCGATCCAGGGCGAGCTCGGCCGCGGCGCCATGGGCGTGGTGCTCAAGGGCTTCGACGAATCCCTGGAGCGGTACGTGGCGGTCAAGGTCTTGTCGGCGGTCCGCCGCCTGGGCGAAAACCAGGGCGAGAACCTGAGCCGGTTCCAACGGGAAGCCAGGGCCATCGCCCAGCTCAACCACCCCTCCATCGTGACCGTCTACGAATACGGCGAATGGGAAGGTTCCTCCTACATCGCCATGGAGCTGCTCGACGGACCGGCCCTGGACAAGGTCCTGCTGGACCACAGGCTGCCCTGGAAGGCCGTGCGGGCCTGGGGCATGCAGTTGCTGGAAGCCCTGGCCTACGCCCACGACCACGGCGTCGTGCACCGGGACATCAAACCCGCCAACGTCATGGCCGTGGACCACGGCCGGCGCGTGAAGCTCACCGACTTCGGACTCGCCCGCAGCATGGACAGCTCGCTCACCCAGGAAGGACAGATCCTGGGCACACCCTACTACATGGCCCCCGAGCTGATCGACGGCCAGAAGGGCGACGCCCTCACCGACGAATACGCGCTGGGCGTGGTCCTCTACGAGATGCTTTCGCGCCAACGCCCCTTCGAGGGCGACGAGGTCCGCCAGATCATGCTGCAGATCCTCATGCATCCCCCCCCATCCATCGCCGCCGTGGTGGGCCCGGAAGTTCCCCCGGAAGCCCTGGAATGCATCGACCGGATGCTCTCCAAGCGGCCCGAGGACCGGTACCAGAATCTCCATCACGCACTTGACGCTTGGAAGCGGGTGGGGCATTAAGCCCTAGAGAGGACACCTGGCGGTTCGGCCTTCCCTTGTTTTTTGCGCCTTGGCAGGCGCCGGGCTTTCTGGGGCCTGCCCGGCCCCAGTCCCCGGCCCAAGGGACCGCTGGCCCGGCCCCTTGGGAATCCCCGGGCCTTGCGGGAGACTTCCGTCTCCCTGCACCCTAGCACCGGAGCGGTTCACGCGGGGAGGGGAGGCGGTACGTCGGAATCTGTGCGCCCTCCTGCACGGCGATGCGCCGTGGCGGAGGGTGGTTTGATACCGTCTGGTCAGGGGAGTTGTAGGGGCGATTGATCAATCGCCCTGCATGGGAACGTGTAGACCGGATTATTCCCTGACCAGATGCGGTGGGAGGGTCTAGATTCTTTGGATCACTGTCCCACTTGGGATATGCCTTCCTTCGTCGCTCTTGCACCAGTTCCGTGTGAAGCGACGCCGCACCGTGGATCGAGTCCATCCGATTTCCGTCCACCTCTTCATGGCGGATCGTCGATTCCTGTCGGTCTGGATGCGTTTCCTTCCGGGCCCTCTCCACCGGGCAGTCGGATCTTCCACTCGTCCGATCTCCCTTCGAGGACCCTGCCGTCGACGGATCGCTCGGGTCCGCTTCGATTCCTGGTTCCAGGCGGTCTGGCGGAAGCCGACGGAGTCGTTCGCGGGACCAGGGACGAGGTGGATGTGCTCGACCATGCCATGTGGCGTCGCACCGCGTGGGTGCCCTGGCCGCCACTGGAGTCCGGCCACCGGGGGGTCGTTCCGTACACGAGCCAGGCTCTGCTCGCTGAACTGTCGTCGGGAAGGATGCTCGCTTCCCAGCTCAAGCTCTTTCCCGGAACGGGAATGGAATTGTCGTGCAGCAGGCGAGCGAAGTCGATCCAATGGATCATGTCGGTGGAAAAGGCGATCCAGGTTCCGATCAGGCTCGTGTCGCCCAGGCCAACCCACGGAAAGACCCCGAAGGCCATCGCGTACTTGCCCAGGTACGGGATCCAGGAGGGGTGTCCTTCCAGCACGATGCCGCGCAGTGGTCCGCCCAGGACGGAATCGGCCAGGAGCACCGAAGTGTCGCGGCCTCCAAGACAACTGCGGGTGAACCCGGACCCGTCCCATTTCGCGCAGAGGCTCGGTTGCGGGATCCCCGCCTGGATGGGAATCCTGGCCAAGCAGATCCGGGTGTCGAGGTTGTCGGGAGGAGAATGGTCGGTGTAATCCAGGTAGAGCCATTTGCCGTCCGGGCTGGCCACAAGCCCCGGCTCACCCGCCCCCTGGTCCGTCTTGGCTCCGGAGGCCGTGTCCTTGGCGGCATGGGATCGGACGAGGGGACCCTCCTTGGTCCAGGTCTTTCCGCTGTCGTTGGAAACGGCCAGGGCGACGGTTGCGTAGAATCCCGGGATCTGGGTTCCGGGAATGTCGGGGAGTCCCACGTGGTCTTCTGCGTGGTAGACGCCCCACACGCGTCCGGTGGTGTCGGTCCAGGCCCCGCTGAATCCAGCGTAGCCGTTGTCGAATTTCGACGCGGAATCGGGCTCCAGGACCTTGGAGACCGCGGTCCACGCCACATTCCCCAAGTTGCCGTTTCCTGTCATGAGCCAGCCCGAACCGGTTCCGACCAGGAGACGGATCGTTCCCGCAGGCGAAGCGAGAAGACTGGTCCCTTCGTCGGGGAAGTAGTCCAGTCCGCTTCCCAGCAGGTTGGAGGCCGCAAGCTCCTGCTGGGGCCCCAGGGCGAGGATCGCCCGGCCACCCTCGTCGCGGACCGTATCCGGATACGGGTCGATCGCTGCGGCGGAGACAACCCCTGCGAGGAGGAGGGAAATGCGGAATTTGGTCAACGACATGGAAGTTCTCCTGACCGTTCTTTCGATCGCGACTGTGGATCGTCCGGGCCGGACCCAAAGGATCGTCTACACCGCCTCCGGACAAGATATCCCAATTTGGAATGCGCCGCAGCAAGGCAAAGCCGAGCGCCCGGCGAACACCGAGTACAGACTCGAAGCGAGCCTAAACCCAACCCGGCAAGGGGTCCAGGGGGTCGAAGTTATTCGGAGGGCGTCCTGGTTGGCCATCGGCCCATGCGGGCCGATGGAAGAATCCGAAAGGGACGCCCGGAGCGGTTCGACAAGCTCACCGACCGCGTCAACTGAACTGCGCCGTTGGCTGAGTGTCGGCCCGCCCTTCGATACAGCCAGCCAAGGCTGGCCACTCAGGGAACGGGCCGATGTATCGAAGCCAACGGGGGCCGCGGAAGGCCCCTGTGCAACGCCGCGCCGCCAGGCGCAATAAATCCTACCCTCGGGAGACCCACCCCCGCGCAGCGGTCAAAGCCGCAAGGCCCTGCAACTCCTTGCGCACTGCCTTGTCCTTCTTCTTCGTCCCTTCCGGAAAGACAGGTTCCGGCAACAGGCCGAAGTTGATGTTCATGGGCTGGAAAACCGGCGCATCCGCAGGCCGCTGCGTGGTCAGAAACCGCACCAACGACCCCAGCGCTGTCGCTTCCGGCAACGGGTCGTCCGCCCCGGAAAGCCGCGCGTGAAGCTGACGGGCAGCGTACCAGCCCGTGGCCAGCGCCTCCGTGTAGCCCTCCGCGCCCGTGATCTGCCCCGCCAGGAAGACGCGGGGCGCGGCGCGCAGCGAGAAGTCCGGCGAGAGCACCGACGGGCTTTCCACGAAGGAGTTGCGGTGCATGGATCCCAGGCGGACGAATTCCGCGTTCGCGAGCGCCGGGATCAAGGAGAAGAGACGCTTCTGCTCGCCCCACTTGAGGCGGGTCTGGCAACCCACCAGATTGTAGAGGGTGGCCTCGCTGTTTTCCGCGCGCAACTGGAGCACCGCCCAGGGCCAACGGCCGGTCTTGGGATCGTCCAGGCCCACCGGGCGCAAAGGCCCGTGGCGAAGGGTTTCCGGGCCGCGACGGGCCATCTCCTCCAGGGGCAGACAGCCCTCGAACAGCTCCTTGGGCTCGAAGGGCTTGGGTTCCACCGCATCGGCCTCGGCCAGGCCCTGCACGAAGGCGTCGTAGACGGGCCGGTCCAACGGGCAGTTGACG
>DATNIW010000167.1:0-2001 GCA_035604215.1 Fibrobacteria bacterium
TCCCACACCCAGCCGGGACAACCCTTGGGCCAGGGAAGAGACCCTCTCCAGGAACTGCTCCCCGTCCAGCGAATCGATCGCGCCGGCTTCGCGCCACAGGAGGCGCTTTCGCGAAGGAACTCGCGTCATGGAATCCAGTACAAGACCGGGCAGGCTCGTGGCTTCAGGCATGGGCGGACATGAAGTTAGATCCCTCGGGAGGATGTCCGAATTAGGATCTTTCCATACCCAATGGCGAAAGCAGACGACATCCGTCCCCTTCTCGAGGAAGCGTCCGGGGGAAACCGGCTCTCCCGTCAGGACCTGGGCCGCATCCTGCGAAGCGAGGACTGGACCTCCATCGCGGAGGCCGGGCATCGCGACCGGGTCCGGCGACACGGAGGGGATGCGGCCACCTACACGGCCTTCCGGGTGATCAACTACACGAACTATTGCGACGTGGGCTGCACCTTCTGTTCCTTCCAGGAC
The DNA here is from genome assembly GCA_035604215.1 of Fibrobacteria bacterium. Taxonomy (GTDB): domain Bacteria; phylum Fibrobacterota; class Fibrobacteria; order UBA5070; family UBA5070; genus UBA5070. The sequence continues at coordinate 469 of DATNIW010000167.1, forward strand.
GAGATCGAATCGAACCGCGGCTACGTGCTGGACCTGGGCGAGATCGAACGCAAGACGGTGGAAGCCCTGGAACACGGTTGCGATTCCATCTTCTTCCAGGGCGGCGTGGATCCCCGTCTGCCGTTGTCCTACTACACCGACGCCTTCCGGCTCATCCGGTCGCACGGACTCCATGTCCGCGCCCTCTCCCCCGTGGAGATCTTCCGGTTGGCCGGCAAGGAAGGCCTGTCGGTGGCGGAACTTCTCGCGATCCTCAGGGAGTCGGGACTGGGATCCGTGCCCGGCGCCGGCGCCGAGATCCTCACCGACCGCATGCGTCAGATCCTGTCTCCGAAGAAGCTTTCGTGGCAGGACTGGTGCATGGTCATGGGCGAATGCCACAAGGCGGGGCTTCCGGGATCGTGCAACATCGTGTTCGGTTCTTCCGAGACCGTGGACGACATCGCGGACCACCTCTCCTACCTGCGCGACCAGCAGGACCTCACCGGGGGCTTCCTCTCCTTCGTGCCCTGGACCTTCCAGCCCCAGACCAAGAATTTTCCCATCCGCCACGTGCGCAGCCTGGAATACCTGCGCATGGTGGCCGCCGCGCGACTCTTCCTGGACAACATCCCGCACATCGAGGTGTCCATCATGGTGGTGGGACGGGAACTCGCGGAACTGGCGCTGCGCTCGGGCGCCGACGACATCTCCAGCATCGTGATCGAGGAAAACGTCCTGGTCTCGCGGGGCCTGAAGACCCTGCGCGCCGCCGAGCGGTACCTCACCGAGGCGGGGTTCGTGCCGAAGCGGAGGACGCTGGGGTACGAGCTGGTCTGACGGGGTCTTTCTTTTTTCGCTGCGCGGGCGTTCATGATTGCGCCTTGGCAGGCGCTGGGCTTTCTCCGGGGCCTACCCGGCCCCAGTCCCGTGCGCCCATCATGGGCGCAGTCTTGGAGGTGGAAGTCCTCCCGCGAGCTGGCCACAGCGAGCGAAGTGAATCCCAACTGCGGCGAGGCAACGGACCGTGGAGAGGAAGGGTGGATCGAAACCGTGAGCCGATGTACAAGAAACGGATACGAGGCGGAGCCGACCAGGGCGAGCGGGCGGGTAACCGCGAAGCTCTTGTGGTCAAGGGTCGGAGTCGTAGATCCGGCGGTTGTGCGGTGAAGGACTGCGTTCTTACCTGGGGAGATCCTGGATCAGCTCCCGAAAGGGAGGCTTCCTCGCAAGGGGAAGTGTCCAGGAAGTCAGCAGAGGTCGTAGTACCGGGCCATCCGGGAAGGACCGAACGAGAGAGAGGAGCCGATGCCCGTGCCTCTTGACAAGGCCAAGTCCCAGATGTCCGAGCAATTGGAACTCGCCCTCTTTGCACCGGGTGAACCCCGGGAAAAGGAAGGCAGTGGGGAAGCTGAGTTGGCGGGGAACGGAAACACGGATCCGGGGATGATGCGCCTGATGGAACAGGTGGTGACACCGGAGAACCTGAAGGCGGCATGGAAGCGAGTGAGACGGAACAAGGGCAGCCCGGGCATCGACGGGATGCGGGTGGAG
>DATNIW010000168.1:0-24315 GCA_035604215.1 Fibrobacteria bacterium
TTGTCCGGAGAAGGGACCTTGATGGTGTCGGAAATCCAATTGTTGATGCCCGTGGGGAGCCTCCACACCCGCGTGCTCGAGCCGTCCCCGGTCAGTTGGTAGAAGGTGTGGTCGGGCCCTACAGCGACGGAAAAGGGGAGATTGTCCGGCAAGGTCCCGGCCGGGTGCAGCGGGGTCGCGACGCCGTTCTGCTGGAGTTGGACCAGACCCTGCCCCGAGGTGGCCAGGAAATAGCCCTTGGGGGTGGAGATCGCTTGGACTGCCCCGGGAACGGTGGCCGAACCGCCTTTCCAGGTGAACGTGTTTCCATTGATGCTCAATCCACGAGCGTAATCGCTCCACTGCTGGCCCAGGGTTCCCAGGTGCACGCCCGTGGAATCCCGCAGCAAGGTGTAGTCGCCACGGGTGGTGCTCGGAAGGACGGTCCACCGGTCGGCGGAGAGGTTGTAGCCGGCAGTTCCGATGTGCTTGGAGGCGGAATCCGTGTTCCAGACGGGGTCGGTGGCATAGGCCAGTCCCTCGGGAAGGGCGACCCAGAGGGTGTCGTTCTGGGCCATGACAGCCAGCACCGTGTCCCGGTAGGCGCCGAAGGTCGAGATGTTGTCCACGGCGACATGGTTGGTGTCCAAGAACGCTCTACCGGTGTCGGAGTACAGGCTCAATCCTTGTGGACCTCCCAGCGCCAGATACCCCCCCCTTGGCCCCACCTTCCAGAAGGTGGCGGCCCCAGGAGAGAAGGTCCACCCCGTATTCACATAGTTGTCCAGCGCCGTCCAGGAGAACTCTCCCTGCGGAAGGGCGGCGAGGTGGCCGTCCGTGCAGATGGCCCAGATGCTGCCGATGGAATCGGCGACCAGGGACGCGACATCCAGGGACGGGATGCCCTGCAACCCCGTGTAGATCGTTCCCTTGTTGGCCGTGGGATCCCATTCCTCCACCCCGCCGGTGGTGGCGGCCAACACGGTGCCATCGGTACGCTGGACGGCCATCCTGGCCGTCTGCGCGGAAGACCAGATCTTCCAGTCGCCCAGGAAAGTGGGGGAGTAGGCGTGGGAGGAACAGACCATTCCCAGGGAGAAGAGAAGTGCGCGACGCATGGGCTCCAAGATACGTCGAGGTGGATCTATCGTTTCCGACTCCATTGGATTCCATCATCCTCATCGGCATGCCGGGCTCCGGAAAGAGCACCGTGGGAGTGCTCCTGGCGAAGGAGCTGCGCAAGGAATTCGTCGACACCGACCTCCTGATCCAGACCGAGACGGGCCGCGGGCTGCAGGAGATCCTGGACCAGGACGGAATTCCCGGATTCCTGGCCTTGGAGGAGACGGTCGTGCTCGGGTTCCATCCGCGGCGGATGGTGGTCGCCACGGGCGGATCCGTCGTGTATTCGCGTCCGGCGATGGAGCATCTCTCCTCCAACGGGATCTGCATCTACCTGGACTGTTCCTTGGCCTCCTTGGAACGCCGCCTTTCCAACCTGCATTCGCGGGGCGTGGTCCGTTCTCCCGGACAATCGCTGGAAGACCTGTTCCTGGAGCGGGATCCCCTCTACCGGGCCTGGGCGGAGTTCGTGGTCGACAACGGGCACGACGACCATGGACTCGTGGTGGACGAGATCGCGCGGATCCTGCGCCTTCGTTCCTCCTGACGAAGGCCCAGGCGCCCATTTCCCTTCGAGGCATGCGGAAAACTGTTGTGCGGGGCGCTCGGGGAATCGTAGTCTGAACGACGGACCGGAAGGAGGCTCCCCGTTGGACAGAATTCGAACCCGCGAGAGGATCGTCGCGAAGGCTGCGGAGGAGATCCTCCGCCATGGCTACTCGCGCACCACCATGGACGCCATCGCATCGGCCCTGGGGATGAGCAAGAAGACCATCTACCAGCTCTACCCGAGCAAGAAGGACCTGCTCCGAGGCGTCCTGTCCGGATTGCAGGCAGAGATCGAGAAGGGGTTGGAGCAAGTGGTGTTCCGCACCGACCTCGCGTTCCGGGACAAATGGCTCTCCGTGGTGGAATTCACGGCCCGCCAGTACGGCCGGTTGGGGCCGGGATTCGTCGAGGACCTGCGTTCGGCCGACCCCGAGATCTTCCAGATCCTGGACAAGTTCCGCACCGATCTTGTCCAACGTTGCTTTTCCTCGCTGGCCGAACAGGGCATCCGCGAAGGCGCGTTCCGTGCCGACATCGACCCGCGATTCCTGTCCGCCGTGTACCTCGCCATCGTGCAGGCGATCCTCAATCCCCACGAGGTGAAGCGCCTGGGCATCGCGCCGGACCAGGCGTATCGCGAAGTCGTGAAGCTCCTGCTGGACGGGATCGCTCTCCATCCGGCTCAGTCGCCGACGAACCGGTAACCCTCTCCCGGCACGGTCTGGACGTAGCGTGGACGTCGCGGATCCGGTTCCACCTTCTTGCGCAGAGCGACCACGAAATTGTCGATGGTTCGCGTCTGCACGCCGTCGGAGTACCCCCAGACTTCGCGCAGCAGTTCGTCGCGGGTCACCACCCGACCGGCGGCTTCCACCAGCCGACGCAGCAGCATCGCTTCCTTGAAGGAAAGGTCGACCAATCCTCGCGGGCCTTCCACCGTCGAGGATCGGAAATCGATCCGGCGGTCTCCCAGGCGGATCCCCTCGGCGACGGTGGTGCCCGCAGGCCCCGTGAGCCATTCGCGGGATCGGATCAGACTGCGGATCCGGGCCAGGAGCACCTCCAGGTCGAAGGGCTTGGTCATGTAGTCGTCGGCCCCCATCTGGAGTCCCCGCACGATGGCGTCGGAGCTGGCCGTCGCGGACAGGATCAGGACCGGTGTGCGCACGTCGCGTCGGCGCAGGGACTGCAGCACCTCCAGGCCGGAGATGCCGGGAAGGAGCATGTCCAGCACGATCAGCGAATAGCCCCCCTCCCGTGCCGCCTCGAGCGCACCCTCGCCGTCCTGGCAATGGCGGACCAGGAATCCTTCCTGGAGCAGGTTGAATTCCAGCCCGAGGGCCATGGGGAGATCGTCCTCCACCAGCAGCAGTCGGTGGCCGCTCACGACGCCACCGGAAGCCTGAACCAGAACACGCTGCCCTTCCCTTCCGGGTTGTCCCTCACGCCCATGGAGCCTCCCAGGAGCAGCACGGACGAATTCGCGATGTACAGTCCCAATCCGGTCCCGGTCCGCCGCCGGTGTTCGCGGCCTGGCACGCGGAAGAACCGTTGGAAGATCTTTTTCCGGTATTTGTGGGGAATTCCCAATCCCCGATCGAAGACCTCCACCGCGATCCAGTTGGCCTGGCGGGAAGTGCGCAGTTCCGGGGCGGCGCCGTCGCCGTACTTGGTGGCGTTCTGGAGAAGATTGTCCAGGATCGATTCCATCAGGATCCGGTCCATCCGCACCACGGCGCTCGGTCCGGGGCCCGACCGGAAATCGGGGCTGGAGGGGCGTCGACCGTACTCCTCGATCCAACTGCGAAGGTCCAGCCGTTCGGGTCGGATCTCCTGCATCCGGCCTTCGATGCGCCGGGCTTGGAGGATCCGGGAGACCAACTGGTCCAGACGCCGGGTCTCCTGCAGGATCAATGCGATGAAACGGCCGCGATCCTCCTCGGACAGGTTCGGACGCTGCAGGGTCTGCGCGAAGAGCTGGACGTTGGCCGTAGGCAGCTTCAGTTCGTGGGTGGTCATGCTGAGCCAATCCGTCTGCAGGTACCGATAGCGTCGATTCACCAGGTAGGAGGTGAAGAACAGCGACAGGGCCACCAGGATCACGGCCAGGAATCCCGAACCCAGGGCCAGCACCGGCCAGCGCGTGGAGCCGTCGTGGTGGGCGCCGGTGAAGCGCACGGCCTCCAGGTTGTAGCTCAGTTCCTTGATGGTCTGGAAGTCCCCGACGATGTACACGTTCCAGAGCACCAGCAGCGTGATGACCATGAGCACGGCCACCACGAATCCGGCGATGGCGATTCCGAGCGTCCAGCGGCGCATGGTCCCCAACCTAGAATCCCCCGTTGCGGTTCGGATCCGACGAAGCTTGTACCATTCCCTGTCCATGCCGCCGACCGGACTCCTGCTCTCGAACCTGGGCTCGCCCGACGCGCCTCGTCGCCGCGAAGTGGCCTCCTACCTGCGTCGATTCCTGACCGATCCCCGCGCGGTGGACCTCCCCTGGCTTCCCCGCCAAATTCTGGTGCGGGGGATCATCGCGCCGTTCCGATCCCGGCGCAGCGCCCGGGCCTATGCGAAGATCTGGACCGCCGAGGGTTCGCCGCTGGTGGTCCACACTCTGGCCCTGGCCGCGAAGGTGGGAACGAGGCTCGGACCCGATTGGAAGGTGGTCGCCGGCATGCGCACCGGAAAGCCTTCCCTCGAGTCCGCCTTGGATGCCTTCCAGGCCGCCGGTTGCCGCCGCGTGGTGCTCATGCCGCTCTATCCGCAGTACGCCTCCGCCACGGTCGGTTCCACGTTCCAGGAGGTTTGGCGCCTGGCATCCCTGCGGGAGATCGTGCCCGAAATCGTTCCGGCCGGGTCGTTCTTCGACCACCCGGCATTCCTGGACGCCGTCGCCGACCGGATCCGCCGCGTCTTGGAGCCGATCCCCACCGCATCCGTGCTCTTCTCCTTCCACGGTCTTCCCCAGCGGCAGATCCTCAAGGCGGATCGCACGGGCACCTGCCTGGGGGAGGGGTGTTGCGAACGATCGGAGGGGGCCCCACGCGGTTGCTACAAGGCGCAATGCCACGCAACCGCCAGGGAACTCGCCAGCCGCCTCCATCTTGCCCCCGATCGCTGGAAGATCTCCTTCCAGTCCAGGTTGGGCCGCGATGCCTGGATCGGTCCCTCCACCGCCGACACCCTTTCGGACCTCGCCGCCCGAGGAACCTCCGACGTGGTGGTCGCCACCCCTTCCTTCGTGGCCGACTGCCTGGAGACGCTCGAGGAGATCGGGATCGGTCTGGCGAAGGCCTTCGAGTCCAGAGGAGGGACTCTCCATCTCGTGCCCTGCCTCAACACCGGCGAGGACTGGGTGGACGCCGTGGCCGGGATGGCCCTTTCCTATCTTCCCCATCCACGATGAGGAAGATTCTTGGCGGGATCGCGGCCCTGCTGGCCGTGGGCGCGATCAGTTCCTGCACGCGAAGCGAGGGCACGGTGGTGGCGCGCGTGGGCAAGGAAACCCTGACGCGGGAGCAGCTTTTGGCGATGGTCCCGCCGGAACTGTCCGGTCACGCCGGTCGCGATGTGTACCTGGACATGGCACGACGTTGGATCCGCAACCGTCTGCTGGCCCGCGAAGCCTTGCGCCTGGGGTTGGACGACAACCTCGAAGTCCGGCGCCAGATCCACGAAAGGACCGAAGACATCCTTTCCCAGGCCCTCGTGGACAGGATCCTGGACACGGTGCCCGAGATGCCGGAAGCGGCGCTGCGCAAGTACTATGACGACAACCAGCAGGAATTCCTGCGCCAGGAGCCCGAGGTCGCCTTCCGCCGCTTGCGCCTTCCCGACCAGGCGACGGCGGCGGCGATGCGCCAGGCCTTGACGCCGGTGGGGTTCGCGAGCGAAGTCCAGCGCCTGAATCCTGACCCATCGTCGGCCTTGGAGGCGCAGCGATTCTGGCGCCGCTCGGAATTGCCACCCAACGTGGCCGAAGTCCTGTTCGACCTCCAGGAAGGGATGATCTCCCCTCCCGTCCAGGTTGCCGACGGCTGGGCGTTGTTCCTCGTGGTTTCCAGGGTCCAGGCCGGCACGGTGCGACCCTTCTCCGATGTCGTCGACCTGATCCGCCTGCGCCTCACCGAATTCGAGCGCAAACGCCGGCTCGACGAGGTCGTCGCCCAACTCGCACGCCAATCCGGCACGGAAATCGTCTCCAAGGCCTTGCCGGGTTCCGACAGCGCCGCACCCAAGAAGTGACCATGATCCTCCCCTTGCTCCTGACTTCGCTCCTGTCCTCGCCGCTGCCTCCCCCCGACGGAATCGCGGCCTTGGTCGGAGACCAGCCGATCCTGGTTTCGGACGTGTCCGAAGCGTTGCACTACCAGGTCCAGGCCAACCCCGGACTCGGGAAGCTGGCTGCCCCGGACCGGGCCAAGCGCGTCCTGGACCAGCTGATCGACGACAAGATCCTCCTGATCCGCGCCAAGGCCGAGACCTTGGACGTGCCCGAATCGGAGATCAATTCGCGGGTGGAGCAGCGGCTTTCGGAGATGACCCAGAGGGCCGGCGGGTCGGACGCCCTCGTCGAGATGCTGAAACAGAAGGGTGGCCTGACGCTCGGGCAGTACCGCCTGCGCCTCGCCCGCGAGATCAAGGAAGAAGGACTCAAGGAGAAGCTGCGCGACAAGTACGTCGGGAAGATCGATCCGGTGCGCGAAGAGGTGCTTTCCTTCTACGACGAGTACAAGGACTCCATGCCCATGCTCCCCGACCAGGTGAAGCTCGCCCAGATCGTGGTCAAGATCACCACCGATCCCGGACGCGACAGCGTGGCCTACCACAAGGCGCTGGACGCCATCGATCGGCTGCGCCAAGGCGCCGATTTCGCGACGCTGGCCAAGGAGCTTTCCCAGGACCCCGGTTCCAAGGACAGCGGCGGCGACATCGGGTACACCCGCAGAGGCGAGCTCGACCCGGTCTACGAGAGGGCGGCCCTGGCCCTGGAGGTCGGGCGCTACACCCAGACGCCGGTCCGGTCGCGATTCGGTTGGCACGTGATCGAGCTCGAGGGACGACGCGACCAGGAGTTCCACACCCGCCACATCCTGTTCAGCCTGATCCCCGACGCCACCGACACCGCGAGGGCCAAGGAACTCGCGGATTCCTTGCGCAAGGTCGCCGACGCCGGTGGGGATTTCGCGGCTCTCGCCCGCAAGTACAGCGCGGAAAAGGCTTCCGCATCCTTCGGGGGCACCTTGGGCTGGTATCCGGAAAACGAACTGCAGGGCCAGTTCAAGGATCTGATCTCCAGCATTCCCACCGGAAAGACCGGCGCCCCCGTGACGACGGCCGACGGATTCCTGGTGATCCGCGTGGAGGAGCGCCTGGAGTCCCGCAAGCTGACTCCGGACGAGGACTGGAGCCGGCTTTCGCAGCTCGCCGCCCAGACGCTTTCGAACCGGAAATTGTCCACGTGGCTGGGCCACTGGAGGGAACAGGTCCCCGTCGACATCCGGATGACGCCGCAGGAGCTGGCGCGCCGCATCGGTTCCTGATGGAGCGTCCGTACCAGGCCCTGGCCGAGCGGTACGACGCGGTGATGGAGCACGTGGACCACGCGGGGTGGGCGCGGCTGGTGGAGCGGATCTGGAGACGGCACGGCGCCAACCCGCTGCGCATCCTGGAAACCGGCGCGGGAACCTGCCGACTGGCACCGCATCTGGCGCGCGGGAAGAGGCGGATCGTCGCCTCCGACCTGTCGCCCGAGATGCTCCAGCGGGGAAAGGACAGGATCGGAAGGAGGGTGGCGGCCGACTTCCGAAGGCTGCCGTTCCGATCCGGGTCCTTCGACGCGTGCCTGTGCCTCTACGATGCCGTCAACTACTGCATGTCCATGCCGGACCTGCGCGCCTTCTTTTCCGAGGCCTCCCGGGTCCTGGTGCCCGGCGGCGTCCTGGTGGCGGATGTCACGACGGCCACCAATTCGCGACGCCACTTCCTGGACGCCACCAGCCACGAAGAGCTGGACGGAGTCCACGTGGTGCGGCATTCCCGGTACGAGTCGATCGCCCGGATCCAGTTCAACGGCTTCCACTTCTTCGAGCCGACCCGCGAAGGGACCTACCGGTTGCGACGGGAGGAGCACCGGCAGAGGATCTGGTCCCTCTCCGAATACGACCAGGCCGCGGATCGGGCGGGATTCTCCCGCGTCGGGGCCTGGGACGACGATCTGGAGGAGGCCACGGCGAGATCGGAACGCATCCACCTGGTGTTCCGCAAGGACGTGGCCTAGATGGGCAGCCTCGGGATCGTGGGTGCGATCGCCTCCGGCAAGAGCACGGCGGCGCGTTGGTTCGAAGCTCGCGGCTGGGCCGTCGTGGACGCCGACACCGAAGCCCACGCGCTCTACGCCCCGGGTTCCGAGCTGGTCGCGGCCCTCGAAGCCAGGTTCGGTTCGGGCATCGTCCGTCGCGACGGCGCGGTGGATCGCGCCGCGCTGGGGGAGATCGTCTTCGCCGATCCCAAGGCCCTGGCCGACCTGGACGCGTTGGTCCACCCTCTCGCCCGACACCGCATCCGGCGGGCGGTGGATTCCGCGCGGTCTACTGGAGCGGACGTCGTGCTCGAGATGGCGCTCCTGCACCGATGGCCGGAGATGGTGTCCTCGCTGGATCGCGTCCTCGGGATCCGGTGCTCCGATCCGATCCGGTTGGAACGGCTCGCCGGACAGCGGGGCATGACCCTGGAGCAGGCGCGGCTGCGCCTCTCCGCCCAGGACCAGGACCTCCTGCTCTCCGTCGCGGACGTGTCCGTTCCCAACGATGGAACCCGGCGGGAGCTGGAGGAACGGCTGGACGAATTCCAATTGGGACAAAAAGCGTCCTAGCCTTCCGACATGGCGATCCCGAAATCCGCATCGGAGCCCCTCTCCATGCGCCTCGTCGCGCGTTCCGATGGCTCGGGAGGAACGGCGAATTCTACTATATTGCAAAGGAATCTCATTCTAGGAGACCAAAGCAACCCATGGCCACGACCAAGAAGACGCCCCTTCCGAACGGAGCCGGAGCGACCGCCTCCACCGAGCCCCTGCCCGACTACGGCCCGATTCCGGAACTGCCCCGCTCGGGCAGGTTGGAGTGGTACCGGTTGATGTACCTGACGCGCAAGTTCGAGGAACGCGCGTACCAGAGCTACCAGACGGGACTCATCGGCGGATTCTGTCACCTCTACAACGGGCAGGAAGCCGTGGCGGCGGGGACCCTGGCCGGCATCGCGGATTCGGATCCCGTCGTCACCGCCTACCGCGACCACGCCCACGGCCTCATGCGCGGCATCAACCCCGGCCCCGGATTCGCCGAGCTCTACGGGCGGGCCACGGGAATCGTCAAGGGGAAGGGCGGATCCATGCACTTCTTCAACGTGGAACGCCAGATGTGGGGCGGGCACGGCATCGTGGGCGCGCAGTCTCCGCTGGGCCTGGGGCTGGCCTTCGCGACCAAGTACCTGGGCGAGAAGAAGGTCTGCTTCTGCTACATGGGAGACGGAGCGGTGAACCAGGGCGGCTTCCACGAGGCGCTGAACCTGGCGCAGCTGTGGAAGATCCCCGTCGTCTTCGTGATCGAGAACAACATGTACTCCATGGGTACCTCGGTCGAGCGCCACGCGGCTCCCGTGGAACTGTACAAGCGGGCCGCGGGCTATGGAATGCTCGGGGTCCGCGCCCAGGCCCAGGATTTCGACGCGGTTCGCGAAGTCGCGTGGACGGTCGCCGAAAGGGCCCGTCGCGAGAACCTGCCGGCGATCCTGGAGCTGATGACCTACAGGTACCGGGGCCACTCGATGTCCGATCCGGGGGCCTACCGGACCAAGGACGAGGTGGAGGAATACCGCAAGCACGACCCCATCGAGATCATGCGGGGACGGATCCTCTCGGAGGGGACCGCGGAGAAGGATCTCGAGGCGCTGGAGGAGAAGGTCCGCAGGGAGATCGTCGAAGCCCACGAATGGGCGCTGGCCTCCCCGTTCCCCCAGTTGTCCGAGATCTACACCGACATCTACGCCTGAGGAGAGAGAAGTGGCCAAGATCGCATACAGGGACGCCGTCCGGGACGCCATGGCCGAGGAGATGGAGCGCGACAGCCGCGTGTTCCTCACCGGCGAGGAGGTCGCCCAGTACAACGGGGCCTACAAGTGCTCGAAGGGCCTGCTCGACCGCTTCGGGCCGGACCGCATCATCGATTCTCCCATCTCGGAGGCGGGCTTCTCGGGCCTGTGCATCGGGGCCGCCATGTACGGTCTGCGGCCCATCGCCGAATTCATGACGTTCTCGTTCTCCTTCGTCGCCTTCGACCAGATCGTGAACAACGCGGCGCAGATCCGGTACATGTCGGGCGGGCAGGTGAAGATCCCCATCGTCTTCCGCGGAAACTCCGGCGGCGGGCACCAGATCGGGGCCACGCACAGCCACGCCCCGGAGAACATCTACGCGACGTTCCCCGGCCTGAAGGTGGTGGTGCCCGCGTTCGCCGCCGACGCCAAGGGCCTGTTGAAATCGGCGATCCGGGACGACAATCCCGTGCTCGTGATCGAGAACGAAGCCCTCTACGGGCGCGAATCGGAAGTTCCCGACGGCGAATACCTCACTCCCATCGGCAAGGCCAACATCCTGCAGGACGGCGTGGATCTGACCATCGTCACCCATGGACGGTCCGCCTGGACCGTCCTGGAAGCCAACCAGGAACTCCTGAAGATGGGGATCCGGGCCGAGATCGTGGATCTGCGCTCCATCAAACCCCTGGATTGGCCCACGGTCTTCGCCAGCGTCCGCAAGACCCACAAGCTGGTGTGCGTGGACGAGACCAAGCCCTTCTGCGGAGTCAGCGCCCAGGTGGCGGCCGAGGTCCAACGCGCCTGCTTCGACCACTTGGACGCGCCCATCCTCCGGGTGACTTCCGTGGAAGCTCCCATGCCGTTTTCCAGCGCGCTGGAGGACGACTGCATCCCCAACGTGGCCCGGATCATCGAGGCCGTAAAAGAGGTGATCGGCTGATGGCCAACGCGATCCTGATGCCCCGCATGTCCGACTCCATGACGGAGGGAACCCTCACCAAGTGGCTCAAGAAGGAGGGCGACAAGGTGAAGAACGGCGACCTGGTCGCCGAGATCGAGACCGACAAGGCGACCCAGGAAGTGGAATGCTTCGAGGAAGGGGTGATCCTCAAGCAGACCGTGGCCGCGGGTGGCGTGGTGCCCGTTGGAGGGCCCATCTGCATCGTGGGAAAACCTGGCGAGGACATTTCCTCGCTTTTGGCGCAGGCGGCCACGGACACGTCCGTGCAGGCCGCCATCGTCAAGGCGGAAACGGCGGAGAAGACGCACCACGAAAAGCGCGCGCCCGCTCCGGGACCCTCCCAGCCTTCGGCACCGACCACCGTGGCGCAACCCGTGGTGGCCACCGAATTCAAGAACGCCGCCCGGGGCGCCGTCATCGAGGACCAGGGCACGGATCCGGCTCGGGCCGAAGGCGAACTGGGATCCCGGCTTCGCGCCTCGCCGCTCGCACGCAAGCTGGCCGCCGAGAAGGGGATTTCCCTGTACCAAGTCAAGGGCACGGGACCCGGAGACCGCATCGTCGTCCAGGACGTGCAGGATGCCCTGGACGGCAAGGGCCGCCGCGCACCGTTGGCACCCGTCGAGGGTGGGTTTTCGCAGGTTTCGGTGTCCCTGCCGCGCCGTGCCGACACGAAGATTCCCCTCACCAACATGCGCAAGACCATCGCGCGCAGGCTGGCCGAAAGCAAGGCGACCGTCCCCCATTTCTACACCACCATCGAGCTGGACGCCGGCCCGCTCATGGCCTTCCGCGAGGGACTGAACAAGGGCCTCGCGGCGGTCGGGGATTCCCTGAAGATTTCCGTCAACGATCTGGTGCTGAAGGCGGCCGCCCTGGGGGCCGTGGAGGTGCCCGAGGTCAACAGCGCCTGGGGCGACGAGGCGATCACGAGGTTCGCCGCCGTGCATTTGGCCTTCGCCGTGTCGCTCCCCACGGGCCTCATCACCCCCACGATCCGGGACGCCGACATCAAGCCGCTCCGACAGTTGGCCGCGGAAGCCAAGGAGCTTGGACGGCGCGCCAAGGAGAAGGGGCTCAAGCCGGAGGAATTCACGGGCGGGACCCTCACGGTCACCAACCTCGGGATGTTCGGCGTGAGCCATTTCCAGGCGATCGTGAATCCTCCCCAGGCGGTGATCCTGGCCGTGGGCGCCATCCTGAAGAAACCCGTCGTCGACGCCCAGGGCGCGATCGTGGCGGGAAACGTCCTGGCCCTCACGCTTTCCGGCGACCACCGCGCGGTGGACGGGTCGGATGGAGCCAGGTATCTGGTGGCCGTCAAGAACCTCCTGGAGAACCCGACCCTGCTCCTTCTCTGAGAGGCGGCATCCGCGGCGCTCGTCCGCTGCTCGCGGCTGCCGGTCCCTAGGGGAACCCCAGGAAGTCGCAGGGGTTGCGGTAGACCGGGAACACCGTGGAATCCAGGGCCAGGTGGAATTCGAAGGCATCCACCATGGAGGTGAGGGGAGCTCCTCCCCTGGCGATGCGGCTGACCAGATCTTGTCCCCGGTCGAATTCGGGCATCGTCAGGTGCCGGAACAGCGTGTCCATCAGGGGACGGGCCCAGCCATGGCCCTCCTGGTCCATTCCCGCCGACAACCGGTAGAGGGCGATGGCCACGGAACGGTTCTCGGGGACGCCGTCGCCGTCCCGATACATCGTCCCCAGCCGCCAGAGGGCCTCGGTGTTCCCCTGGTCGGCCGCACGACGGTACCAGGAGATGGCCGCATGCAGGTCGCGGGGCAGACCTCGCCCCTCCTCCAGCATCCGACCAAGCCGGCACTGGGCTTCCGCGTCGTTCGCCTTGGCGCTCAGGCGGTACCACTTGGCCGCCTCGGGAGGGTCGGGATCCAGCCCGATGCCGATGTCGTAGATCCAACCCAGCCGTAGCTCGGCGAGGTCGTTCCCCTGGGCTGCGCTTCGGAGGTACCACTTGGCCGCCTCTCGGCGGTCCAGCGTCACGCCATCGCCCACGCTGAACATTTCCCCCAATTGGAACTGCGCGTGCGCGTCCCCTTGCTCCGCCGCCTTGCGGAACCAGTGCGCGGCCGTACCGAAGTCCTGGGGCACCCCCTGTCCGGATTGGAACATCTGACCCAATCCGGTCTGGGCCAGGGCGTTGCCCTGCTCCGCCCCGCGCTGCAACCAGACGACCGCCTGGGCGTAGTCCTGACCGACCCCCTGCCCGAGGTCGAACAGGAAGCCCAAGTAGGCCTGCGCTTCCGCATTGCCCCGCTCCGCCTCCGCCTGGAGGTCGGAACGCGCGTGCTGGAAATCTCCGCTTCTGTACTCCGCGACGCCTCGAAGCGACTTGGCTTGGAGGAAATGCGGAGGGCTCCAACAGACCAGGGCCAGGGAGAAGGCGGTTCGGCGGATCGATCGAATGGGACACACTCCAGTTTCACTTCGACACCGGAGACGGAGCGATCCCGGAGTCAGCCTCCAAGGTACCCAATCGGGAAACGCCTCATTCGTCGATGGATCGGGTCACGCCGTGGTCCTCTTCCCGGGGAAGATTGTCCTCCCGCTGGTAGCGCTGGTCCTCCTCGTGCCGACCCCGCGCCCGAAGCTGTTCTTCGCGTTCGCGTTGCATGGCCAACCGACGTTCGTCCGCGTCGCGGGCCTCCTCCTCGCGGAGAAGGCGCTCCTGCGTGGCGCGCGCGGCTTCGTTGCGCCGTTCTTCGTCCCGGAGTTCCTCGCGCTGGCGTTCGCGGGCCTCGGGGGTGTCGCGCCACAGGTACACGCCGCCTTGTTCGCGGGGCTTCTCCCGATCCAGGGCGGCCTCGCGATTTCGTTCCTCCTCGCGGTCGGCTTGGATCCGGTCCAATCGCTCTTGGCGATCCCTTTCTCGCTGGTCGTAGTAGGCCGGGGAGTGCAGGTTGATGCTGACGCCCGGTGCCACCTTGAGGTTCACGGAAAAATCCGCATCGATGCCGGAGGCGAGAGGCAGCAGGCAGGAGAGGATGGTGGAAATCATGGGAGGTTCCTTCGCTGGTCAGAGGGCGGCCCGCCCCCGGTTTGTGGGAGAAGGAATCAATTTCGGAGCCAACGCGCGCAAATACCACCCGATTGGCCGGATGAAGTTCTTTCACCCTGAAAAATCGGGAGCATTTGTTCCGTTCCTGGGGGGATGGCCGGTCCAGGGACAGGAGGCGGGGATGGATAGGCCCTCTCCCAAAAGGGGGGTGAGTACATTGGATTCCCTCCCATCCGCTCTTCCAAAAGGAACCATCGCGTGGAACTCGCACAAAATCTGGTGGTGGCCATCATGGCGGGGGGTTCGGGCACTCGTTTTTGGCCCATGAGCCGGGAAGAACGCCCCAAACAATTCCTGAACCTCACCGGGTCGCGCACCATGCTGCAACTCACGCGGGACCGTCTGGAGGGGATCCCGCCCGAACGCATCCTGGTGCTCACCAACGCCCGCTTCGCCGATTTGGCCAGGGAGCAGCTCCCGGATCTGCCTCCGGAAAACATCATCGGAGAGCCCATGCCCCGGGACACCTCCGGTGCGGTGGCCTTGGCAGCGGCCCTGGTGGAGCGGAAATGGCCGGGAGCCGTGCTCGCCATCCTGGCGGCGGATCACACCATCGAACCTGCCGAGCGGTTCCGCGAAGTCCTGCTGGCGACCGCGGAGACCGCCTCCGCCGAAGGCGGTCTCTACACCTTCGGGATCCAACCCCGGAGCGCGGCCACCGGTTACGGTTACCTGGAGGTGGGCGAGAAACTCGGGGAACGCCATGGCGCTCCCTTCCACAAGCTGGTCGCTTTCCGGGAAAAGCCCGACCTGCCCACCGCCCAGGCGTTCCTGGCTTCCGGACGCCACCTTTGGAATTCCGGGATGTTCGTCTGGCGCACCTCGGACATCCAGAGGGAGCTTCTCGCCCAACTCCCGAAACACCATGCCGCCATGGCCCAAGCCGCCCGGGCCTGGGGGACTTCGGGCTTCGACGAAGCCTTGCGCCAGGCCTTCGAACCTCTTCCCAAGGTGAGCATCGACTTCGGAGTCATGGAAAACGCATCGGACGTCCGGTGTGCCGTGGCCGATTTCGATTGGAACGACGTGGGCGGGTGGGTCGCGCTGGAACAGGTCCTGCCCCGCGACGAAGCGGGCAACTGGACCCAGGCCGACCTGCTTCCCATCGATTCCTGCCGGAACATCGTGGTGTCCGAACGGCCCGGCCACAAGGTGGTCTGCATCGGGGTGGACGATCTGATCGTGGTCACCACCCCCGATGCCACGCTGGTCTGCCGCAAGTCGGAGGCCGAGCGGATCAAGCAAGCGGTGGAGGCTTTGAGAAGGGGATGAGCCTTCCCACCGCCCTGGCCTACCTCACCATCCTGCGGCCGCCCCGCAAGCGCCAGTTCGAGCTGGGGCGGGCCGTGCTCTGGTTCCCCGTGGTGGGGTTGTTCATCGGGGGTTTCCTCTGTCTGGTCTGGTGGGGAAGCTTCCAGATCGCGCCTCGCACCGTGGCCGCTCTCGCCACGGTGCTGGCCTGGACCTGGATCACCGGCGGCATGCACATCGACGGTCTGGCCAACACCTCGGAAGCCCTGCTCTCCTGGCGTTCGCGCACCCACATGCACGAGATCCTGTCCACCCCCCACATCGGGCCGTTGGGGATGACGGCCGTGTTCTCGCTTCTGGCCACCAAGGTGGTGGCGCTGGACAACCTGCCGGTGGAACGAGCCGCGGCGGCCCTCTTCTGCGCCCCGCTCTTGGGCAGATGCACGCAGGTGCTGGCCACCTGCGTCTCTCCCTACGCGAAGAGCGAAGGCATCGCGGTGACGGCGTTCGCCCCCAGCCGCGTCTGGATGCGATTCGTGGCGGCCCTGGCTCCGCTTCCCTTGCTGTGGCAGTTGGGGCCCGAACGCGCCCTTGTCGCGATCGTCGGGTGGATTATCCTCTTCGTGGCCCTCACCATCCGGATCCGCACCCTGCTGGGAGGGATGACGGGCGGGACGCTCGGGGCCTTGACGGAGATCGTGGAGGCTTGGGTGATGGTCGCCGCTTCCTTGGACCTGCCGTCGCTGGGCAGACTCTGGCCGTTGAACTAGGAACGCAGAGGCCTGGCCACGGCGCGGACCGGCGCTCCTTCCAGACCCTTGGCCAACAACGGGAGGCACGCGAGTTCGTGCCAACCACCCCGCACCCTCGAAAGATCGAGACCCTCCACCAGGACGATCCCATCGCGCAACAGGATCCGGTGCGTTTCGTCCGAGGCGCCGAACGCTTGCACGGAGAGGTAGTCGAATCCGACGAGGCGGATCCCGCGCGATGTCATCCATCGCGCCCCCGACTCCTCCAACCCCACGTACGATCGATCGAATCGGGATTTCCCCATGAGGTTTCGGGTGGTGTTCGAGGTGCGGAACAGCAACCGCTCGGCCGCCGCCGGAATTTCGAGACGATCCAGCAGGGAGCCGTCCACCAATTCGGCGGATCCGGTTTCGGAGACCCAAGCCGGGCCGATGAGAACCTCCAGGGACAGGTCTTCCACCATTCCGCCGTCCTGCAGGAAGTGCGCGGGCGCATCCAGGTGCGTCCCGGTGTGGACGCCCATCGAGAGGTGCGAAACGCGCACCGGGCAATCGTCGCCGATCTCGCACAAGGCGCGGATGGTGGGTGGCTCGGCGTCTTCCCAGGTCGGCGTTCCGGAATGGACGCAATGTGTCAGGTCCACCCAGCCACCCGGACCGGTCCCGGGATTCATTCGTCGGTCTGGTCGGATTGCAGCAGGAGACCGCCGGGCGCCACCTGGGGAAGCAGAGCCCTGGACTGCACCAGTTCCTCGAATTCGGCCAGGCGGGGCAAGTCGTCGGGAATCCGACCGATCCCGAAATATTCCAGGAATTCGCGGGTGGTCCCGTAGGTGAGAGGTCTTCCCGGAGTGTCGGTGCGTCCGGAGACCGTCACCAACCGCTTCTCCAGCAGCTTCTTCAATGCGCCGTCGGCGCTCACGCCGCGAACCGCTTCGATCTCCGCCTTGGTGATGGGCTGCTTGTAGGCCACGACGGCCAGGGTTTCCAACACCGCCTGCGAGAGCCTTCGGTTCTGCACCTCCTTGAACAGGCCGCGCAACCAGGGATGGTAGTCGGCCCTGGTGCGCATCCGCCATCCGCCCGCAGCCACGGTCACTTCGAAGGGATGGTTCCCCGATCGGAGACGGGAGTTGATGGACTCCACCAGTTTCTGGACCCTGGTCTGCGAAAGGGCGGCATCCACGAGTTCGCGCAGGTGCCGAAGCGTCACGAGTTCCGTGGACGCGAACAGGACCGCCTCCAACAGGAATTCGTCGTCCGGTCTCGGGATGGTGGGATCCTCCAGGTGCAGTTCCTCCTCGGGTGGTTCGGGGGGTGGCTGGACGAAGGGTTCGACCGGGGAAGCGTCGTGGGATGGATTCGCATCGAGTTCGGTGGTGGCCAGGAGTTCCGACATGGGTAACGGCGTAATCTAGATTAGGCGGCTCTTTCCGCCGTCATCGCCAACAAGTCGGCCATCGCATATCAGAGAAAGGCGCCCATGTCGTCTCGCCACGCAGCAAGTTGGTTCCTTTCACTGCTTCTGGGGACCGCCGCCGCCCAGGATCTGACCTCCGGATTCACCCTTCCAGACGGGATGACCCCCGACCAGGCCAAGTCCTTGGCGCAACAGAACGGGATCCACTCCTCCACTTCCGGGGCGTCCACGGGCCCGGTCGGCACCGCGAACATCGTCGACCGCAGGGGAGAGGTTTCTCCCCACGAAGGGGATGTCGGGACGGACACGTTGGACAGTTTGGCGATGCGGGATTCGTTGGTCAGAAAGGATCCCGGCTACCGCAGACGACTTTTCATCGCCGATTCCGTGGAAAAGAGCCACAGGTTGCACCGCTACGGGCAGTCGGTGTTCCACGACGCCGATCCCAGCATGTTCGCCTCCCATGTGGGCGCGGTGGGCGCCGATTACCAGCTCGGCCCGGGCGACGAACTGATCTTGACCCTTTGGGGTCAGAAGGAAGCGCGTTACCAGTTGGAGCTGGACCGGGACGGCCAGACCAGCGTCGAAGGCATCGGCGTGGTGTCGCTGAACGGCCAGACCGTGGCCTCGGCCACCGCCCTCCTGCGACAGCGTTTGCAGCGGATCTATTCCGGCATGGGTTCCGGCAGGGTGAACATGGACCTCACCTTGGGAAAGCTCAAGCAGATCCGCGTGTTCGTGGTGGGCGACGTGGTCCGCCAAGGGGGATACCTGCTCTCCGGAAACACCTCCGTGTTCGCCGCCCTCTACCAGGCCCAGGGGCCTTCTCCGCTGGGAACGGAACGTGAGGTCGAGATCGTGCGGGGCAAGAAGAAACTTCGCGTGGATCTGTACGACTATTTCTTTCGCGGAGAGGAACCGGCGGGGGACATCCTCCAGGATGGCGACGTCGTCCGAGTCCCTCCCCACGGATCGCTGATCGCGGTCCGGGGAGATGTGGGACGTCCGGACATCTACGAGCTCAAGGGTGGGGAGGGCGCCGAGGATCTCCTGGACTACGCCGGAGGAATCCTTCCCACGGCGGCCAGCACCGCCATGACTGTGCTTCGCATCTTCAAGGACGGGCGGATCGATGCCGTCACCTTGCCGACACCCACGGAAATCCTCGCCGGGGCTCCGGCTCCTCTGTACGATGGCGACACCGTCTTCGTGGCGCATGGAAAGGATCCTTCGGCGGCCACGGTGGCCGTCGTCGGCCAGGTCCGGTTTCCCGGGATATTTCCCATTTCCATGGGCAAGAGCGCCGCCGATTTTCTCCGGGTGGCTGGAGGCCCCAGCCAGGACGCCTACACGGGGCGCGTGTTGCTTTCCCGCCGGTTGAGCGACGGCAGCCGCGAGCAGCTCCGGTTCTCCCTGGAGACCGCAGCCTCCCTGGAGGTCACCGCGGAAGACAGCCTCCGGGTCTACGACATCACCGAAATCGTGAACAAGGATTCCGTGCGAATTTCCGGTGCCGTGCACAAGCCGGGCCTCTACCGGCGCGAAAAGGGCATGACCGTGAAGGATCTGATCCTGAAGGCGGGAGGGTTCCAATGGGGTGCGGACTGGTCCCACATTCGACTGGAAACACCCATTCCCGGTGAATCCGAATCCAGTGTGGAAGTCCTCGCCCTGGATTCCAGCCTCTCGGTGGCTTCGGCAGATCATCCGATCCCCGCCAGATCCCATGTGGCGGTTCCCTCCGATCCGAAGACCGATACTCTCGAGATGGTGGGGGTGGGTGGATGGGTGGGTCGACCCGGCAGGTACGCGTTGCTGCATTCTGGTGAGCGGTTGTCCTCCCTCTGGACGCGTCTTGGTGGCCTGCAACCGGACGCCTATCTCGCCGGAGCAAGCCTGATCCGCGGCGATGCGTTGACAGGTCGCATCCAGATCGACTTCTCCAAGGCGATCCAGGACAAGGGAGGTTACGACGACTTGCCGCTGCGCAGCGGCGATTCCATCTACGTGCCCATGCGACCCGCGACCGTGGCGGTGCGAGGCAGGGTCAACAGCCCCTCGAACATCGTGTGGCGCGAAGGCAAGAAGTGGAGTTGGTACATCGAGCAAGCGGGTGGGTTTTCCGACAGCGCCGACGAGGACAAGGTCTACGTGCGATACGCCGACGGTTCCGTCCAGACGCGCACCATCGGGATCTCGGAACGGCCCAATCCCGGTTCCGAGGTGATCGTCCCCTTCAAGGTCCCGCCCGAAGCCACCACTGCCAAGGACGTCATCTCCGGGTTGAATCTCCTGTTGACCACCGCCATCGCCGGGGTGACGGTCTATGTCCTGCTGAGGAAGTAGCAGGAACTTCGATTCCGCCTCACTCCTGTCCCCCCTCGCCGCAGGCGGGGGAGGGGTGAGGCAAGCGAGAAAGGACAATGAAAAACCCCTCGGGGCTCCCGAGGGGTTGAAGTGTTCGAACCGGGATCGGACGTCTACTTGATCGTTTGCAGGTCCGAGGCCCGCTGAGCCTCGTTGGACCCTGGGCAGGTCTTCTGCAATTTGCCCCAGGCGGCATCCCGATCCGGAATGGATCCTTGGCGCTCGTAGGTCAGACCCAGCTTGAAGAACGCCGCGCACCGTGCGGGATCCTGGGGATACTCGCGCACCACGCGCTGGTAGAGCATCCGCGCTTCGTCCCAGTTGGACTGGGCGAAGCGGCATTCGCCCATGCTGAGGATGGCCTGGGGAGCGATGGTCCCCGAGGAGTCGCGCCCCGCCACCTCCGAGAAACCCCGGTAGGCGAGATCGTACCTCCCTTGCGAGAAGTCGTCCTGGGCCGCCTGCAGGGATACCACCAATGGGCTCGCTCCGGAGGCGGCCTTGCCCGTATCCGAAGCCTTCCCTCCTGGTTTGGAGCGCAACTTGCCGATCTGGAGATTCAGCTCGTTCATCCGCAACTGGTTGTTCTCCAGCTGCGCTTCGATCTTCTGCATTTCGGCGGTGAGTTGGGCGATGGAGGATTGGAGATCGGCGCGCGTGCGGCTGACCTCGTCACCCGACTTCAACCCCACGTCAGAAAGGCGCTTGTTCACCGCCAGGATCTCGGCCCGCGCCGAATCGATCTTGCGGCTCACCAGCGCCGTTTCCCCGCGATTCGCCTGCACCTCGGACTGCAGAAGATTGAGCTGGGCACACCCACCCAAGATCATCGGGAGGGTGCTCCAGAAAAGGGTCCCGCGGAAGGAAATCAGTGGAGTTCTCCGGGGATGTCGTCGCGGCGATCCTTGGACCAGGTCCCGTCATCGTCGCCGTGGGCGGCCTTCTCCTTGCCGTAGGAGATGGTCTTGAGCTGGCTGGCGGAGACGCCATAGGTCTCGAGCCACTTCTGTGCGGCATCCGCGCGCCGGTTGCCCAGGGCCAGGTTGTACTCGGTGGAACCGCGCTCGTCCGCGTTTCCTTCGAGAGTGACGGACACCTCGGGATACTGCTTGAGAAGGTCGCCCACCTTGGTGAGGACATCCTTGCCTTCGGGCTTGATGGAAGATTCGTTGAAGTCGAAGTAGATGGGCTTCAGCGCGTCGTTCATCAGGCCTTGGATGCGGGCGCGACGCTCGGCGGCGGTGTCCACCGGCGGCGGCGGCGGCGGGGGCGGAGGCTCGACGACGGCGGCGGGCGGCGGGGGCGGGGGCGGCGGAGGAGGCGCGACGACCTCCTTCTTGGCGCATGCGTTCAACAGCAGCGCGGCACTGAGCGAAGTCAAGGCAAGAGCGTATCTGCGGTTCATGGATTTTCTCCTCCTGGAACGGTCGCTCGCCACCGAGTGACGACGATACGACCCATTCTTTGGATGGAAGAATACAAGCTCCGGTGGAAATTGGACACCCCTCCCTCGCCTCGGGAAGGCGTCTAACGCGACCAGGCCGGCTCGGAGGCGTCGCCGAAGTAGGTGATCTGGTGGGCGTTGGTGCCGTCGGCGTCGCAGGTCCAAAGGTCGGAACGACCTTCGTTGCGCCGGATGTAGACGAGATGTCTGCCGTCGGGAGACCATTTGGGCTGTTCGCCCTGGCCGAGCCATTTTTCGTCGGTTCCCTCGGGGGTGATGGTGAGGAGCTGGAACTCACCGGCCATCCGGGCGAAGGCGATGAGGTTGCCCGTGGGGCACCAGGCGGCTTGGTCGTTGTAACCGCCCACCCAGGTCACCCGACGCAGATCGGAACCGTCCTTGTCCATCGTGTAGACCTGCGGAAAACCGCTCCGATCCGAGGTGAACGCGATCTGCCAGCCGTTGGGCGACCAGGAAGGGCTCACGTCGATGGCGGGGTTGTAGGTGAGGCGCACCGGCTTGCCGTCCGGGTAGGCGCGGAAGATCTCCGTTTGTCCACCGAGGGCGACGGCCAGGGCGATTTCCCCGTCGATTGGACTTGGCGATGCCGATATCTGCATACCAGGCACGGAGGGAAGGAATCGGGTCGGCTTCTGCCCCAGGACCTGTCGCCAGAGATGGGCTCCCTGTCCACCCATGTAGGACGACCAGACCAGGCTGCCGTCGCGGTCCCAGGTGGGGCTCAGGTTGATGCTGCCGTTGCGGGTCCAGGGGGCGGCGTCGAACCCGTCGTAGTCCATGGTCCAGATCTCCTTGTGTCCGTTCTTGCCCAGGACGAAGGCGATCCGAGTGGTGGCGATGCCCCGTTCCCCGAAGATCTGGAACACCGCGTCGTCGGAGAAGTGGTGGGCCAGCCTGCGCAGCTCGGATTTGAGACCGGTGTAGGTCTGCTCGCTCAGCTTGTCGCGGCTCTGGGCGTCCAGGAGCTGGAAGTGGATTTCGACCTCGCCGGGAGACTGTCCCTTCCCAACGGTACCCGTCACCACGGCGGCGATTCCCGACTTCGCGAAGTAGGCCGAATCCCAGGTGCCGCTGGGCGACTGGAACACCTTGAAGCGGCCGGAAAAGGCCAGGTCGGACCGGATCACCGCCTCGGGCCTGGCCTGGTCCTTGTATTCCGGCACGGTATCGACCCCCCCGAAGGGCAGCACCGCGACGGAAACGGACGTCTGGACGGCATCCGAACGGAGGACGAAATCCTCCTGGGCGCGAACGCCCACCGCCGTGCACAGCAGCAGGACCGGCAGGATCGGTTGGAAGGAAGGATTAGGGAGACGCATAGAGGAGAACATAGCGAACCACCACGCGATCCTCCGGCCAGACATCCGGCACGGGAGGGAAGGATTCCACCGATTGCACCGCCCGCAGGGCCAGCAGGTCCAGGGTGCGGTTGCCCGATTTCGTCTTCAACTTGACCATGGACGGAAGTCCGTCCCGCTCCACCTGGAAGACGACTTCCGGCATGGCCGACACGCCGGCGAGACCGTCGGGAGCGCGCCAGTTCCGTTCCACCAGGAACTTCACCCGCGAGAGCCAAAGCGCCATGGGCCCGGGCAATCCCTGTCCGGAATTGGCCGACAAGGTGTCGCCATCGGCTTTCCCCGGCGTGCCGGCATGGGGTCCGGAGGTCGGGGTGGTCGCGGCGGAAGGGTTGCCGGATTCCGACGCGGCCTTGGACGGAGAGGCCTTGGACGACGGCTTGGAGGGAAGCTTGGAGGTCGGAACTGGAACCGGCTTGGTGGTGAAATTCGACGGTTCTTGTTTGGGAGGCGGGGCGGGGATCGGTTTGGACGGCGAGGGTGGGATCGGCTTGGGCGTTTCGGGAGCGGGTGTCGGCGAGGACTGCGGCTGCGACAGCGGGGTGGGTGCGGGCGGGGTGGGACGCACCTGTTCGCCGCCGCCGTTTCCCTTCGGGGGGATGCCCACCAGTTCGAAGACGGCCTCGGGCGGTTTGGGGTGCGGCATGGCCAGCGCCAAGGCGAGGAGCGCGGCGACCACCAGCACGTGCATCCCGGTCGAGATCCAGACGAAGGCGTCGAATCTGCCGGAATGTGTCATCGGTCGCTTCCGACGGGAAAAGGCGACGATCTCATTTGCGGGCGGGGGGGTCGGTGAGGAATCCGATCTTGGACGCCCCCGCCTTGCGGATCTCCCCCACGGTCTCCAACACCAGTCCGTAGGGCACCGAGCGATCTCCCTGGATCAGGACCGCCTTTTCGGCGTCGCCTCCCCAGGCGCGCGAGAACGCGTCCGGGAACTCGTCCAGCGAGGTTTCCTCGCCGTCCACGTACACCCTCCGATGCTCGTCGAAGGAAACGGTGACGGAATTCTTTTCGTCCACCGGAGGGGAATCGGACTTGGGCAGCTCCACCTTGACGCCCTGGGTCATGAGCGGTGCCGTGATCATGAACACCACCAGGATGCAAAGGACGATGTCCATCAGGTTGGTGAGGTTCAGATCGGGCTGGGGGAGCGGCGACTTGCGGCGGCGCATCAACGGGCCCTGGAGAGGAACTCGCGGCGATAGAGGTTCACCACCCTGGAGGCGAAGGCGGCGTCGCGGGTCTCCACCTCGCGAAGGCGTGCCGCCAGGAGCTGGTGGGCCGCCGCGGCCGGGAGGGCCACCAGCAGCCCGACGGCGGTGGTCATCAGCGCCTCGGCGATGCCCGGCGCCACCACGTTGAGTCCGGCGGAGGCTTGGTTTCCGATGCGGAAGAAGGCGTCCATGATGCCCAGCACCGTTCCCAACAGACCCAGGAACGGCCCGGATCCGGCCGCCACCACCAACCAGGACAACCGCTTCTCCAAGCCGGAGGACTGCAGCTCGGCCTCGCGTTCGCACGTCTCCCGAACCAGGGCGACCCGCGTGTCTTCCGGATGGTCGGAGGAATTTTCCTGCGGGAAGGTTTCCTCTTCGGCCAACGCGGCTTCCGCGATGGCTCGGATTCCGGCGCCGCGGCTGCGGGACACCGCCACCGGCAGGTCCCCGAAGCCTTTCACCTTCGCGAAGAGCCCTTCGAACTTGGCGTCCGAGGCGTCCCGTCGGGAAAGCTCCGTCCATTTCTGCAGGATGACGGCCAGGGAAAGGACGGACAGGACCGCGAGCAGGGCGAGGATCCCGTAGCCCTCGGAGCTCATGTGGGTGAGCAGGTGGACGATCGGAAAATCGGACATATGGGGGAGCAAGGTACGAATCGGGGGGAGGGCTCCCCCCGGGCCTCCGCCTTCCGC
>DATNIW010000169.1:0-9808 GCA_035604215.1 Fibrobacteria bacterium
CGGTGAACGGCTGTACGGCGGTGCCGACCGCCACGAACTTCCCGGCCTCGGGCCAGCCGCACACCTGCACGATCTACAAAGGCTGCTCTCCGGGCCACCCCACCGAGTACTGCGTCTTCAACGGTCCCCACGGATGGCAGCCGTTGGATCCCGGCCAATCGACCAGCTGGGATTCCCCCGAAGCCTGGAAGTTCATCACGCAGTTCTGAACGGCCCGCCAAAACCGTAGGGACGCAAAATCTTGCGTCCCTACGGGAATCGCCATCGGCGATGCGGCGGGCCGCTGGGAATTACCCCTGTTCCAATTCCAATGTCTTCGTGGTCGCGTCGCACACCTCGGAGGGTCCCCAGTACTGGATGGGGCCGGGGTACACGTAGGACTCGGTCTCGGCCCAGAGCTTCCGGTTCTTTTCGAGCTTCTTGAAGGGTGCACCGTCCAGCTCCACCAGGGCCTTGCGGATCACGGGTTTGTCGTGGCCGTGGCGACGCTCGATGTTCATCATCTGGGTCACGGGGATGCCGCCGGGCTTCCAATTCTCGATGCCCTTGGTGAGGTTGGAGCAGGTGGCCATGTAGCCGGTCTTGCCGCCGTTCACGAGAAGGGATGCGACGTATCCCAGCGAGTAGCAGTAGTCTGCATCGAAGTTCGATGGGGCCGCGCAACGTCCTTCGTACCCGAAGAAGTGGGTGAGGAACGAAAACTTCGCCTTCGAAGAACGCCGCTTCAGCTCCGCCGCGACCATTTCGCCCAGGAGCTTCTCGGTCTCGATGCGCGAAACCTGCACGTTGCCGTGCGGATCCCGGTCCAACAGGAGTTGTCCGCGGATCCCGAAGGGCAGCGAGAAGTAGGTGCCCGAAACATCCCCGGGCAGGTGCTTCTCCAGGAGCACTTCCTTCGCGGCCTGGTCGGCGGCGGACTCGAACGAGGCGGACTCGTGGGCCATCAGATCGTTGAGGGTGGCGATCAACTTCTTGACGTCGGGCATGAACTCCACGAGTCCTTCGGGGATCACGGCCACGCCGAAGTTCTTGTCGGCGGCCGCGCGGGAGTCGACGAGATCGGCCATGGACGAGACGACGATCGCCAGGGTCTCGTTCTTCTCCTCGATCTCCTCGGAGATGAGCGTCAGGTTCGGTTGGGTCTGCAGGCCCGCCTCCAAGGCGAGGTGGCTGGCGGAGCGTCCCATGATCTTGATGAAATGCCAGTATTTCTTGGCGGAAAGGCAGTCGCGTTCGATGTTCCCGATGAGCTCGGAGTACGTCTTGGCGGCGGTGTCGAATCCGAACGAGGTGGGAATCTGGGCGTTCTTCAGGTCGCCGTCGATGGTCTTAGGACAGCCCACGACGGAAATCGGCGATCCCTGCGCCTTGAACCACTCGGCCAGCACGGCGGCGTTGGTGTTGGAGTCGTCGCCGCCGATGATCACCACGGCGTCGACACCGAGATCCTCCAGGACCTTCTTGCACTTGAGGAACTGTTCCTCGGTCTCGAGCTTGGTGCGACCCGACCCGATGATGTCGAAGCCTCCGGTGTTGCGGTAGCCGTCCATGATCGCCTGAGTGATTTCCAGGTACTTGCCCGATTCGAGACCCGATGGACCGCCAAGAAAGCCCAGTACGCGGGAAGCGGGGTCGATCGCCTTGAGTCCGTCGAGGATGCCCGCGATCACGTTGTGGCCACCTGGTGCCTGGCCGCCCGAGAGCACCACGCCCACGGTCAGGGGGCCCGCGAGCTTGGAGGAACCGGACACGAATTCGGCTACCGGCTGCCCGTAGGTCTTCGGAAAGAGAGCCTTGACCGCGGCCTGGTCGGACACCGACTCCGTCGCGGCACCGAACTTGATCTGCGCCGATCCGGGTCCCTTGCGGAGCACCGGCGGAAGCTTGGGCTGGTAGGCCTTGCGGGCGATCTGGAGGGCGGACAACTGGCTCATTCATGGCTCCGTGGATACAGTTGGGCACAGTCCGGATCTCGGGCTGGTACCGTCGGAAGGAATGGGGAAAGTTAGGAAACCAGACTCGCGGGTCCGGTGGTCACCTGAAGACTGGAGCCTTCCCCCGGAAGGACAGGAATCGCTTCTCCACGAGGTGCCAACTGGCCACCGAGATCAGCAGGCAGACGGCGAAGGTGCTGCCCATGAAGAGGAAATGGCCCGCCGTGGACGTCTCCCCGAAGGTCCGTTTCCAGTACGTGCCTGCGATGAAGCAGGTCGGATAGGATACGAGGTAGAGGGTATAGCTGTAGAATCCGACGAACCGCAGGGGCTTGAAGGAGAGCAGGCTCGCCAATGGCCCCCGTTTCAGGGCGACGATCAAGAATCCAGCCCACATGGCGAGGCTCCAGGTGAAGGACGCGTTTTGCAGTTGCAACACCCTGGTTCCGCTCCCGAAATGCTGGATCAGTTGGCTCGAAGCGAAGAAAAGCACCATCCCCGCCAAGGCGATCGCCCAGGCGGTTCGAGGAGACGGCAGACGGTTCTTCGAGGCGAGGATGGCCACCATCGCCCCCGCGGCCAGGGTGTCCGCACGGCAGATGGTCGAGGCGTAGATCGCCTCGTATTTCCAACCATCGCAGATCATCAGGAAGCGGATCAAGGGAACGGCGAGGAGGATTCCCAGCGCCAAGGTGCCCAACCATCGACGGGCCAGCACCGCGACGGCGAGCGGCCAGACCAGGTAGAACTGCTCCTCGACGGCCAGCGACCACAGCTGCCCGATCAGCGCGTCGCCACCCGGCCAGCCGTTCCCCTTCAGGTTCAACCAGTTGTGGGTGAACGTCAGATACCAGGCGATGTTGGCGCGCGGGGCCGCCACGAGGGGCTCCGTCCACCCGAAGCAGAGGGGCACGAGGAACAGCGTCCCCAGGAGGACCATGAAGTACAGGGGCATGATCCGGAGGGCTCGCCGCAGGTAGAAACGACCGACCCAATTCCTGTCTTCCATTCCCCTGAAGATCGTTCCCGTGATGAGAAAACCCGAGAGCACGAAGAACAGGTCGACTCCGATCCAGCCTTGGCCCGTGACGAGAGCATAGACCCAGCCCAGATGGAATGTGCCCGTTGCGGGCCCGAAGTACCGGGTGTGGAACATGTGGACGACGAGGAAGGCCAGGCCTCTCAACCCTTCGACCGAGGCGATCCGGCCCTGCACGAGGCCGACCACTGGAGGGGAACGCTCCGCGGCCGGGTATGGAATCGCTGTGTTCGAAACAAGGATCGAATCCTTCGGGACATCGGCCGCGCGCATGGACCGAACCTAATCAAAATGAGCCTCTGTCGCAATCTCAAAAAAGCTCGTCCCGTTCCGGTCGTGTTTCTCCGATCAAAGGCCCGCGGATTCCGCCAATTCCTGCATGGCTTCCGCACCGGCCTCGGCCCAGCGGGACTTGTTCCCGTCGCGCTCCCAGGCGTAGTCGAGTCCCGAGCTCGCGTTGACGAGGTGCCCCCAAGGATCGGAGCCCGCCGCCCGCAGTCGGGCCACGACTTCGCCGATCCCTCCGCCTTGGCCGCCAGGAACTCCGGGAACGGACACCCCGGGGATCAGGAACGATGCGGTGGCGCCCTCCGACCGGAACCAGCCGGCGATGGATTCCAACTCCTGCGGAGCCGTCGCCCCCACCACGAATCCGAGGTTCTCGGCACCCTTCCAGGAGAGCGCCGTGCGCGCCACGTGCAGGTAAAGCGGTTCGCCTCCCAGCACCAGATCCTGGAAATCGCGCGCGCCCGGATTGGAAGTGCGCAGGAGCAGGTAGACTCCTTTGTCGGATTCCGTCAGGAAGGGTTCCACCGAGTCGCGGCCCATGTACGGGGCCGCGGTCACGATGTCGGCGCCGAAGGTCCCGAACGCCGCCCGGGCGTAGGCTCCGGAGGAACGACCGATGTCCCCGCGCTTGGCGTCCAACACCACGAGCACGCCGGCTTCCCGCCAGGCGGCGCAGATGCGTTCGAGCGCCGCCAGGGCTCCGGTGCCCAAGGCTTCGAAATAGGCGCTGTTGGGCTTGACCGCGGCGGGCAGTGTTCCTCGCCTTTGGCAGGCGTCCAGGAACCCCATGCCGAACTTCTCCACCACCTGCTCGTTTGGACCTTCCAACGGGATTCGGGAGGGGACGGGGTCGAGACCGAAGCACACGATGTTGCCCGCCGCGCGGGTGCGCGCGGTGACCCGCGCCGAGAGGGAGTCCATGGAACCGGGAAAGCTACTTCGCCGAAACTCCGTAGGCCTTGCGCAAGACCACCAACAGACGCGTTCGGGTGGGCCAGGTGATCAGCAGCAGAACGACGTACGAGGCCATGGGCAGGATGCCGGTGGTGATCACGGCGCTGTCTCCGGCGAGGTTCCCCTGGATGGCGGCTTGCAACGAGAGAAGGCAGATCACGGGGCCGATGCCCCAAGATGCCGCTCGTGCGACCCAGGCCCTCCGCAGTTGCCCGGCGACCTTGTCCGCCTCCGTGAATTGTTCGGCGATCTGTGCCGGACCCCGGAACGGGGCGTGCACCGCCTTTTCCAATGATTCGCGCGAGGTTCGCCTGGAAAACAGCCAGAATCCGAGTGCATATCCACCGATCCAAAGGGCCACGCCCAGCATTCCCAGGAGCTGCACCAGCCCCAGGCCCCTGGGCCCGACGGAAACGGGGCGAGCCAGGGCCGTCATGCACCCCGTGATGGCGGCGGACACGGCGAACGCCCCCATGACCAGCTGGACCGGTCGCATCCGGGGAGGAGTCACGATCTCTTCCAGATCTTCGGGGCGGTATCCCGCCTTCTTGGGCTTGGCTTTCACTTCACTTCGAGGACGATGGAATTCCCTTCCATCGAGGCGACCACCAGCTTGTTGCGGTCCTTGTTGATCTTGCGTCCGTCCATCGCCGCGCAGAAATCCGAAGCGGTGCCGCGCCAGGACACATCCAGGAAGAGCGTCCGGTCGGCGAGCTTGCGCGTTTCCACGGAGACCGCGTCCGTGCGCAGTTCCTCCACCACGGTCTGCGAAGCCAGGTAGTTGGGAATCCCCTCCACCCGGACACGCAGCAGCAGTCCGTTGTTGGCCTTGTCCTGCCACGCCGCCACCAGCTGATCGATGATCCCGTCCTGGTCCATCGCCTTCTTGGCGGCCTTTTCCAGGGCCTGGGAACCTGCGACATCGGCGTTCACGTTCACCATGGGAGCGTTCGCGATGGCCGAAGCCAGGATTTCGCGGGTGTCCACGTCGATGGCCTTGAGCGTGACGTTTCCCGCGGCGGATTTCATCGCGGTGTTGTGGAAGTAGGGGTTTTGGGAGATGTCCGCCTCGGTGGCATCCGCGGTCCCGACGACCACGACCTCCGCGCCCCATTCGGAACCGACCGAGGCGGCGGCCTTGGGGTCGCCACCTTCCGCCAACTGGATCTCGTTGGAACGCTTCACCCGCAGGGCGTCGGAAGGATCCACCACCTCGAATCCCCGGGAGCGGAACCCCAGGATGACCTGGTGCTCCACAGGTCCGTCCAACGCGGGCTTCCCGAGCACGGATTCGCGGATCAGGATGGCCACCCGGGGATTGCCCACCGCCGAACGCAGGATGGAGAGGGCCATCAGGTCGTCGCGCAGTTCCGACTTGGAGACGATTGCCCGAACCGTGACCTCCCAAGCGCCGTCGGGGCCCTGCGTCTGGTGGATCACCTCCGAGGACTTCACCGCGCCTTCCGTGTGCGTGATCACCAGGTCCTTCTTGACCTGGAAATTCTCCACCTCCGTCTGGCTGGTGAGCACCGTCCCGATGCCCTTCTCGATGGCTGCCCGGTTCGCGGACCGGGTGGCCGCGTCCAGGTTGGCTCCATATCCGGTCGCTTCCACGGGGATGTCCTGGGCTCCGATCCAGG
The DNA here is from genome assembly GCA_035604215.1 of Fibrobacteria bacterium. GTDB lineage: Bacteria > Fibrobacterota > Fibrobacteria > UBA5070 > UBA5070 > UBA5070. The sequence goes on from DATNIW010000169.1 coordinate 5,856, forward strand.
TCGCCATCGCCAGGATCGCGAAAAGAGGGAAACCGCACCTCACTTGCGCAGCTCCTTGATGAGACGGATCGTCAGCAGGGCGTCGGCGCCGGACACGGGCCGCAAGGCACCGAACGAACCGTCCGGGTTGGCGTTCATCACGTTGTGGTCCACCGCGTCGCAGATGGCGTTGTAGTAGGGGCTGCCGGCGGAAACATCGGAGAAGCGCGGCGTGGATCCGATGTACCGCGTGGCCAAAGTCTTGTCGCCCAAGGCGGCCATGAGCGCGTCCTCCGCGAGGAACGCGAATTCGGCGCGGTCCAGTCCCTGGTCGGGGTGGAAGGCTCCGTCGGGTCCCACCTGCAGGCCCCGGATCCCGAGCTTGAGCGCGTCGTCGATGAAGTTGCGCGCCCAGTATCCGGAGATGTCGTTGGCCAGGACCTTGGTGGTGTCGCCGGTCTTGGTTTCGCGCGGATCCGCGGGCGCCTGGTAGCCTGTGTCCACCGCGGCTCCACGGGTGCGCGACAGGATCCTGTCCAGCTGGAGTTCGGCGATGAACAGGACCGCCGCGTCTGCCCGGGTCAGGGAATCGACCAGGGCGATCTTCTTCCCCACGCGGGTTCCGGGTGCGGCGCGCTCGATCTTCTGGATCCTGGCCCAAGCCTCGTTGGCCTGCGCCGTGTAGCCCTGGTCGATGTCCAGGACCTTGCGGAAGGCGTCTCCGGCTTCGCGAAGCTGGAGAGCCCACTGCCGGACCTGTCCTCTACGATACCAGACCTCGGGGTTCTTCTCGCCTCGCTTGACCGCCTTGTCGAAGGCGGTTTCGGCCTCCGACAACCAGTCGTCGGTGTCCTTGCCGCGGTATTTCTCCCCCAGATAGACGCCCCAGGCCATCCATCCGTCCGGAATCCCGTCGTCGTAGTCGATGGACTTCTTGATGTCCTTCTCGGCGGCCTCCCAATTGTGCAACCTCGCTTCCAACATCCCCAGGCCGGCCAGGGCCGGGGCGAATTTCTTGTCGAGTTCGAGGGCCAGGGTGTATTCCTCCCGGGCACGGGTGTTGTCTCCCGCGTCGTAGTACTGCTTGCCCCGGTCCGCGTGGGTGCGGGGATCGTCCATCAGTCCTCCCGCGAGACGCTTGGGGCCGCAGGCGGAGAAGAGGAGGGGGATCAGGGAAAGGGCGGCGAGTCGGATGTTGCGGTTCATGGCAGGGCTTTCTCCTCAGTCTACGATGAAGACCACGCGGGCCTCGGACAGGAATTTCAGGTTCTGGGCGGCGCTCTTGATGGAGAGCGCATCCTCGGGGGAAATGACGAGATCCGTCTTGGAAGGGCCCGCGGCCTTGACCGCCTTGACCACCGCCGGATTGTCGCCGATGCGGTCCTTCAGGCCGCGAGCGCCGTCCAGGGTCTTGGCGTACCCCACGGTCCCGTACTTGGCGGCCCAGGCTCGGTCCACGTTGGCGGCGCCGTAGAGCTCCCTGCCGTCGGCTTCCAGGATGCGGGGAGCCAAGGCGGGCAGCACGCCCAGACCGCGGGCATCCACGACCAGGCCGGTGTAGACGGAGGAATGGAGATCGGCCGGGGGAGATCCTTTGCCATCCCCGCCCCAGCTCCACGCCTGCACGCTCGACTTGGGTTGGATGCTCGAGGGGAGAACGATGTCCCCGACTCCGTCCAACGGGATCTGGACGGTGACTTCCACGGTGAGGTCGTCCATGTAGCGGGGAGGCGAGAACTGGAATCCGCGCACGAAGCCTTCCACCTTGGAACGGACGTTGTCGTCGGTGGTCATGGCGTTCGCGACGGTGGTCGACGACGTGATCGGGACGCCTTTCACCAACTCCAGGGCGTTGCGCAAGGCCAGTTGCTGGGCCGCGCGGATCGCGCCGGGTCGCGCAGCTCCCTGCGGTTGGTTGGGGTTGACGGCACCGATCCCCTTGGCGGTCACCGTCCGGGCCGTCCAATCGACGCCCTCCTGGGCGTCCTGGGCACGGGAGACGGTGGCGAGCATCAAGGTGGCGATGGCGAGGCGGATGACGGTTTTCATGGATCCTCCAAACGACGGGATTGGGTAATGATGGAGTCTACTTCCCCCCCGTTTGTTTGTGCAATGGTGCATTTTATGACCACCGCGGATCTGTGACGGACCGCACAAGTTCCACCTCCAGCGGAGAAAACGATCGAAATGCCGCACTGGAACCCTGTTCAAGGCTGGCATCGCCACCGGTTGCGGGAAGCATCTTGCCCTTCCTGACCGAGCTTCTCGTCCTCTGCGTGCTGATCGGCACCGGCGTCTACGTGGCATTCCTCGTCGCGCTGGTGGTGGGATTGCTGAGATTGAGGTCCGTCCTGGCGGGTCCGACCCTTTCGGTCACCGTGGTCGTCCCCATGCACAACGAAAAGTCCTTCGTGGCCGCCACCCTCGAGGCCTTGCAGCGACAGGATTACACCGGGGATTGGGAAGTGGTGTGCGTGGACGATCGATCCACCGACGGGACGCGCGAGATCCTTTCGGAATGGGCGGAGCGCTTTCCCAGGTTCCGATTGGTGAGGGTCGAGGCGACGGAACCGGCGGTCCCCAGTCCGAAAAAACGCGCCTTGGCCCGTGGCTTGGATACCGCCCGTGGCGAAATCCTGTTGACCACCGACGCGGATTGTCTCCCACCGCCCCACTGGATTTCCACTCTCGCAGGATGTTTTCGGGATGGGGTGGACGTCGTGCAAGGCCCCAAGCACTGCTTGGGCGACGGGCGTTCCTGCCACCGTTACCAGCGCCTGGAAATGCTCGCCTTCGTGGCAGCCGAAGCCGCGGGATTCGCCCTGGGGCGCCCGTTCCTTGCCTCCGCACCTTCCCTGGCCTACCGATCCGAGATCTACAGGCGCTCGGGAGGCTTCCATGGGCTGGAAGGCTTGGTCTCCGGGGACGACGACATGCTCGTGCACCGGATGGTCCGTTCTGGAGGTGCTTCTCTCTATGCGATGGAACCTTCGGTTTCGGTGGCGACCCACCCCGCGGACTCCTGGCAGCAGGTCCTCCAGCAAAGGGCCAGGTGGGCATCCAATGGAAGTCGGTACGAAAGCTCGGCCTATGTGGCCCTGCTCGGGAGCGTCTTCCTCTGGTGGTGCTGGTTGCTCCTGGGTTGGATTCCCTGGCTCGCGGGCGGGGTGCCCGGGTGGTGCTGGTGGGGGGTATGGGCTCTCAAAGTGCCGTTCGACCTCGGATTTCTCGCTGTGGCCGCCTGGCGATTCGAGAGGTGGAAGGTCCTTGGGGACTATGTCTGGTGCTTCCCCTTGCAGGTGGCGATCGCCGTCCGATCGGCCATCGCCGGCCACCTGGGATGGTTCAAATGGACCCGCGAGGCAGACGGCGGATAGCCGTTCGGCTGTGCGGGTGCATACTTGCTCCCCAACCCGCTCGCCGTACCGATGCGTACGGCTTCGGGGTTGTGTCGCTGCGTCTGCATCCCGCTCGCTCGAACGGCAGGTGATCGCGAGGGCCTAGGGAGCGATCAGCGCGCGGAGACGGACGGTGGTCTGTTCGCGGTCCAGGCGGGAGGCTGCGACGTCGAGAGTCAACTCCTCCCAGAGCGTGGAATCCGCAAGGGGATCCATCCCGTTCAATCGCAGGAAGACCAGGCAGGACGCGAGGGAGACTCGTTTGTTCCCGTCGATGAAGGCGTGGTTCTTGCAGAGGAAGAAGAGGTACGCCGCCGCCATCTCGACCAGGTCCGCGTAGACGGAGATTCCACCGAAACTCGCCTGAGGCGCCGCCACTGCGGATTCCAGCAAGGCCCGGTCCCGGATCCCCGCGGCACCTCCGAACGAATCCAGGACGCTGGCGTGGATTTCAAGGACCGACTCGATGCTCAAGTGGAAGCAGTTGTCGGGATTGCGGCTCACGCCAATCGACTCAGCGTCTTCGAGTAGTCCTTCACGACAGAGGCGATGGCTTGCGAAACCTCGCCAGGGGCC
>DATNIW010000170.1:0-31610 GCA_035604215.1 Fibrobacteria bacterium
TTCACGGACACGTACTTGGTGGGACCCAGGGTGCGGGCGCCGAAGTCGAGCTTCGTGGTGACCAGGACGTCCGTGGGCAGCATGAGCTTGTCTCCCGCCTGGATGATCAATTCCTTCGCCAGCTCCACCTTGTCGTTCTCGCAGAGCGACTTGCCGATCTCCTTGCCCTGGGCCTTGGCGAAGGTGAAACCCATGCCGCCGCCGATGATGAGCTTGTCGACCTTGGGCAGCATGGCCTTGATCACGTCGATCTTGCCGGAGATCTTGGAGCCACCGATGATGGCCACGAAGGGGCGCTTGGGGTTTTCCACCGCGTCGCCCAGGAAGTCGAGTTCCTTCTTCATCAGGTAACCGGAGGCGCGTGGCAGGTCCAGCCCCGTGATGGAGGAGTGGTCGCGGTGGGCCGTGCCGAAGGCGTCGTTGACGTACAGGTCCGCGAGCCTGGTGAGGGAGGCGCGGAACTTGGCGATGTCCTCCTTGGAGGCGGCGACCTTGGTTCCGTCCTCCAGCTTGACCTTGCCCTCCTCCTCGATGTGGAAGCGGAGGTTTTCAAGCAGCAGGACGTCGCCGGCCTTGAGGGATGCCACCGCGGCCTCGACCTCCGTGCCCACGCAATCCGAAGTGCTGGCGACCGGCTTGCCCAGGAGCTTGGAGAGGGCGCTGGCGACCGGCGCCATGCGGAGGCTGTCGACGACCTTGCCATCGGGTCGACCGAGGTGCGACGCCAGGATGACTCGCGCCCCCTTGCCGATCAGGTATTGGATGGTCGGCAGCGCCGCGACCAGGCGCTTGTCGTCCTCCACCACTCCGTCCTTGAGCGGAACGTTGAAATCCACGCGCACGAAGACGCGCTTGCCGGCGACGTTGAGATCCTCGACGAACAGCTTGGCCATGAATATCCTCGCGATACGGTTGTTGGGCTCTGGAAAGTGGGGTCGGCGACGACCGCCGAAGAGAGAGGGAAAAGTACATCATGGTTCCCTCCGTTCGCGCACCGCCCGATCGTACCCACTCGACTCACCTGCCGGACAAGCGCGCCTGCAGGAGCCGGATGTCGAGCTCCAGGTTGCGCGACTGTCGACGCGCCTCCAAGGCCCGCCATTCCCATTGGAGAGCGGTCAGCGTCGATGTTCCGCCGCCGCCCGTTTCGGCGACCCGCCCCTTGTCCAGACCCTGGGCCTCGGCCTTCGCGGCCTCCCGGTCGCCCAGGAACGCCTTCAGGCTGTCGGATTCCGTCCAACCGAGCTGGCCCCAGCGGGCGAGGTCGGCGAGACCGTCGAAAGCGGTGCGGTGGGCCGCGGCGAGCTCGACGGCCACGGCCGAATCGAGGACATGGCCGTACCAGGCGAGGCTCGCGGAGTCTCCCGCCGGCCGGGGGGAATTCCCCAACAGGCCCGCCGCCGTGCGGCGCGCCTGGACGGAGCTCCACCACGAACGCGCGAGTCCGTGCCCCGACTGGGATCCGATCCCGATCCCGTCTCCGCTGGTGCGGGCCAGACGGATCTGGCGCCTGTAGGTGGCCGCCGCGGATTGGAAAAGGGAGGGAAGCTTCCTCTGGACCACGATCTCCTGGGCCACGCGGTCGGTGTCGCTGCGGAAATCGATCTTCTGCCCGGCGACGTCCAGGGCGTAGCGCTCGATGACTCCGCCGATGTCGCGCAGGGCGGCCGGAGTCCACGGATAGGCGTAGCATGCGACGGCCTGGCGGAAGTACCCGAACGCGTCCTCCATGAGGTCCCGTCGCCGGGCGTGCGCGGCCTTGCGGTCGTCCACGCTCTCCTGATCGAACCTGATCCTGGATGCTTCCCTCGCGACCAGGTCCCCGAGCCGCCAATAGACCTCGGCCGCTTCGACGGAATCCGGCACCAGCTCGCCTTCGCCCTTGACGAAGGCGTTCGTGAGCGACTTCCAGCGGTACAGGGCTTGCGCGGTATCGCCCAGGCCGAGGCATGCTCGACCCTCCAGGATCCTGGCCTGGACCCTGGCGCCCGTATCGGAGGGGAAATCCATCCTCAAGGTGTCGCACAACGGAGGGATTTCCGCGAAGCGCCCGGTCTGGGCAAGCATCAACCCTTCGGAGAGGAGTGTCTGGGCGGCGTATCCGCCCTTGGGGTCGGACTTCCAGGCCAACTTGTAGAGGGCGAGTGCGGAATCGCTGCGGCCCATGTCCTCCAGCAGGCGACCCGCGCCATACCAGAACTCGGCGGCATCGGACCGGTCCTCCATGCCCCGCGCGGCCGACGCGAGCACGGCCGCCGACGCCGCCCGATCGGGAAGGACGGCCTCGCAGCGCGCCTGCAGGACCGTGGACCGGAGGACCTGCGGAACATCCTCGGCCAGTGCGGTGGCCTCGCGGGCCCGATCCGCGCAACGCCGGAACAGGTCGCGTGCGGAATCCTCCCTTCCGTCCACGGCGAAATCGGCCCCTTCGCCGAACTCCACGGCCGCCTGGGCGAGCGCCTGGTCCGCGACACGCAATCCGCTGCCGACCGTGAGTCCGGCGGCTCCGTCCCAATCTCCCTGGAAGAACCGCTCCATGCCGCGGCGCGCCGCGGCGGGTCGGGCATCCACGAACGCGAGCCCGTAGAACCACTCGGGGGAGTATTCCTCGTATTCGCCGGGAGGAGTCTCCGCCGCGTCGGCAAGCGCGGCCAGGAGTAGAGAACCGAGGACGACGAGACGGCGCATGGCACGCCGAACCTAGAAATCGGAGGAGCGCGGCCTCACATCCAGCCGTGCCGGCGGAAGCTCGCGTGCCCTTCCCGGGTCACGAGAAGATGGTCCACCAGGCCGATCTCGAGGCTTTCCCCGATCTGCTGGACCCGGCGGGTGAGTTCCCTGTCCTGAAGGCTCGGCGTCAGCGATCCGCCGGGATGGTTGTGGGCGAGGACGATTCCCGTCGCCTTCTCCCGAAGCGCCGCCTCGAACAGCCGCCGCGGGTAGAGCACCGTTCGGGTGCGGGATCCCGCCTCGTACACCTCGCGACCCACGATGCGCCTGCCCTGGTCCAGGAACACGGCGGAGAACCGCTCCTCCTCGGCGAGACCGATCACCGACCGGAACCAGGGCGCGAGGTCCTCGGGATCTTCGCAGATCGGACGTCCCCGTTCCGATTCGGCGACCAGCTCCCTGTGCATGCGCACCACCAGCGCGAGCAGGGAGGCCGCGTGGGGTCCGATGCCCCGGATCCGTTCCAGGTCGGCGGGATCCCGGGACAGCAGTCCTCCCAGCGAGGTTCCGGACAGGATCCGTCGAGCCAGCGGCTTGACATCGCCGCGCGGAATCGCGTAGCAGAGAAGGAGTTCCAGGAGTTCCTCGGGAAGCATGGCTTCCAGACCTCCCCTCATCACCCTGCGACGCAGGCGGAAACGATGGCCCTCTCCCGGCGATGTTTCGCGATACGGGAGCGATGCGGGTTCGACCTGCGCTTGAACGGACATATCGGCGCATAACGCAATGTTCGGACCAATGCACGATGGCTAGTTTTGGCGAATGCGAATCCGGCTGATCTGCTTTGGACGCCTGGCTCCGCGCAGCCTGAAACCTGCTGTGGATGACTACGCCGAGCGGCTCGGGCGACTTTGCCACCTGGAGCTGGAGGAAATTCCGGAACAGCAAGGCCCATCCGCCCTGGAAAAGGAGGCGGCCCTGGTCCGAAAGCGATGGGAAGGACTGACCGTGCGGATCGGCATGGACAGCCGCGGCGAGGCGTGGACGTCGGAGCGTTGGGCGAGCGAGCTGGAATGCTGGCGACGAGATTCGCCCAATGTGGCTTTGGCCCTGGGTTCGGCGGACGGGTTGCATGCCGGAATCCTGGAGGAATCCAGGCGCGTTTCCCTGGGGCCCGTCACGTTGCCGCATTCCCTGGCGAGACTGGTCCTCCTGGAACAGCTGTACCGGGCGCACACCCAGGTGCTGGGCCACCCCTACCACCTGGGGCATTGACTTGGCGATCACCCCTTTCCCGATCCCCGCGGGGACGATTTTCTTTGATTGAACCGGTTCGGAGGTCGTGTTGATCCGCTTGTCGTTGAAAAGGTTCCGCCATCTGACCCGCTGGGTCTTCTTCCACAAGCCTCGGCAGAGCTTGGCCGAACTCGGAATCCTCTGGAGAGTCCAGGTCCTGTTGCGCCTGCTCCCCCGGGAGTCCACGCGCGCCTTCGCCGCGACCCTGGTCCTGGGCGCCGTCTGCGGCCTCGTCACCGTGGCGTTCCACGGGAGCCTGGAATGGGCCAGCTACAAGGTGGGATTCCTCCTGCGCGAGATTCCTTCGCCCTACGGGGCCTTCGGCATCATCCTGGTTCCCGCCCTCGCGGCATGGCTCGCCGGCATCCTCCTCGTGCGCTCCAGGCTGCCCGCCGCCGGTTCGGGGATTCCCCAGGTGAAGGCCGCGTTGGCCGGCCTGAGCCCGGTCCACGGGATCCGCGTCGGCGTGGTGAAGTTCGCGCTTTGCGTGATCCAGGTGGGCGGTGGCGCATCGTTGGGTCGGGAGGGGCCCACGGTCCAGATCTGCGCCGCGTTGGCTCCTCCGGTTCTCAAGCTGTTCGCCCTCCCCAAGGCGTTCCTGCGAAGATTCCTGCCCGTGGCCGCCGCGGCCGGCATCGCCGCCGCCTTCAACACGCCCATCGCCGCGGTGACCTTCGCCATGGAGGAGCTCATGGGCTCTTCCACCCCGACGGCGATGACAGGACTTGTCGTGGCGGCCGCGATCGCGGCGATCCTGGAAAAGCTCCTGCTCGGTGGACACCCCCTCTTCAGCGCGCCGGCCTGGACCTTCGACAGCCTCGCGTCCCTTCCCTCGTTCCTGATCCTGGGCATCCTGGGCGGATTCCTCGGCGTGCTCTTCCACCGCTGGCTCCTGGACCTCCGCGCCAGGTTCCAATCGTTGCGACGACTCTCGATCCCTCTCCAGATGGCCCTCGGAGGCCTGATCACCGGCGTGGCGATCTGGATCGGGACGGCGTTCCTGGGAAACGACGGCATCGCCGGCCCCGGTTACGCCCTCCTGGAGGCGAGCCTCCACGAACATCTCTCCCACGGCCAGACCTTGGGTCTTCTGCCGCTGAAGTTCATGGCGACCCTCGCCAGCTACTGCAGCGGCGGAGTCGGAGGGATCTTCTCGCCGGTCCTGGCCATAGGAAGCCTGCTGGGCTCGCTGGTGGGCTGGCTCCAAAGGGACCTCCCCTGGGCGGACGCCACACCCCTGGGCGCCTTCGCCCTGGTGGGGATGGGGACCTTCTTCGCGTCGGTGATCCAGGCTCCCATCACCTCCGTCCTGATCCTCTTCGAACTGACGGGCAACTACGGACTGATCATTCCCCTGATGCTCGCCAACATGGCCTCGTTCCTGATCGCGAGGAAGATGAATCCCGTGCCCATCTACGACGCGCTGCTCCTGCAGGACGGGGTCGACCTCCACGGCAGCACGGAATCCCACCAGTTGACCGTGGGCGACCTGTGCGACGGAGAAATCGTCCGTTTCCCCTCCTCCACGCGGGTGTATTCCTTCTGGCTGGAGGGAGGATCCCTTCCCTGCATCGTGGAGGAGGCGGACGGTACCTGCCTGGGTCTGGTGGACGAGGTTCCCGACAGTCCGGATCCAGATCTGATGCTGCGGGATTTCCTGCGCTCCCGCGTCAGCCTCCGCGAGAAGGATCCGGTCTTCCCCGCCTTGTCCCTCCTGTCCCAGCAAGGGCATCCCTGGCTCCCCGTCGTGGACAAATCCGGAAAGGCGGTCGGAATCTTCGGAACCCGCGAAGCCTTGGCCAGGCTTTCGGAAGACGGCTACAAGACGAGCTGAGCCGGGTCACCCGGCCAAGGCGAACAGCCCGAGGAGGGCGAGCGACCATTCGCCGGCGGGATGGACGAGTTCTCCGGGGAGGGCGGTCAGGAAAACCTGCACGCATCCGACCCCCGCCAACGCCAGCCATCGGCTCGCATGCTCGGGGTAGAGGAGGATGGCCCATCCGAGCCCGATCACCGCCGCGGCGATGGTCGCTCCGCGCAGGACGGATCCCGGCAGGAGCCCGTGGTCCGCCTCGGCCTCGGCCTCCACCAGGGCGTAGGATTGGAGATTGATCAGACCCACGATGGCGAGCAGGGAGGCCGCGAAAGCCACTTCGCCGCGGGAAGAAGGGCTGGAGACGCACCAGGCCGGTATCGCGAGCCCGGCCGCCCATCCCGCGGCTGCCATCAGCCGCTTGGCCGGCCCGCGCAGTCCAAGCTTCAGGCCGACGAAGTAGAGTACCTGGTACAGGGCCACCACCGAACCCGCCTTCCAGGCGATGGAAGGAAGGAACATCAGGGAGACCGCACCGGCGAAGGCGGCGACGATCGTGTACCCGGCGAGGAGCCTTCGATGCCCGGAGTACCGGAGGCGCCGGGGGGTGGATCGGGGATCGGTGTCGCGCGCGTCGAGCAGGTGGTCGAGGTTGTAGACCACCAGGACCCCAGCCGCCAGGCCCGCGAAGACCGGGAGCACCGCCCTCCCGCCCGGGACCAGGCCCACCAGGAAGAGGGCGGAACCCACGACTCCCGCGACGACGTCCAGGGAGACGGTCTCGAGGCTGAACAGCATTCCCGGGAAAGGACGGGTCTCTTGCTCCAGGGGAAGGGACGGCGGTCCGGAACTTTCCATCGGGGAACAGGATACCAATCCCGGAACGGATGCGAGGTGGACGCTTCTCCACGCCCCCGCCAACGGCCGGAATTGTAGATTGCGCTTTGACAGCTTCTGACCGGAAGTTCAGGGGCGACGACGGGATCGGGGGGAGACGAAGAGGGAGCGGAGGAACCGGAGGGAAGGAACATGGTCGAGCAACCGAGATTCGCTTTCGCGTGCGTGCTGGTCGGTCTTTTCCTGGCGGGTTGCGTTCCCAACTTCGCCTCCCGGATCGAGTACAAGCCCTACCACGATCCGTTCGACACCACACGGGCCCTCGATTTCGCCCAGGTGACAGCGGACCAGGCGAAGTTCCTCCAGCAGATCCTGGATCGTTCCACCCCCGGCGGACGATCCGACGACGAGGCGAGCTACTCCCCCGACTACCTGCCCTACGGCACCATCGCCCTGGAGGGCAAGGAAGGAAACCGGGAAGGATCGTGCGTCTGTTTCAGGCGCAGGATCGAGTGCGGGAAGACCGACGAGTACGAGATCGGCCAGCGGGATCTGGACGCCTACCGGAACCTGATGGGAAGGATCGATTCCGAGGCGCGCGCGCGGGCGGGAGCCTCGGACAGGACGTCGGAGTCGCCCGTCCAGCCGGTCGTCCCGGTCGAGTGACCTCGGCGGTTCAGGCCTTCCGGGCCACCAGGAGGAAGATCGGGTAGCGACGCTCCCCGGCATCGGACTCGCGGTGGATCTCGAAGACCGTGTCGATGTCGACGACATGGAATCCCGCGCCCTGGACGTCCCGAACGAGATCCGGCCTGTCGAATCCGAGATGCAACCCCTCCGTGTCGGGGCCGTGGAACGATCCGTCTTCGGAATCGAGGTCCGCGATGCAAAGCCATCCGCCCTGCTCCAGCATTTCCCACGCGGACAGGAGGAATCCTTCGACGTCGGGGATGTGGTGCAGGGCCATCTGGAGAAAGACGAGATGGAAGGAACCCTGCACGGGTTCCTTCAAGAGATCCATCCGCGACGTACGGATGTTCTCCGCTTTCGCTGCTTCTATCTTTCCTTCCAGGACGTCGATCATGCCCTGCGACGGGTCGGTGGCGAGCACCGTGCCCAGGTCTTCGTGGAGAGCGAACGAGAGAAGACCCGTGCCGCAGCCGACCTCCATCGCACGCATGGTCCGCGAAAGCGGCACGAGGGACCGGATGGCCCGGGCGATGGCCCTGGTGCGCTGCACGTGGCCTGGATTCGATTCCCAGGTCGCGGCTTTGGCATCGAAATCGTCCATGGATCCCCTCCTGGAAAACCGGAACAACGGACTACGGAGGGAAAGTTCCGAAATTCGACGCTCCGCGGCGACCGTGCCGCGGCGCGTTCACATGTGGGCGATGATGTTGTCTCCGAACTCCGAACACCTGATCTGGGTGGCGCCTTCCATCTGCCTGGCGAAGTCGTAGGTCACGCGCTTGGATTGGATTGCGCCGGACAGGCCCTTGTTGACGAGATCCGCCGCCTCGGTCCATCCCAGGTACCGCAGCATCATCTCGCCCGAAAGCACGACGGATCCCGGGTTCACCTGGTCCTTGTCGGCGTATTTCGGGGCGGTGCCGTGCGTGGCCTCGAAGATGGCGTGGCCCGTCACGTAGTTGATGTTGCCGCCCGGGGCGATGCCGATGCCTCCCACCTGCGCGGCCAGCGCGTCGGAGAGGTAGTCGCCGTTCAGGTTCAGGGTGGCGATGACGTCGAAATCCTCCGGGCGCGTGAGCACCTGCTGCAGCGTGATGTCGGCGATGGAATCCTTGACCACGAGCCCTGCGCCGCGCTTCCCTTCCGGAATCCTGCACCAGGGACCGCCGTCGACGAGCTCCGCGCCGAAGGCCATCCGCGCGACTTCGTAGCCCCAGTCGCGGAAGGCGCCTTCCGTGAACTTCATGATGTTTCCCTTGTGCACCAGGGTGACCGACTTCTTCCCTTCGCGGATGGCGTAGTCGATGGCATCGTGGACCAGCCGGAAGGTACCGGTCTTGGAGGTGGTCTTGATGCCCACACCCACCTGCAGGGAATTGTCGAACTGGTCGGCCATGCCGATGGATCCCCAGAACTCGCGGCTTCTGGCTTCCGAATTGAACCGGATCTTTTCGAAGGCCTTGGGGAATTCGCCGCGCAGGAATTCCAGGATCCTGGCCGCCTCGGCGGTGCCGGGGGCCCATTCGATGCCGGCGTAGATGTCTTCCGTGTTCTCGCGGAAGATGACCATCTCCACCTTCTCCGGGTGCTTCACCGGACTGGGGGTCCCCGTGTAGTACTTCACCGGGCGCAGGCAGACGTAGAGATCCAGCATCTGGCGCAGCGCGACGTTGAGGGAACGGATCCCGCCGCCGACAGGAGTCGTCAACGGCCCCTTGATGCCCACCAGGTACTCCTTGAAGGCCTCGACGGTCTCGTCGGGAAGCCATGTCCCGGCCCCGTAGACGGTGTTCGCCTTCTCGCCGGCGAAGACCTCCATCCAGGAGATCTTCCTCTTTCCCACGTAGGCTTTCGCCACCGCCGCGTCCAGGACGCGCACGGAGGCCCGCCAGATGTCCCTGCCGGTGCCGTCGCCTTCGATGAAGGGAACGATGGGGCGGTCGGGCACCTGGAGGGCTCCCGTGGGGGACTTGCTGATCTTTTCTCCGGTCGGAACCTGGATCTTCTGGTAGGCCATGGAATCGCGTCTCCTGGAAGTTTGGTGAGGTTTCAGAAAGATGCAATCCCGCAGATGCGCCGTCCCCGCGTCCTCGCGACTCCGGTTGCAGAGCATCCAGCCCCAGAGACCCAGCCAGAGTCTCGCGAACCTGACCGTGTCGCGCCAGGGCCGGATGTGCGATCCCGCCTCGCCGTAGACCGTGGAGACGCCCACGCGCTCCACCGTCCAACCCGCGACGGCCAGACGCACCAGGGCGCCGGATTCCCACTCGAAACGGCCGCTGGACGGCAGTCGCGCGGCGCGCGCGGCCTCCAGGCGGTACATGCGGAATCCGCACTGGCTGTCCCAGAGCCTGCACCCCGCCTGCCATTCCAGCAGAGCCGTGGTGAGACGGTTGGAGCAGACCCTCGGCCAGGGCATGGAGCGCGGGCGGAGGTCGCGGGCTCCCACCACCACCCCGCATCGGGAGCCGGGCCTGTGGGACAGAAACCGTTCGACGTCGGACGGGGAATGCTGACCGTCGGCGTCCATGGCCAGGGCCCAGTCCCAACCCCGCGAGGACGCTTCGGAAAGACCCGCGGAAAGCGACGTTCCCTTGCCCCCGTTCACAGGCTGCACCAGCACGCAGGCTCCCGCCTCCCTGGCCGCGACCGCGGTCGTGTCGTCCGATCCGTCGTCCACGACGAGCACGGGAAGATCCGGGTGCAGGGTGCGGAGCTTGACGACGACGCCGGCGATGGAGGACCCCGCCCTGTAGGCGGGAATCAGGATCCCGACGCGCCCCTCAGGCATCTTCCCGGGGACTCCGCCCGGGGATGGACGCTCCGGGGTCTTCGTCCCCGCGGACGATGCTCGCGGTGATCCGGGCACGCCACTCGTCCAGGTTTCCCTCCAACTCCCCCGCGACGGATCCGGCGGTGCGCGCCAAGCCGCGGTCGCCGGTCCGAAGATGCGCCTCCATCGCGTCCCGCGCCTGGCTCGCCGGCACCCAGCCCAGGCGAGCGCCGATCGAGAGCCATCGGACCCTGGCGGAAAGCTCCCTTCGCGAAAGCAGGTGCGCGGAGCCCAGCAGGGAGGCGCTGCGTGCCACCGCGTCCTCGAGCTCGCTCCCCCATTCCTGGAGCAGGCCTTGCCTGGCATTCTCCTCCTCGCGGACGAAGATCGACGCCACCCTCTCGAGTCCCTCGAGGATGTCGGCCTCCGACAAGCCCAGCGTGCGCCTGTGGGTGAGCACGAAAAGTCCGGCGTCGTCTTCCGAATTTCCTCCCCAGGGCCCCGCGATGGAATGGCCCATGGCATCCATCGCCTCGGGGAACCCCGTGGTGCGGCCCGCGATGCAGAGCGCGGGCAAGTGCAGCAGAAGGCTCGCGCGCAGACCCGTGCCCGCGTCCATCGGCGAGGCCGTGATCCAACCGAACTGGGGATCGCGCACCAGCGGCATCACCTCCCGCACCAGCACTTCCAGGGACCCGGCCATCTCCAGCGCCTCGGGAAGGGATTGTCCCCGCGTCCGGGCCCAGATGCGCAGATGGTCTCCGTCGAGGGCCAACACGCCTCGCCCGGAATCCTCCAACGCGAGCCAGGGGCCCGGATCCTGCGGATCCAGCAGGTTGCGGGGCAGGCGCAAGGCTTCCACCAGGTCGGGCAGTTCCTCGGAGGTCTCGTCGGCCAGGGGCGCGAAGGCGGGATGCAACCCCCGCAGGGTGTCCAGCACGCGTTCGCAGAAACGTCGACCTTCCTGCGGACTGATGGCGCCTCGAAACGGAACACCGGACAGGTTCCGAGCCAATCGCGCCCGCGAACCGAGCACGGATTCAACCCCGACCCCGTCGACCCATTCGGGAACGTTCATGTCGGATCTTCCCGGAGCAGATCGCGCAACCGCCCGGCCTCCGTGTAGTCCTCGCGGGCAAGCGCCACCTGCAGACGCGATTCCAGACGGTGCCTGCGCAGTCCCCGCGCCTGGTCGACGGGCCCGTTCCCCGTCACGTGGCGATCCGCACCCTGGTTTTCGGCGAGCAGCGCGGAAAGCTCCGATCGGAACGCGTTCCAGCAGCCGGTGCACCCGAGCCGGCCCTTCGAGCGGGCGTCCTCCCAGGAACGGCCGCAATCGGGGCAGATGCGACTCATGCGATCGCTTCCAGGTGGCCGTCCACGATCCTCAGGCGCCGATCGGCCCCCGCGGCGAGATTGGGGTCGTGGGTGGCGACCACGAACGCCTGGCTGTGCAAGGCGGATAGATTCCGGAGGTTGGTCAGCAGCGCTTGGGCGTTGGCAGGGTCCAGGTTACCCGTGGGCTCGTCCGCCAGCACCACGGCCGGCGAGTTCGCCAAGGCCCTGGCCAGGGCGACTCTTTGCCTCTCTCCACCGGAAAGTTGGGCCGGTCGGTGGCTCATCCGATCGGAAAGCCCCGACTGACCCAGAAGCTCGGCCGCGCGTTCCCGCGCCCGGTTGCGGGACATGCCGGCGATCCTTCCGGCCAAGGCGACGTTTTCCTGGGCGTCCAGATCGGGAAGCAGGTGGTGGAACTGGAACACGAACCCAAGGGTGCGCGAGCGCAACCTGGAGAGCGTGGCATCGTCCATGGCGGATGGATCCTGGCCCGAGATGCGGATGGAACCGGAATCGGGACGGTCGAGCGTGCCCAGGACGGCGAGGAGGGTGCTCTTCCCCGACCCCGAAACGCCCACGATGGCCACGACTTCGCCCCTGGAGACCTCCAGGGAAACGTCGCGGAGGATGCGGAGTTCCTGTCCGCTTTCGTGGAAGACCTTGCTCACGCCGGAGGCCGACAGGACCAAATCACTCATGGCGGACGGCCTCCACGGGATCCAACCGAGCCGCCTTCCAGGCGGGAAAGAAGGCGGCGGCCGCGCAGATGGCGACCGCCACGGAGAAGATCGTGGCGATGTCGCCCCAATGGACGGAAACCGGCAGATACTCGATGAAATAGACGTCGCCGGGAAGCTTGATGACCCGGAACCTGTCCTGGACGAGGCACAGGACCAGGCCGAACAGGACTCCACCCACGGCACCCCAGAGTCCCGCCATCAGCCCCTGCAACAGGAACACCCTGCGCACCGATCTCGCGCTGGCTCCCATCGCCCGGAGGATCCCGATCTCGCGCGTCCTCTCGAGGACTCCCATGATGAGCGAGCTCGCGATGTTGAACGCGGCGACCACCACGATCAGGCAGAGCACCAGGACCACGACGATCTTTTCCAACCGCATCCATTTCATCAGGTTCTCGTTCTTCTCCAGCCAATCGACGGGCCGCAACGACCCTCCGAGCTTGGCGGCGACCACCCTTCCCACGTCGCGCGCCTGCCAGAGGTCCTTCACCCGCACCTGGATGCCGGAAACGCGTCCCGGACTGTCGTAGAGATCCTGCCCCGAGGCCACGGAAACGTAGGCGAGGTTGGCGTCGAATTCGTACATGCCGGTGTGGAAGATCCCCGTCACCCGGGCTCGCTGGTAGCGCGGCGCCGCCGCCCCGGAAAGGACTTCGGGCGAGGTGAGGGCCATGAGCGTGACCTTGTCGCCGGGCAGCACGCCGAGCCGACGGGACAGCCAGTCCCCCAGCACGATGCCGTGCTCGGTCCGACCGGAATCCATGGCGAAGGTGCGCAGATCCATGTTTCCCGCCACCACGAAGTTCTGGACGTCGATGACCTTCGAAAACCGCTTGGGGTCGATGCCCATCAGGACGATGCCGTCCGAGGCGTCTCCCCCCGAAATGCCCGCCTTCCCGGAAATGAACGGCGACGCGGCGACCACCCTGGGGTCGGCCTTGACGATGGCGTCCGGCAGCGAGTCCCCGCCCCGGAGTCCCTCGTCGCCCATCGCCTCGAAGTCGAGGTGCGAATCCCGTCCGATCAGCCGGTCGCGGACCTGCTCCTCGAACCCGTTCATGAGCGAGGTGGCGACCACCAGCGAGGCGGTTCCGATGAAGACCCCCGCCAGCGAGAACAATCCGATCAGCGACGAGAACCTGCTGCGCCGCTGCGCCCCCAGATATCGTCGCGCGAGGTCGGCCTCCCAACCTCCCGCCATCTCAGAAGAGCCAGGCGGGAGACTTCCCACCCGACTTTTCGGCGGCCAACCGGTCCAGTTCCTTGCGGTCGGCGGGAGCGGCGGAGATCACCTTCGTGGACAGCCCCCCGATGCCGACAGCTCCCCGGTCGTAGTTGGTGCCGAACTTCTGCGGCGTCAATCCGTTCTCGTACACCGACGTCATTTCTCCGGAATACGTCCCCTTCGCGGGCACGACGTCCTTCAGGGTGGTCGTGCCGGAGAACCTGCCGTGGATGAACACCTGGAACACCACAGGCTTCAGGTCGATGTCGGATGCGTTCTTGACGGATCCCGTCACATGGAAGAACGCCTGGAAGTTGTTCTCGGCGACACCGCTCCGCAGGGAGACGGAAACCTGGTTCGCGAGGGCGCGCACGATGGAGTCCCTGGCCTTCGCGAACGCCACCATGCCCTGGAGGCCCACCATGAAACGCGGACCCTGGGGCGTGGCCACCACGGTCACGAGGCGGGTGGTGTCCGCGTGCAGCGGGATGTTCCCGCCGTCGGCCAGGCTCTTGAGGAGATCGCGGCGCAGGCTGTGGGTCTTGATGCCGTCGATGATCTCCCAGTTGGGAGTCCTGCGGTACGCCCGGACCTGGTTCTGGTTGCCGGACGAGGCGACCACCGCCCATTCGTCCGTGGTGTCGAAGCCGGGCATCCGCAGCGAATCGGAGAACATCTTCACGAACGAGGCCTTGTCCATGAGCGCCTTCTCGTCGTCCACGAGCATGTCGTAGGCCTTGTCGAACTGGGAGGAATCGACCTTGGCGTAGAAGTCCTGGGCTTGCTGGACGGCTTCCGGAACGTTCTTGCAGGAAGCCAAGGCGAGCAGGCTGGCGGCGAGGAGGAGACGGCGCATGGGAACTCCGTTAGTGGTGGTGGTGTCCTGGGGCGTGGGCATGTCCGTGTTCGAGTTCCTCCGGCGTCGCGCTGCGGACGTCGTGGACCTCGACCTCGAAATGCAGATCTTGTCCGGCCAGTTCGTGGTTGCCGTCGATGGTGATGTGGGTGGTGTCGATCTTGTCGACCCGCCAGACCTTCCAGTGCCCGTCTTCCTCGATCTGTAGCATCTGGCCGGGCTTGGGACTGCGCATCCGCGGAGGGAAGTCGGATTTCGCCACCTTGCGCACCAGGGCCGGATCGTAGTCGCCGTAGCCTTCGTCCGGAGTCAGGGACACCGAGACCTTGGCGCCCTTCTCCCTGCCCTCCAGCGCCCTCTCCAGGCCGGGCACGATGTTTTCGTGGCCGTGCAGGTAGACGAAGGCATCCTCGGGGGAGGATTGGTCCAGGATCTGTTTCCCGCCGTCGCGCAGCGTGTAGGAGATGTGGACAACGGTATCCTTGGCGGCTCGCATGGGAGATCGGTCCTTTCGGTGATCGGAAAGAGGGGAAACGTAGTCAAGGCGGAAGAGCGGGCGGAGTCCACCCGCCCCGGTCAGTGCGAGAGCTGCTCCGGGGCGTCGTCCTCTGGCCCGGGCGCAGGATTGGCCGGGACAACGGTCGGAACGGCGGGGACGGGAGCGGTGGATGGCGTCGGCTGCGAGGTTTCCGGCTCGGTGGGGGCGGGAGAGGAGAGCGGGGCGGACTGCGGAGCCGGGACCTCCACCCCGATCCTACCCGAATCCGAGGGTGCGGACGCTTCGACCGGGGCGGACGTCGAGGCGGCCGAATCCAGTGGCTTGGGCGAGGCGGGAAGGGGCGGAACGGTTTTCGGCGCGCTCTTGCCGCCGAAGACCAGTGCCAGGGAAATCCTCTGGCTCTGGCCCAGGTCCGGTGTGCTCACGAGAGCGTAGTCGATCCGGACCCGATCGCTCCAGAGATACCCCGCCCCGACCGCGAACTCGCCGTTGGATTCTCCGTAGATCCCGGTCTGATCGGTACCCTGGAGGAAGTCCGTGATCCGCACCAAAGCCTGGATTTCGCACCCCGCCCGGAAGACCAGACCGAAATCGGTGTGGAATTCCATGGCGATCCGGGAAGCACGAGCTGCAAGCCAGGGATCCACCCAGGGACGGGCATCGCCCGTGGAGAACGTGGAGGTCGCTTCCGGCTGCAGCAGACCGGGAGACTCCCAGGCCAGCGCCAAAGTCCCGTAGAAGTAGGGGAATGGGTGTTCCCAACCGAATCCAGCCTCGAGGTTGGGCGGGGAATATTCGGCCGTGCCGGTGTTCCAGATGGAGAATCCCCCCAGACCATGGTCCATACGCAGGCCGGCGCGCCAGCCGTCCTGGGCCCAGACCATCGAGGCGTTCATCTCCGCTCCCGCTCCCAGATCGTTGTCGATGCTGCTCCCCAAAAGCCGCAGGGAGGCTCCGCCGCGGAGCCTGCCGTCCATCCAGGTGCGGGCGAAGGCGAGGGTTCCGATCCAGTCCGTGGCCGAGAAGGTGGAGAGGTTGTTGAAGTCCGGCGTTTGACCGCGATCGACGCCAAGGATCCCGTCGGCGCCGATCCGCGCCAACCCCAACCCGAGAGTGCCGCCGGTCAGAGGCGCCGCGAGGTAGACCTCGTCCTGGGAAAGCTGGAGATCCTGGTACAGGCTCCCGTGGTGCACCACGACTTCCGGTTGCTGGACGTCGGCCAGACCTGCAGGAGACAACGACAGGTGGGATGGATCGCCGGGCAGGCCCAGACTGACCCCCGCGTCGCCGGCAAGCCTTGCTCCCGTTTCCAGATCGGCGGAGTTGTTGGCGTAATTGACCATCGACAGGTCCACCGAACTTGCTTCACCCCCGAGAAGGACCAGGCAAACAAGGCACGCACGAAGGGAAGTCGGAAAAATGGGGCGGAACCGAAGGCGGTGAAGCATCGTCGCACAAATTACTTCCCCCGAAGCCCGGCGCTTGGAAGGGCCGCCGGTGGGATTCGCCAGGAGCCGATCCAGGGTCAGTCGGGAAGCGTCGCCATATGGGCGGCATATTCCCAGACCTGCAGCTCGCGTTGGAGGTCCCAGGCTTCCCGGTCCTGCCGGTAAAGCACGAAATTCCCGTCCATCGACCGGATGTGCCGGAAGATCCAATCGCGACAAGCCATGAAGAAATCCACATCCAGGTTCTGTTGACCCAGATCCACGAGCTTGGCGAGATCCTGCAGGTTCTGGAGTTGCCTGTGGTGGTCGGCGTGGTGGACAGCCAGATCGGGGAAGCCCGAAGCCTCCATCTCCGATTCCTCCCAGGCGAAATGTTCGCGCATCTCGTCCAGGATCCGATGAAGTTCGATCAGGTCCGTGGAGCGTTGACGCGGTCCCTCCGCCAGGAATTCGATGGATCCCACCAGGGAACGGTGCTGCCTGTCCATTTCGACCCACCCGAACTCCCGCAAGACATCTTCCTTCATGGGACCCACCTCGCAAACCGGAAAGCTAGATGGATTTTCGGAACCATTTCTCAGAAAATCGGAATCCCCAACCGAACCACGGTCCCCTCTCCCAGGACCGATTGCAGTTCCAGGTGGCCACCGATCTCCTCCACCAACGCCCGGACGAAAGGCAGTCCCAATCCAGCGTCCGCAGGCCGATCCCAATTCTGGTAGAACGGCTCCATGGCGTTTTCCACTTCGGTCGGGGTCATCCCGCGCCCCTTGTCCCGAAGCGAAAGGAGAGTGATCCGTTCCCGACTGGAAACCTCCAAGGCGACCACGCCCCCATCGGGCATGGCCCGCACGGAATTTTGCATCACGTGGAAAAGGCAGGCCTGGAGATCGGCGGCGCCCATGCGAAGCCGGATGCCTTCGGGAAGAGTTCCCGTGAGGTCCAACCGATGCATGCGCGCGGTTCCCGAAAGCGACGCTTCCCAGGCCGATCGCACGGCCTCCTGCAGATCCGGGCCGGTGGCATCCCCGCTGTCCCGTCTGGCACCTGCCAAGACCAGGAGCTGCTGGCTGATGGTGGCCGCGCGGTGGCTGTACTGCACGATCGTGCGGGCCAGATCCTTGGTCGGATCGTCGGGCTCCAGGCGGAGGTCCATGATCTGGGCGGTGCCGGAAATTCCGCACAGGATGTTGTTGAACTGGTGGGCCAATCCGCGCAGGAGACCGGTGACGGCCCGACGGCGTTCGGATTCCACCAGCTTGCGGTGCAAACGAGAAATTTCCAGGTAGGTTCGCACCTTGGCGGAGACTTCGGACACCTCCACGGGCTTCACGAGGTAGTCGTTGGCTCCCGATTCCAGGCCCAGCAGACGTTCTTCCGGGCTTCCACGACCGGACAGCATCAGGATGGGGACGGTGGCGGTGGCGGCGGAACCCCTCAGCGTCCGGCAGACTTCCGTTCCGTCGCGACCTGGCATCAGGACGTCGAGGAAGACCAGGTCCGGACGCTCGTCGAGCGCCCGCACCTCGGCGCTGGTCCCGTCCAGGCAGGAGACGAGTCGCACCCCCAGTGGCTTCAGAAGCTTCCTGAAGATCGCATGGATGGCCGGATCGTCGTCGGCGACGAGAATCGTCTGCATCGAGTTGCCGAAGCTCATCGCCCCTGAGAATACATCTTCTGCAAATGGAAGCGCACGCGCCATGGATCTGGGGAAGACGTCCGGTGGAGGAATACCTGCGTTCGGCGAAACCGGTCTTGCGGGTGTGGTTCTCTCCGCGGCTTCCGGCGACCGCGAGGAAGGAGGTCCAGGAACTCTGCAAGGCGGCCGGCATCGATTGCCGACACGCGCCGGATGCCAAGCTCGCCGCCTTGACGGGGACCTCCGAGCATGGAGGGGTCGTGGCCCAACCCTCACCCACGACCCTGGATTCCCTGGATGATCTGCTCTTGCTCCCGCTCTCCGAACGACGCGTCGTCTTCGCCTTGGACGGCGTGGAGAACCCCCGCAACCTCGGTTTGGTCGCCCGCGTCCTCGTGGCCGCGGGCTGCGCGACCGTCCTGTTGCCCGCCAAGGGCGGAGCCCTGCCCGGCCAGGTCTTCCTGGAGGCCTCGGCGGGTTACGGAACCCGCCTGCGGATGGTTCGCGTGCCCA
This sequence comes from Fibrobacteria bacterium, assembly GCA_035604215.1. Lineage (GTDB taxonomy): Bacteria > Fibrobacterota > Fibrobacteria > UBA5070 > UBA5070 > UBA5070. The sequence continues at coordinate 18,338 of DATNIW010000170.1, forward strand.
AGCTGGTGCCCGCCTTGGAGAGGTTGAAGCACGAAGGCTACTGGGTCTACGGTTTGGCCGCGAGGGCCCCGCGAGGGCTTTTCGGACACGAACTCGCGGAGAAGACCGTGTTCGTGCTCGGGAACGAGTCCGACGGAATCCGACCCACCGTCCAAGCCTCCTTGGACGAATCCCTCTCCATACCCGTCGCCGACGACGTGGACAGCCTGAACGTGGCGGTGACCGCGGCGCTGTGCGCATTCGAAGCGGTCAGGGCGGGAAGGACGTCCTCGAGCGGAGGCCGAGGTCCCACTGCAGTGCGAAGTGCGGCGTCGCCAAGCCGCGTTCCAGCAGCGAGTCCACTTCCTGGCGCGTGAACCAGGCCACCTCCTCCACTTCCCCGGGATCCGGGGTGAAGGGGCCACCATGGAAGGTCCCCCAGGAATCCACCAATTCGGGATCCAACGAGTCCTCGTCGAACAGATGCCTGCCCAGCGGTTCCAATTCGCGGGCGTTCAGCCGGATTCCCAACTCCTCCAGGGATTCGCGCAGCACCGCGTCCAAACCGTCTTCCCCCGCCGCGACATGCCCTCCCACGGAAGTATCCCAGAGCCCGGGACAGCAGGCCTTCGCGGCCGACCGTTTCTGCAGCAGAAGTCGCCCGTCTGGATGCCACACCAACAGATGGACGGCGCGATGGAGCAGTCCGTCCCGGTGGACCTGCTCGCGGGTCGCACGACCGACCACCCTGCCCGAAACGTCCACCAGATCCAGCAACTCCTGGGAGGTGTCTGGACGGGTGGCGCTCACCCCGAAATGATCCCGGCCGAGAGCTGGTTCGCGGCTTCTCTGGTATGACCCGCCGCCAACACCGGTCCCAGGATGTCCCGATCCCAGTCCGGGACCCAGACTTCCAGTAGCAGACCTCCGGCGACCTCGAATCGGAGCCCGCGGGGGATCAGCACGGTCCTTCCCTTTTCCAGGATCTTGCGTCCGCCGTGCCAGACCAGATCCACCGGTCCTTCCAAGACCACGAGCACCAGGAAACGGTCCCGGGTCTCCAAGCTTTCGCCTTTGCCCGGCCGCATCCGCGCCACGGCGAACCACGGGGTGGCGCACAGGAGTTCGCGACACGGATCCACTCCGACGGGCATGGGCTTCAACCTCGGGTTGGGTCGCGGGTCCAAACAAGCCCCAGCCGCGTCCAAGTGGAGTTGCCTCGGTTTCCCGTCGGTTCCGACCCGTCCCCAATCGTAGAGGCGGTAGGTGGTGTCGGAGGACTGCTGCACCTCGACGAGCACCAACCCGGCCGTGATGGCGTGGATGGTCCCGGCGGGAATCATCACGGTGTCGCCGACGAACACCGGGAGCTTGCGCAGGGCGGAGAGATCGCCGGAACCCACCTGGGAAACGAGTTCTTCGGACGGAAGATCCGTCTCCGTCCCCGCGTAGAGATACGCTTGCGGCGGGGCTTCCAGAACCACCCAGCATTCGTTCTTCGCTTGGAATCCCGCTCCGTCCTGGGCTGGATGCACCTGGACCGACAACGTCTCGCGAGCGTCGATCAATTTGACGAGCAGCGGGAAGGCCTTTCCGGCCGAACCCAACCAACGTCCACCGTCCAGTTCCAAGACCTGGGATAGGGAGGAAAATCCACTTCCCTCCAATGGGGAATCGAAGTCGGCGACCTGACCCAGTTCCCAGCTCTCCCCGATCCTGGACCCCTCCAGGCAGGCGCGACCCCATCGGCGAAGAGCCGTCCCGCCCCACGGTCGTTCCACGAGTCGCGGCACCGGGAACAACGGCCCCGGCAGCGGCAAGCTCATCCGCCCTCCTCGAGCAGACTTCGTTCGTCGTCCTCCCCGTCGAAGCCTTCCACCTCGCTCCAGGCGTTCGGCTCCGGGTTCCGCCACGCCTCGCCCCGACCCCGGAGGCAGTCCCCCACACCATCGATGGAAGAGAAGATCTTGCCTTCGAAGACCCTGTGGAACCCGATGGTCCGGAACAGGTAGAGGACGTAGGTGTTGGAGGTCACGACGAAGATGTCGCCCACCACGTCCTGGAGCTTGCGGAGGTGGTAGACGAGGACGCCGATGGCGCCGGAACTCAGGAATTGCACGGCATCGAGGTCGAACACCAGAAACCGCGCACCGGACTTGATGGCGTCGCGGACTTCGCTGTCCAGGACCCTTGAATTCTCCCAGCCGACCTTGCCCCCGATCTGGAAGACCGACGTGTTTTCGACACGGGCGATTGTCAGTTTCATGCGGCAAGTATACTCTTCCCCAACAGTGGCGCAAGGCACTCTCCACGTCGTGAGCACTCCCATCGGAAACCTGCTCGACATCACCCTCCGAGCACTGGAAGTCTTGAAGTCCGTGGAGGAAATCCTCTGCGAGGACACCCGCCACACCTCCCACCTGCTTTCGCACCACGGCGTCCGCACCCGGACCAGTCCCTACCACGACCACAACAAGGAGCGCCGGACCCCGGAACTCCTCTCCCGGCTGAAATCCGGGGAATCCTTCGCGGTGGTCTGCGACGCCGGCACTCCGGGTGTCTCGGACGAAGCCTTCTTCCTGGTCCGGGCGTGTCGGCGCGAAGGGATCGGAGTCACCACCGCTCCCGGCGCCTCGGCGCTGTTGGCCGCCTTGGTGGCCTCGGGCCTGCCTACGGATCGATTCGCCTTCGAGGGATTCCTGCCCCGCAAACACGGCGAGAGGAAGCGTCGCATCGAAGCCACTGTCGGAGAAGACCGCACCTTGGTCTTCTTCTGCAGTCCCTACCAGGTCAGGGGGGTCTGCGAGGATCTCGCGGCGGTGCTGCCGACGGTTCGCGCGGTCCTGGGCAGGGAGCTCACGAAGCTCCACGAGGAATACCTTTTCGGTACCGGTGCAGAGCTGCTGGAAAGACTGCCTCCCCAGCCGAAAGGCGAATTCGCCGTCCTCTTCCATCCGCTGGGCAAGGGATGAACTTGATCTGGTCCCTCCTCTGGGGCGCCCTCCAGAGCTTCTGCATCCCTCCCCTTCCCCTGGGTCCGCTGGTTCCGTTCGTCCTGGCGGGGATGCTGGTCTGGCTGGACGTGGAGCCGCGACGTGCGGCTTGGCGCGGTTTCCTCTCCGGCCTGGTGCTCCAGGTGGCCGCGCTCCATTGGATCCGGGACGTGATGAGCGTGGGACCGGCCTTCACCATCGCGGTGGGTCTCGTGTTCCTGTTCGCCTACCTCGCCGCCTTCCAAGCGCTCTGGGCCTGGCTCTGGTCGCTGTGCCGCCGATACCGGGTCCCCTGGACCTGGCCCTTCCTGTTCACCGGAATAGAACTGGTGCGCGGGTACGGCCAGATGTCGTTTCCCTGGATGCACCTGGGATACGATTTCGGTGGGGTGCTGCCCCTTCTGCAGGGAGCCGCCTGGACGGGGGTGTACGGCTTGGGTCTGCTTCTGGCCGCCACCGCGGTCCTCCTGCACCAGTGCTTCCGGCGGGAGCTTTCCCGCAAATGGCTTTGGCTCCCGTTGGTCTTCTGGTCCTGCTGGACCGGCGCCGGGGCGTTTCGCTTGACGGAAACCGTCCCAGGTCCGCGCATGCGGGTGAACATCGTGCAGCCGGACATCCCCCAGACCAGGAAATGGGACGAATCCTATTTCCAGGCGGTGATGGACAGGACCTGGGCGACCGTGCGGCGGGGTTCCGGGCCCGTGGACCTCTGGGCTCTCCCCGAGACCGCCATCCCCGATTTCTGGACTTGGCGGCCCTTGCAGGCCGTGAAGGTGGCCACCCTGTCGGACACCTCGAGGGCATCCGTTCTGGTGGGTGCCCTGGAAGCGGTGGCGGATTCCTCCAAGCCTTTCGGGATCAGGGTCCTGAACTCCGCGTTCCTGGTGTCGTCGGGGACGCCCGTCCGAAGGTACGACAAGATCCGACTCGTCCCCTTCAGCGAACACCTTCCCTTCGACAACGTCTTTCCCGCCCTGAACCAGGTGAAGCTGGGACAGAGCGGGTTCACCGCCGGCGACTCCCTACCTGTCTGGCGCACTCCCCTGGCCTGGTCTCCCGCCATCTGCTACGAACTCGTCTATCCCGATTTCGCGCGTGCGGCGCTGCGCAACGGGGCCCGGATCCTGGTCGTGATCACCAACGACGGCTGGTTCGGGAATTCGTTGGGACCTCGCCAACACTGGAACATCCACCGCTTCCGCGCCGTGGAATCGGGCATGTCCCTCGTGAGGGCCGCCAACACGGGAATCTCGGGAGCCACGGACTACCGGGGAGTCGTCTTGGCCAAGTCTCGAATGATGGCCGACACCGTTCTCGCCGTGTCCGTTCCCGAAGGACCGGGTTCGTTCTACGGCCGGCACGGGGGCGGGGTGGAATTCCTCCTCTGGATGTGCGCGCTGGCCTGCGCCGGGCTGCTCCTCTTCCGTCGGTTCTTTCCCCGCCCGGGCCGGGAATAGTCCCATCCCACCCATCGGCGATCGGCGGAAAGCAGTACTATTTCCGTCCATGTCCTCCCGTCCGGAGAGACCCCCTTCCGCCAAACGGAAAGTCGCCGTGGCCTTGCGCTATCGGAGAGAGTCCGACTATGCGCCCACGGTGGTGGCTGGAGGTTTCGGCCACCTGGCCGATCGCATCCTCGAACTGGCCAAGGAATCGCAGGTCCCCATCCACGAGGACGCAGCCTTGGCCGAGGCCTTGGGCAAGGTCGGGGTGGACCGGCCCATCCCTCTGGAACTCTACCAGGCGGTCGCGGAATTGATTTCCTTCGTGTACAGGCTACGCAAGGAACCGGTGGGATGAATCCATCCTTCGACCTCCTGGAAACGTTGAATCTGGTGCTTTGGCTCCTTCCCTTGCCCTTCCTGGGGCTGGCCCTGTCCGGTCGTGGACGCTCCTGGTGGCCGGGCTGGGTGCAGGTCGGGACCCTCTCCCTGCTCGTCTTGCTCGAAGTCGCATCCCAGATCGGGCCGGTGTCCGGATCGTTCGCGTGGATCTCCGATCGGGAACGCCTCTGGAACTTCCTCGGAGGCGCCGCCCTGCAAGTCGCCGTTTCGGAAGGATCGGCGTGGAGCGGGCTGGGGTATGGACAGAGGAAGGTCCTCGCCCCGCTCCGCCGGGTCCTGGCATTCGGATTCTTTCCGGCCGCCGCCATCGCGGCGCTCCTTTGGGTGGGTCCTCTCCATCCCTTCGCGCGGGTCGTCCCGTGGTCGATTCTCCTCCTTTTCGAGGTCGTGGCGGTGGCCAATGCGCCCGTCCATTGGTTGAGGGGCTTGAGAATCGCCTCCGCCGCCGCCCTTGGATTCAGCCTCTACACCAAGACCGCATGGCTGCCGTTCTCGATGCTCGCCGCCGTGCTCACCGCCACCCAGGCGCTGTCCAAGATCCGCCGGGACGGCACCCGACGGGTCCAACGCGCCAGGGAAGCCCTGCAACCCAAGGCCATCCAGGAGCTTCTGGCCAGCACCACGGGTCCACGCCTCGCGAAGGACGAAGACAGCCTGCCTCTGGAACGATTGGATGCGCTTCTCTCCTTCGCCATGCAGAGCACGGGCACCTCCGGCGGCGCCGTATTCCTGTACCAGGAGGAAATCGTCCCCGAGGTGGGCACCCTGTCCCGCCGACTGCTCTGTCCGTTGGCCAAAGGTCAACTCAAGGAGATCGCCAACGATCCCGCCTCCAGCCAGGCGGCACAGGTGTTGATGGCCCTCGTGGGCGAATCCGACCAGGCCCGCGACATCGGACCCGGGGGGATGGTGCAGAACTACGCGCTCCACGTCTTCCGGGCTTCCCGCTTGGCCGTGGCGCCCATCCGTTCGCGGGACAAATCCCTGGGAATCGTCGTCCTGTGCCCCTCCGACGGGCGGGACCCCTTCCCTGCCGGGGACCTCCACGTGCTCGATTTCCTCGCGCAGCAGACCGTGTTCAGTCTCCACTACGAGGCGGTGTACCACCGTCTGCAGGAAGATTCCCGCCTGTCCAGGGAATTCGAGATCGCATCCAGGATCCAGAGGAGCCTGCTTCCGAGAACCATGCCCGTCGTGCCCAACCTCGCCGTGTCCGCACGCGTGCTCCCGGCCCGGGAAGTCGGCGGCGACTACTACGACCTGCTTCCCCTTCCCGACGAGAGGATGGTGGCGGTGATCGGCGACGTGTCCGGCAAAGGTCTGCCCGCCGGAATGATCATGTTGATCGTGCGGACGACCCTGCATCTGCTGATCGACGCCGACCCGCAGACCAATCCGGCCCGCCTCGTCCAGGCACTGGAGGAAAGGCTGACCCCCCAACTCGACGCGTTCACGTTCATGACCTTCCTCGCTCTCCGGTGGAGCGGACGGGACCGCGTGATCACCTGGTCGGGAGCGGGTCACGAACACATCCTGTGGCGATCCGCTCAGGAAGGGAAAATCCATCGCATCCGCACCGGCGGCCTCGCCCTGGGTCTGCAGCGCGACAACTTCTCCCCGAGGGAGGAGCACAAGCTGTTCCTGTCTCCGGGAGACCTGGTCGTGCTCTACACGGACGGTGTCACCGACTGCAGGGACGCTTCGGGAACCGCCTGGGGACTGGATCGCCTGGAGGAATCCGTGGAGCGCCACCACGGACAGGCAGCGGAATCGCTGGTGGAATCCATCCTCTCCGACCTGGACAAGTTCCGTGGGCCGGTTCCTCCGACCGACGACAGGACCCTGGTCGTGTTCCAATCGACGTGACGATCTCTCCAACTGGCTTACTTTTCCGTCCATCATGAACCACGCACTCGATCTCCAGGTCCTGCCAGTTCCCGGACGCGCCGACACGAGGGTTCTCAAGCTGTCCGGGGAATTCGACGCCACCTCGGTGGAGCGCGCCCTGGAGGAAGTGACCGCGCTCCTCGACGCGGGGGTCCGCCATCTGGTGGTCGACTGCGAAGAACTCCGGTACGTGAACTCGACGGGTCTCGGGGTGATCCTCCATTTCAGCAGGGTCGCCCGGGAGCGTGGGGGGTCCTTCCTTCTCTGCAAGGTGTCGGAGCCGGTGTACGAGATCATCGAGATCATCGGGGCCACCACTCTTCTGGAGATCCACGATACCGTGCAGGAAGCCCTCCAATCGTTGGCATGACGGAACGGAATGTCCTTGCCATTGTTAACTTCTGGCGGGCTCGAAGCCCGAATTTCCATGTGAACCTTCGCACCTTCCGGGGAAACGAATGCGCATCCATCCAGCCCTAGCCGTTTCAGGCCTCGCGTTTTTGACATCCTGTGCCGGCCATGCACCCGTACCGAACACCATGTCTTCGACCCCGCTGGCCACCTGGAACGGCGGGAACATCGACCAGTTCCGTTGGGACAACTGGAAAAAGAACGCCAATCTCTCAGCCGCCGACGCCAAGGATCTGAAGAAGGGATTCGACGACTACCTGGGCAACCGTCTGGCCGGACAGGCGGCGATGGACGCGGGCATCACCAAGGATTCCCTGAAGGCCAAACGCTGGGAGAGCATCGTCGACAGGATCCTTTCCGACCTGTTGCGGAGGGAATTCCTCATGGTGCAAGCCGGGTTCCCCGACAGCGCGATCCGCAAATGGGCGTCGACCCAGGATTCCGCCGTCCAGCGCCTCCCGTTCGACACCCTGCGCGTGCGCGGCGGGGAAGCATTGCTCCTGAAGGGCGTGGATCTCGACTCCGTCTACAAGGCGACCAAGGCGGATTACAAGAAGGATTCCATCCACTACGCACCGTTCGACAGCGTGCGCAACCGCGTCCGCGAAAGCGCCTACCACACCCTGCTCGACAACCTCGTGCGCAGCTACGTCCCGAACCTGCGCAAGCAGTACAAGGTCGAATTGATCTCGGTCAAGAGGCCTCCAACTCCCGTCGATACGCTCAAGGCGTACTGGAAGGCCAACGCCGAGCGCTGGTCCACGACGACCACCTACGACCTGGTCGCCTTGGGCTCCAAGGATTCCACCAGCTTGGCCAAGGCCGTGGCCGGTGCCAAGACGCTCGAGCAGTTCGAGAAGCTTTCCGCCAAGTTCCATGTCGGCGCTCCAGTGGCCCCCAACGGAGTGCTCGGTCGCGTGAAGCACCAGTTCGCGCTCCCCTACGGGATCGGCATGGTTCCCGAATTGTTCTCCCGCATCGACACCGTCAAGGTCGGACATGTCCTCGTTCCGTTCCGCGCCAACGATTCGCTCTTCATGGCGGTCTGGCTCGAGGGGCGGGACACGTCGGTGCTCAAGCCCTTCGAATCCATCCGCAACGACGTGCAAGCCGCCTACGATGCGGCCACCCCCTACTCGCCTCCCGCCGGAGCCGTGGTGGCGAAATGGGACAAGGGGAACCTCTTCACCCAGGGCGATGTCGACTTCATCGCCCAGGAGGTTCCGGACCAGATGAAGCGGCAGTTCCCTTCGGAACGCGTGCTCGATTTCATGCTGAACTGGAAGGTGTCCGGTCGGAACGCGCGGGAAGTCGGATTCGCCGGCCGTCCCGACATCCAGGGTTCGATCGACGACAACGAGAAGATCTACTGGGCCCAGGAATTCCGCAAGGGATCCGATGCGCAGACCTTCTTCTTTCCCAAGAAGGCCGCCGATTCGGCCTTGGGAGTCTGGCTCAAGAGCGTGAAGGTCTGGGCACCCGACTCGAGCAAGGGCATCGACCGCGACGGCTCGAGGCTCCTCCTGCTGGCTCCGGGCGAAATCGCGTCCGTCTACGCGAAGACCATCGACCAGTACCGGACCGATTCCACCTTCCAACCCTTCGATTCCTGTCGCAGCAAGGTCTTCGCCCGCCTCATCCCCAGCATCGACGTGCGCGGCGCCGCCCATGTCGATTCCGTCCTCCGTTCCCGCTACCACGTGGTCGTTTCTTCCTCGGCGCCTGCCGGCATCCGCCTGCTTCCCGCCAAGGTCGCGCTGGATTCGGCCCGTGCCCTGCACGACCGCCGTTCGCTGCTGGATGCGAAGACGCTCTACACCCAGGTTGCGGACGACGACAAGGCTCCTGATTCCCTGCGCGCCCAGGCCTTGTTCCAGCTGGGCCAACTGGCCGGCGAACAGCAGGAGTACCCGCAGAGCCTCGAAAGCTACAGGACCGTGCTGCTCCTCTACCCGAAGTCCAACGAAGCGTACAAGGCGCAATTCATGATCGGGTTCACGTACAGCGAGTATCTCAAGATCAACAAGATCGCCGTCGAGGAATACCGCAAGGTCCTGGCGAACTACCCGAAGTGCGATCTGGCCAGCGACGCCGACTGGATGGTGCGGAACATCCTCTCCGGTGGCGCCCTCATGCCCAAGTTCGACGACTCCGCCTTCGTCGCCGATTCCACCGCCCGCGCCGATTCGCTGAAGAAGGCGAACATCAAGGGCGAGAAGCCCAAGACCCCGGCGCCTTCCGCTCCGGGAGCTCCGGCCCCCGTGTCCAAGCCGGTCGGAGCCACGGGTGCCAAGGTCGATTCCACCCACGCCGTGGCATCCAAGCCCAAGGCTGGCGCGTCCGGTACCGCTGGAGCGAAGTGAAGGCAACGCTTCCAGGGGCGCCCCGGATCGGTCGCACCATCGTCTTCGTCCTCCTGGGGTTGATCCTGGGAGGGTTCGTGGGCCAGATCCTGGCGGTGGGTTCCGCGCATCTGGGGGAGATTTCCGGAGCCGGAAAGGAGAATGTCGTCTACCTCCTCCTGAGCAAGTTCGGCGCCGTGGATGCCGGATTCGGCCTTCCGCCTTCGACGGAATTCGTCCTGGACCTCTTCATCGTCAAGATCAAGCTGGGGCTCGCCTTCAAGTTCAACATCGGCTGCATCCCCGGCTTGATCCTCTCCCTCTACCTGGAAAAGTGGTCCAGATGAACGACCTTCCCGGAACCAAGACGCCGTCTCAGACCCTCGCTTCCATCCGCCGTCGCTACCAGGGGGGTGACACCGTGGAGGCCGTGGTTTCCGAGGCCTTGGACGCAGCAGAGCGTTCCTCCTTCGGAGCCTTCGTCAGCCTGGATCGCGAAGGAGCCCTGCGCAGGGCCAGGGAAGCGGACGTCGCGCGTCGCGACGGAAAGGTTCCGGGACCGCTGGCCGGAATACCGGTGGCCATCAAGGACAACATCTGCACGAGAGGGCTGAAGACCACCTGCGGCTCCCGCATCCTGGAGGGATTCGTACCACCTTATTCGGCCACCGCGGTGGAAAGGCTCGAAGCGGCCGGTGCCGTCGTGATCGGCAAGACCGCGATGGACGAATTCGGAATGGGATCCACCAGCGAGACCAACGCCTTCGGCCCGGTCCGCAATCCGGCCGACCCCGAACGGGTTCCCGGCGGGTCGTCTGGCGGATCCGCGGTCTCGGTGGCGGCCGGGATCGTCCCCTTGGCGCTGGGATCGGACACGGGCGGGTCCATCCGCCAACCCGCGAGCTTCTGCGGCGTGGTCGGACTCAAGCCCACCTACGGTCGAGTCTCAAGGTACGGACTGGTGGCCTACGCCTCTTCGCTGGAGCAGATCGGACCGTTGGGAAACTGCACCGCGGACGCGGCGGAGATCCTGTCCGTGATCGCCGGCCCGGATGTCCGCGACAACACCTCGGCCAGTCGGGATGTCCCCGATTACCTGGCGAATCTGGAGAAGGGTGTCCAGGGACTGCGCATCGGACTCCCGAAGGAGTACTGGGGAGACGGCTTGGACGCGTCGGTCCGCTCGTCGCTGGACCGATCGGTGGCCATGCTGCGCGAGGCGGGCGCCTCGGTGGTGTCGGTGAGCCTGCCTTCCACCCGGCACGCGATCTCGGCCTACTACATCATCGCCATGGCCGAGGCCAGTTCCAACCTGAGCCGCTTCGACGGGGTTCGGTACACGGGCCGGACCGCATCTCCCAAGTCCCTCCTGGAGATGTACGGACGCACCCGTTCCGAATTCTTCGGGGAAGAGGTCAAGAGGCGCATCCTCATCGGGACCTTCGTGCTTTCCTCGGGATACTACGACGCCTACTACAGCAAGGCGCAACGCGTTCGGGAACTGATCCGGCGCGAATTCGACGAGGCATTCCGCGATTGCGACGTGCTGGCCGCTCCCACGGTTCCCACCACCGCCTGGAAGCTCGGGGAGAAGCTGGACGACCCGCTGGCCATGTACCTGTCCGACATCGACACCATCGCCGTCAATCTGGCGGGCCTTCCCGGCCTCGTGGTCCCCTCCCGTCCGGTGGACGGGCTTCCCGTCGGGCTCCAACTGATCGGACCGGCATTCTCGGAAGCCGCGCTCCTGCGAGCGGGCCGCGCCTTGGAAAGGGCGGAAGGGAACTGATGCCCCGGGGAGCGAACCTCCTCGCGGTCATGGCCATCCTTCCCTGCCTCGCGCAGGCGGGAAAGGCACACCACCCGCGCCATTCCCGCAAGAGGCACCGCGTCTCCCAGGAGGAGGTCCGGCAGGAGTCGATCGCCGCCTGGCCCCGAAGCGCCCACAGGGTGTTCCAGGTCGATCCCATCGGCGTGCCGGAACTGGACCGACTGGTGGTGGACAGGCCGCCCCTGGGCGTTTCCGTCGACCAGCCGTCTGACGACGCCCCGGACATCCGCCAAGGGCCCATGGCCTCCGAAACGCGACCCGCGGGGCCTTCCGAGGGCCTGATGGCATCGATGACAGATCCTGTCCAAAGGCTGAAGGCCGTCGCCGAGCCGCTGCTGGGGACGCCCTACCGGGCGGGCGGCTCCGCATCCAAGGGGTTCGACTGCTCGGGGTTCGTCCTGACCCTGATCCACGCCATGGGACAATCCATCGAAGGGAGGTCCTCCGCCGAATTCTGGAAGCAGGGCGATCCCGTGGACAGGAACCATCTGGAGGCCGGAGACCTGCTTTTCTTCTCGGACCACCACCGCTCCATCGGGCACGTGGCCATCTACCTGTCCGACGGCAAGTTCGTCCACGCCTCCGTGCAAAGGGGGGTCGTCGTCTCCGCGCTGGACGAGGACTACTACCGCCACCACTACAAGGGCGCGCGCCGGATGACGGATTTTGCCCGCTCCCTCTGGCAAGCGCCGGACTCCTCCTCCTCGATCTGAGGCTCCGCTCCTCCCCCCGGACCGGATTCCGGATTGAACTATCCGGTTTTTTTGCTAGTTTGACCGTTCGCCTTCGGCGGTGACGCCGACATTCCAAGTTTCCAGTCGAAAGGACCAGAACAACATGGCAATCAAGATCGGCATCAACGGATTCGGTCGCATCGGTCGCATGGTCTTCCGCGCCGCGGTGGAGAACTTCTCCGACGTCGAGATCGTGGGGATCAACGATCTCCTCGAGCCGTCCTACCTGGCCTACATGCTGAAGTACGACTCCGTCCACGGCCGCTTCGGCGGAACCGTCTCCGTCGAGGGAAACACCTTGGTCGTCAACGGCAAGAAGATCCGCCTGACCGCCGAGAAGGACCCGGCGAACCTGAAGTGGGGCGAAGTCGGCGCGGATGTCGTCGTGGAATCCACCGGCTTCTTCCTGGACAAGGAAGGCGCGGGCAAGCACATCGCCGCCGGTGCCAAGAAGGTCATCATCTCGGCGCCCTCCAAGGACGACACCCCCATGTTCGTCTTCGGCGTCAACGACAAGACCTACGCCGGACAGACCATCATCTCCAACGCCTCCTGCACCACCAACTGCCTGGCGCCCATCACCAAGGTGATCAACGACAAGTGGGGCGTGAAGCGCGGCCTGATGACCACCATCCACGCGGCCACCGCCACACAGAAGACCGTCGACGGTCCCTCCCAGAAGGACTGGCGCGGCGGACGCGGCATCCTGGAGAACATCATCCCCTCCAGCACTGGCGCAGCCAAGGCCGTCGGCGTGGTCATCCCCGCTGTGAAGGGCAAGCTCACCGGCATGTCCTTCCGCGTGCCCTGCTCGGACGTTTCCGTGGTCGACCTCACGGTCGAGCTCGAGAAGCCCGCCAAGTACGCCGAGATCTGCGCCGAGATGAAGCTCGCCTCCGAGACCTACCTCAAGGGCGTGCTGGGCTACACGGACGAGGACGTGGTCTCCACCGACTTCCGCGACGAGCCCAAGACCTCGGTGTTCGACGCCAAGGCCGGGATCGCCATCGACGACACCTTCATGAAGCTGGTCTCCTGGTACGACAACGAGTGGGGCTACTCCAACAAGGTAGTGGAGATGGTCCGCGTCGTCGCCAAGTAGGGGACGCAAAATTTTGCGTCCCAACACCGGGGATGCGATTCATGAACCCTCGCCAACAGGCGGGGGTTCTTTTTTGTCTCCAAGCCGGCTCCGGCGGATGTTGTTCTATGGGATATGCCCAGTGGCGGACCTGAATTTCGGGTATGCTTT
>DATNIW010000171.1:0-18362 GCA_035604215.1 Fibrobacteria bacterium
CGCCTGTTCCGGCGCCCTCTCCGACGTCACCGCCGAAGGCTCCTGTCGTGGAGCCGAAGCCCGCGAGCCCCGCGGACGACTGGTTCGGATCGTCGAAACGCCAATCGACGCCCGTTCCGACTCCCTCTCCGACGTCACCGCCGAGTGCTCCTGTCCTGGAGTCGAAGCCCGCGAGCCCTTCGGAGGACTGGTTCGGATCGTCGAAGCGCCAACCGACGCCCGTTCCGGCGCCCTCTTCGACGGCAGCGCCCAAGACTCCTGCGGTCGAACCCAAGTCGACGAGTCCGGTGGAGGACTGGTTCGCCCAACCGGCTCCCAGGGTGATGGCTTCCGCCAGCGATCGACCTTCCGAGACCGATGCCTGGTTCGGAAAATCGTCCGTGGCACACCACGAGCCGATACCGGAGCCACGGCGTTCGACGGGTCCGGCGGCACACACCGGGACGCGGCCGGCCCGCAAGACCCCCCTGCCATCCTTGTTGGATGAGGACGAACCGAGACCGCGGAGGTCGAAGGGCAAGGGAGCGGGCTTCTGGATCGCCGTCGTGGTGGGGACCTTGCTGGTCCTGGGAGGAGTTGCGTTCTGGATGTTCGGACTCTCCGACCGCCATGCATCCGAACTGCCTCCCGTCACCCTTCCCGCGGCGGAAGCGCCTCCTGCGAACAATCCGACCGGTTCGAATCCCGCGGCGACCACTCCCGTCGCCCAGGACGAGTCCGCGCCGGGAAAGCAGAAGGAAGCGTCGCATCCCAAGGTGGGACCCGACCGGAAACCGAAATCGCCTTCCACCGCAGTGGTCGCTCCGACGCCTGCACCGCCCCCGGTGGAGGACCATGCCCCTGTCAAGGTCTTCGTGACGTCCAGGCCTTCGGGAGCGTCGCTTTCCTTGGACGGCGCGAGCGTCGGCACGACGCCTTGCGAGATCACCGTCGTCCGGTCCGGAAACCTGGATTTTTCCCTGTCCGGATACCGCACCTTGCACCAGGCGATCGATCCCGACGAGGTCCGCGGCACATTGAATGTCCAGCTCCTGTCGGATGACGGCGGTTCGTCGACCGGCCGCATCTACATCTCCAGCGCGCCTTCGGGTGCCGACATCGTCTTCGGCGGCAAGACCGTGGGAAAGACGCCCAAACTCGTGGATCTGCCCACCGGTGCCCAGAAGATCACGGTGAAAAGCGGAGTGCAGAGCCAGACCAAGACCCTCGATATCCAGTCGGGCACGAACCCGGCCGAAAACTTCAGCCTCTGATGCCCGAAAACGGATCCTTCCTGCTGACCGTGGCCCGCGAGAACGGGTACCAGCCGGACGGGTTGCGGGTGCTGCTCGCGGTCATCCACGGCCTTTCCATGCGCAGGTCGATGTCCGGCGAAGGCCCGCATCTGGGTGCCGCCCAGGTCGTCGGGGGGCTGTGGAGCGCCGCTTGGGAGAGATTCGGGATCCTGGGGAAGGATGTCCTGGAGCATTGGGGCCTGGATTCGCCTTCCCGGGTCGGGCTGGCCGTCACGCGGCTGGTCGAGGCGGGGTTCCTGCGCGGCTCGGACGAGGAGATGGACGATTACGAATCCCTGGCAGGCCAGATCGAATGGACGGATCCTCCCCCCCCGCCTTCGATCCGGGAACATTCCGGCTGGGGCGGATTCTAGTGGATCCTCTGAGCGGATTGCGTCTGGGGTCCGTTCCATACCTGAATGCCGCGCCGCTGGTGCACGGCCTGCCTGCGGTCCGCACCGCGGTACCTTCCAGATTGGCGCGGTGGCTGGAGGATGGCACCTGCGACCTGGCCGCCGCCCTCTCCTTGGGCGCCGTCCTGTACCGCCCCGACTGGCGGGTGCTGCCGTCGTGCGGCGTCGCATCCGACGGGCCGGTCCGGACGGTGATGATCCTGCACGAAGGCAACTTGGAATCGCAGCGCGGCCTTTCCCTCGATCCGGCATCCAGGACGTCCAACCTTCTCGCTCGCTGGATCCTCAAGCGCGTTTCGGGAACGGATCCGTGGATTGGCCCCGGAGCGAAAGCACGGGTCCTGATCGGAGACGCGGCCTTCGCCCACGATCCTTCGGAAGGGAGCGACATGGGCGAGACCTGGAAGGCTCTCACCGGTCTGCCGTTCGTCTTCGCGGGTTGGGTCGCCGGCGGCGCCCTGGCGCGCGACGGAGCGCGCCTGCGGGAGATCGACGCGTTCCTGGCGGAAAGGACCGCGGAGGATCCCGTCCGTCTCGAGGAGATCGCGCTCTCCCAGACGGCGGTGGCCCCCCGGGTCGCCAGGATCTACCTGACGGACAACATCCGTCACAACCTGGACGCGCGGTTCCGGTCGGGGGCGGACCTGTTCGCGGCGGAGCTCGCGGGGCTCGGAGAGGGGACGGGAGCGATCCCCTGGGCGTGCTGATCCAGGCGGAGCGGATGTGGCTCGGACCCGGACGCGTCGAGGAGGGCTGGGGGATGCGGGTGGAGGGAGCCCGCATCCTGGAAGTCGGTCCGGCCCGGCGCCTGCGCCAGGGACGGGCCGTCGGCGAGAGCATGCTCGACTGCGGTCGGTCGGTGTTGATGCCGGGACTTGTCAACGCGCACGTCCACCTGGAACTCGGGTGGTTGCGCGACCGGCTGTCGGCGCGGGGCGGATTCGCCTCGTGGGTCCGCGAACTCGGGCGCCAGCGGTCCACCCAGACCGAGGCACTGGGGGCCGAGGGGATGCGGCGGGAGATCGTCCAGTCCATCCGGCTGGGCGCCTTGGAGATGCTCCACCACGGGACCACCTCCTTCCTCGACGTCTCCAATTCCGGGCTGCCCTTCGAAATACTGCCCGAGCAGGGGGCCAGGGCGTTGGCCGCCCTGGAGTGCCTGGGCCTGGACCGGCGGGGGGTGGACGCCATCCTCCTCCGCGCCCGGGAATACATCGGCGCGCCGGACCGGGGGCGGGTGCGGACCCTGGCCGTCCCCCATGCCCTGTATTCCTGTTCGGAGCCGCTGCTGAGGGGACTCGGGGACCGCGCCTTCCACGGGGGGATCTCCACCATGCACCTGATGGAGAGTCGCGAGGAAGCGGACCTCTTCCGGCTCGGGATGGGGCCGCTGCGCGCCTTCGTGGACGAAATCTGTCCTGAGAACGACCTTCTCGCCGGGGAGGATCCCCTGGATCGGCTGGAGAGCTCCTTCGGCGCCGACGCCGCCCTGGTCGCGGTGCACGGCTACGCCCTGGAGTCCTCCCAGATCCAGAGGTTGGCCAGGCGCGGGGCCAGCCTCTGCCTCTGTCCATCCAGCCGCCGGTTCTTCCTCCATCCACCCATTCCCTTCGCGGAGATCGCCAGGCACAGGCTTCCCCTCTGCCTGGGGACGGACAGCCTGGCCTCGTCGCCCTCGCTCTCCCTTTGGAACGAGATGCGCCTCTTGGCGGAGGAGTACCCGACCCTCGAACCGGGGCGGATGCTGGGTTGGGCCACGGAAGGAGGAGCCAAGGCGCTGGGCATCGCGGCGGGTCGGCTTTCGACGGGACTGTCGGCCGACTGGATCGCGGTGGAAGCAGCCGACGTTCCCACGGCGGAAATCGAGGAATTCCTGGTGACGGAGGAGCCGGACGTCCGCGTGGTGTCGGTGGAGGGGGATCTGCTGTTGGATGGACGCTGGGAGGGGTGAGGAGTGTTCGCAAAGGGAAACTGTTCGCAAGCATCCATTGCTTCAAAAGGCTGATAAATACAGTCTTCTGAAGAATCTGATGTTCGCAAAATCGTGAAGAAACCGCAAGCCGAACGACCCGTCGACGCCTAGACTGCTGGTATGCAGAGCCCAGGGCCCGACATCCACCTCTACGCGGACTACCGCCAGTACCTGAAGGACTGGTGGGCCTGGCGCAAGCGGACCTCGCGGACGGCGTCCTTCCGTTCGTTGGCGATGAAGGCGGGAACCTCGCCCAGCCTGTTCAAGGACATCCTGGAGGGACGCAGGCGCTTGACGGCGGATTCCGTGATCCGGTTCTCTCCCGCTTTGGGCCTCACCCAATCGCAGTCGTCCTACCTGGGGTTGCTGGCGAGATTCGGAAACGCCAGGGGGGTCCAGGAGAAGAACGAGGCCTTCCAGGAGATGGCGAAGATCCGGCGCAAGCTGTTCCTCAAGTTTCTTCCCCCGGAACAGCACGCGCTGTGGACCACGTGGCTGCACGCGGCACTGCGCGAGATGGTGGGACTGGAAAGATTCAAGGAGGATCCCACCTGGATCAGCCAGCGGCTCCAGCCTCCGGTTCCGGTGAAGGAAGTCCGCGAGGCGCTCGGCACCCTGGAGAAGTTGGGATTGGTGAAGCGGGACGCCCGGGGCCGGTTGCAGGCTTCGGAACTCGCGGTCAGCTCGGAATACGAGACGCCCAGCTCCGTCGTGCGCCATTTCAACCAGGAGATGATCGGACTCGCGATGTCGGCTTCGGACAGGTTTTCGGCCGTCGATCGGGAGATCGGCGGATTGACGCTGGGGCTGAACCGGGAGTGCTACGACCGGATCAAGGAACGGGTGCGTCTGTTCAAGGAGGAGATCCTGGGGATGGTCGTGGAGGACAAAAGAGGCTCCGATCTGGTGGGCCAGCTCAACATCCAGCTGTTCCCGCTGGCGATGCCGGGGGAAGGGCCATGAGAAACTTCTTCTCCACCGGGTTGCCCGCCCTCTGCCTGGTCCTGTGCCTGGGCTGCGACACGCAGCAGGTGGCCGGAACCGGAAGCCAGACCGGAAATTCCGTTGTGGCGGGAAGGGTGCTCCCGTCGGATTCCGTCAAAACCGTGGCCGGGGTGCGCGTCTACCTCCGGCCCATCGCCTGGACCACCGGCCAAGCGGCTGTCGGCGGTGCGCTGGATTCGACCTGGACGGATTCCCTCGGCAATTTCCGTTTCACGGACGTTCCGCTGGACACCTACCGCGTCGAGGCGCGCGGTTCCGGATACGGCTGGAGCCACACGGTGCGCGCCGATGCGCCCCAGGTGCAGGTTCCCGCCGACAGTCTCCAGCCCTGGGGACGATTGGTCGTGGAGATCGATCTCAGCGACACGGTGCTCGGTGGCCGGTTGGAGTTCTACGGCCTGAATCGAGCGCAGCCCATTCCCGACTCCGGATCCTCCGACATCTACGTCGAGTTCGACAGCCTGCCCGTGGGACTCCAGACCCTGCGGATCTGGGCGCACGATTCCACCTATTGCGATGCTCCGGTGCGCATCGGCCCGGACAGCACGACGAAAATGGACTACGAGACCCTGGACGGACGCCCCAAGGGTCCGCGGGAGGACGACGAATGAGGCGGGTTCTGTCGAGTCTGGGCGCCGCGGCCGTGGCGCTGTCGGGATGCGATTCCCTCAAGCCGGATACGGGAGTGCTCGTGTCCACCACCGCGTCCACCGTGGTTCGGCCGCGCTGCGACGCCTGCCACGGGTACCCGCCCAACACCGGCTCCCACGTCTACCACATCGTCACCCTGGCGGCGGCGAACTCTGGAGGTCCCCTCGGGAGCGGCATCCACTCCACCACCTGCTATTCCTGCCATGCCGCTTCCATCGCCCACGCCGAGGTCGGGATCATGGACAGCATCCTGTTCGATTCGGCAACCGCCGACACGGCATCCAATCCCGCCGCCTACCACACCTGGGGCTGGCCCTGGATGGCCCTGGACCGGACCAAGATCCAGTGGAACGACCTCCTCAGCCTTTACGACAGCCTGTACGACATCCCGGTGGGCAATCCGATCGCGCTCCCCGGGATGGTCCAACCCGAATGGCAGACCCGTGACGCGCCCGCTCCTGATTCGGCCGGTCACCTGAACGGGAGGATCGACGTCCGTTTCCAGGCCGGGTCGGGTTACGTGGAGTACCTGCAGGATGTCAACGGGAACGATTCGATCGTGAAGCACCAGGCGACCTACGATCCCGTGCGCCTTTCCTGCGGCATGGTCTCCTGCCACGGTACCCACGACTCGACGGAACTCTCCAAGTACGTGTGGGGCAAAACACCCACCAAGCCGCCGCTGCCGGCCTCGCTGCGCGCATTGAGGACCAAGTCATGAACACCAGGAAGATCGTGCGCACAGTCCTTGGACTCGCCTTCGTGGCCGCTTCGATGCTGCCGTCGGGTTGCGCCATGGTCCACCAGAAGGACCGCGAGTTCCTGGCGGACCCGGTGATGAACCGCGCGCCGGACAAGCTCGAAGGATCGCTGGATGGCGACAACTTCCCCCGTCGCGAGGGAAGCACGGGCGGGAGTTCCGGAGCCGGGGGGGGCTGCGGATGCTGAGGAAGGCCTTCGCGTTCTCGACCCTCCTGGTCCTGACCGGCCACGCCCAGGACGAGGGCGATCGGTTGGACACCAAGTTCGAGGTCTTCCGCGACCGCAACGATGTCACCGCGGTCTCTCCCATCTTCCTCCTGACCAAGGGAATCGGGGGCAACACCACGGTGGATTGGGAAGGCCAGGTGGACGTGGTGACCGGCGCTTCGCGGGAGCTGGGGACCCAGGGATCCGGGCAGTACGGGAAATTGACCACGGCGTCCAACATCCTGGACGGCGTGTCCGGCGCCTCGCAGGCCGGCCCATGGGAACCGCGGGTGGGGTCGCGCGTGGGCCTCGGGTGGGACGACAAGGGGCGGGCTTTCTCCGGCAGCTTCTACGCGAGCCGGGAACGCGACTACCAGTCGTTGTCGCCGGCCGTGGGCGGGTCCTGGGATTTCGGCGAGCGGAACACGACGGTCTCGTGGGGCGGAAGCTGGTTCTTCGACAAGGAGTTCCCCTACGGCGCCTGGGCCCTCCTGGGCGGGGGCGACAAGCGCGTGCAGTCCTACAACCTGGGCCTCTCGCAGATCCTGACACCTCTCCTGCTGGTGGGGATCAACGGCACTTTCACCCGCACCACCGGATACATCGGGCACCCGTACAATCCGGTCACCACCCTGGATTCGGGCCTGGTGGCCGAGAATCTCCCCCGGAAGAAGGACGCGGCGGACCTGGATGGACAGATCCTGCAAGGCTTCCACATCGGCCCGAACCTGGGTTCGATCGGGGTGGAGTACAGGGGCTACGAGGACTCCTGGGACCTGAAGTCGCACACCGTCACCATCAAGTGGAGCCAGCACCTTTCCGACGCGACCATCCTGCGCTTCCAGGGGCGCTGGTACCGGCAGTGGGGAGCCGCGTTCGTGCAGTCCCAGTACCTGGGCGACGAGACCTACCGCACCGCCGACATCCGCTACTACCCCTTCACCTCCTACCTGCTGGGCGCCAAGGCGGTCTCGGAGTTCCCGGATTCCTGGGCCGGCTGGCTCCCGCGCCGCTGGGACATCTCCTACGACCACCTGTGGCGGAACACGCAGGGGAACATCCTCCTCTACCAGCTCTATCCCACCAGCGCCTGGTACATGCAGGGCACGGCCAGGGTCGGCCTGTCCTGGGACATCTGAACCCACCCTCACCCGAAAATCGAAAGGAATCCTGCCATGAAGAAGTCCATCCTTTGCCTGTTGGCCCTCGCGTCGCTTTCCGTCGCGGCTCCTGTCACCCTTCCGTCCTTCCAACTCCCGGACCTGGACGGAAAGGTCCACTCCTCCGCCGAGTTCGCTGGCAAACCCGTGCTCATCGACTTCTGGGCCACCTGGTGCGCCACCTGCAAGGAAACCGTTCCCCAACTGGTGGAGATCCAGTCCAAGTACAAGGCCAAGGGCCTGGAAGTCGTGGGAATCTCGGTGGACAAGGGCGAGAACGGCAAGGTCGATCGCGGCGCCAAGAAGCTGGGAATCGACTACCAGGTCCTGCACGACGCGGAGGCCACGTTGGCTCCGACGTTCGGATACAACGGCATTCCTTCCCTCTACCTGTTCGGCAAGGACGGAAAACTCCTCCTGTCGCTCCAGGGCTACGATCCCGGCCAGGAACAGAAGCTGGTCGAGGCGCTGGACAAGCTCTAGTCCGAAACCAACCCTCCCCATCCCTCCCCACCAGGGAGGGAGTCGGGAACCGGCCGAACCCCTTCCGCGACCTTCGCACGAACCTCCCAGGAAACCGAACATGAGCATCTTCTCGCCAGAATCCATTTCCGCCGCGCTCTCGGGCCACACCTTGATGGCCTATCCCCTGGTGTTCGGGGCCGGCCTGCTCACCAGCCTGACTCCGTGCATCTACCCGCTCATCCCGGTGACGATTTCCGTCCTAGGGGCGCGAAAGGCCGACAGCAGGGGGAAGGCGTTCGCGCTGGCACTGTCCTACGTCCTGGGGATCGCCGTCACCTACGCCGCGCTGGGGGCCTTCGCCGCCCTCTCGGGCTCCATGTTCGGCGAGATCAGTTCCAACCCCAAGGTGGTCCTGGGCGTGGCGGTGGTCCTGGCGGCGCTCTCGCTGAACATGCTGGACGCCCTCCCGTTCACCATCCCGGGGCTCTCCGGGGCGGCCTCGGGGTCCGGACGCAAGGTCGGGTTCGTCTCCAACTTCCTCATGGGCCTGACCTTCGGTCTGGTGGCTTCCCCGTGCACGGCTCCGGTGCTGGGCGCGGTGCTCCTGTGGGTGGGCCAGACGGGATCCGTCGTGCGCGGCTCCAGCCTCCTCTTCACCTTCGCCATGGGGATGGGGACCTTCCTCCTGGCCATCGGGACCTTCAGCGGGCTCGTGTCCCTCCTGCCCAAGTCCGGTGACTGGATGATCCGCGTCAAGAAGGCCATGGGGTACCTGCTCCTGGTCATGGCGGGGTACTTCGTGTTCCACGCCGGCCAACTCTGGTAGACCTCCATTCCATCACAGCAGACAGGAAACTCCATGAAGAATCAACATCGACCGTTGGCGGGGATCGCCGTCGCGGCGTCCCTCCTGGTGCCGTGCGCCGCACGCGCGGGGGTGATCGACGCCGTTTCCGGCGCGAGCATCGCCATCCTCGCGGGAACGACCACGACCACGGGCACCGCGGCCACCGCCAACGTGAACTGGAGGTTCAACGATGGCCACGCCGGACAGGGGACGTGCGTGATCAGTCTGACCGGGGCCCTCGCGAAGAGCTACACCGTGCCGGCCAGTGCGCGCACCAACGAACGGACCAGCGCCACCTACGCCATCACCGGATTGGCTGCCAAGAGCACCTACAGCTTCACGATCAAGATCAGCGAAGGCGGGAACCAGGCCAACAGCGGCAAGGCCACCTTCACCACCGATGCCGGAACCAGCTCGATTCTCGGGAAAGGTCCGTACGCAGGCGCACGACCCCCTGTCGGCTACGACGTCTTCGGGCGGAGACTGGGTCGCGTGCCGCAGGACCTGGTTGGATTCGGCCCAGGCGGAGCCCAGTTCGATCCGACCCGCTAGCCAAGCGAGATAGACGGATCTCTTGATCATTATATAGCCTCCAAGGGTGCGAGAGGGAGCGGAGATGTGTCGATGGATTTCCTGCCTGGGGTTGTGCGTCGTCCTGACCGGTTGCGATGCGCTCAAACCCGACACGTCTTCGCTGCTGGGGAGCAACTCCGGCGTGCCCCAGGAGAGACTCCGGTGCGATGCCTGCCATGGGTTCGCTCCCCACACCGGCGCCCACCGCTACCATCTGGACACCACCTTCCAGCTCACCTACCTGGACACCACCTACGGCAAGCGCCACGTCACGACCGACGTCCAGATCACCTGCGCGGATTGCCACTCGGCCTCCATCGCCATGATGCCGGGCCCGGTGCTGGACAGCATCTACCAGATTCCGGGCCGCAGCGAGGTCTACCACACCGCGGGTTGGCCCTGGCTGCCCTTCTCCCGCACGGCGGGAACCTTGCTGGACACCGTCACGGTGGATTCCGTTCCACTGGCCTACGCACCGCGGGAGGCCGGAGCGGAGAACCCGTTCTGGGTGACGCGGTCGTCTCCGAACCCTCATGAACCCGGACACGCCAACGGGGCCGTGGACATCGTCTTCCCCGAGCGCGACGCATACTGGAAGAGTCCGGTGGACGGCTCCATCCACAAGGCGGTCTGGAATCCCGCGAAACTCTCCTGCGCCGCGGTCGCTTGCCACGGCTCCCAATCCCTGGACGATTCCATCAAATACACCTGGAGACAGCCTTGATCCCAAGAATCGGGACCAAGGGCGTTCCGGCTCTTCTCGCCTTGCTGGGACTCCTGGTCGGGGCCCAGGAGACCCCGGACCGGCTGGACACCAAGTACGAAATCTTCCACGACCGCAACGACGTGACGGCCGTGTCCCCCGTTTTCCTGCTCACCAAAGGACTGGGCAGCGACGTGACCTTGGAGTGGGAGGGCCAGTTGGACGCGGTGACCGGGGCCTCGCGACAGTGGGGAACCAGCGGTTCCGGAGAAAATCCCCCCTTGGACATCGTCGACGGGGTTTCCGGTGCTTCGGGCGGGGGCACCAGTTCCTCCGCGGTTTCGCATGTGCTGGACGGCATCAGCGGAGCCTCCGGGAACGGACAATGGGAACTCCGGGAAGGGACGCGGGTGGGGCTCACCTGGGCGGACAAGGGTCGGGTGTTCGCGGGCAGCCTCTACGGCAGCCGCGAATCCGATTACCAGTCCATCTCTCCCTCCATCGGAGGGTCGTGGGATTTCGCCGAGCGGAACACCACCTTGTCGTGGGGGGCGACGTGGTTCTTCGACAATCTCGCTCCCTACGGGGCATGGGCGCTCGTGTCCGGGGGCGAGAAATACATCCAATCCTACAACCTGGGGCTCGCGCAGATCCTGACGCCGCTGGCGCTGGTGGGTGTCACGGGAACCTACACGCGCACCACGGGCATGATCGGTCTGCCCTACGACCCTCCGACCACGCTGGACTCCGGCCTGGTGGCGGAAAGATTTCCCCGCGCCAAGGACGCGATCGCCCTTTCCGGACAATACATCCAGGGATTCCACCTCCAGGACCTGCTCGGTTCCCTGAGCACCGAATACCGCTGGTACCAGGATTCCTGGGACCTCCGTTCCCACACGGTCACCCTGCGCTGGAGCCAGCACCTGTCCGACGAGACAGTCGTCCGGCTCCAGGGACGCTGGTACACCCAGACCGGCGCGGCCTTCGCCAAGACGGACTACATCGGGACGGAAACCTACCGGACGGCCGACATCCGGTACTTCCCCTTCTCCTCCTACCTCGCCGGAGCCAAAATCTCGTCGGTCTTTCCCGACGACTGGACGGGCCTCTGGCCGCGCCGATGGGATCTCTCCTACGACCACCTGCTGCGGGACACCCACGGCGATCCCTACCTCTACCAGTTTTATCCGGCCAACGCCTGGTACATGCAGGGAACCTTCCGGGCGGGACTGTCCTGGGACCTGGATTGACCGCTACCTTTCCGGCATGCACCGCACCCACCGCATCCTGGCTTTGGCCAGCGGAAACAGCCACAAGCTCCAGGAATTCGGGGAGATCCTGGCCCCGGCCGGATGGGAGGTGGTCTCCATCCGCAAGTGGGTTCCCGACCTCGCCGATCCGGAGGAGACCGAGCCGGACTTCCGGGGCAACGCCGAGCTCAAGCTGGAACACGCGCGGGCGCTCCTGAGGGAAAGCGCCGTGCGACCCTTGCCTCGGGCCTTGGCCGCGGACGACTCGGGGCTGGCGGTGCGGCTGCTGGACGGAGAACCTGGAGTCCACTCGGCCCGATTCGCAGAGCGCGCGGGAAACGGGAGCGGCGACGCGGCGAATCGACAGGAACTGGCACGACGGCTCCGCGAAGCCGGAGTCGTTCCAGGGGGGTCCGCTCCTGCGGCTTTCGTGTGCGCCATCGCCTTCATGGAACTGGATCCCGATCGCCTGGTGGAGGCGATGGCGGAATGTCCCGGCGCCGTGGGCTTGGACGAACGCGGCGAAGGGGGATTCGGATACGACAGCATGTTCTTCCCCATCCTGGCCGACCGGCGATTGTCGGACCGCACCTTCGCCGAGCTCCCTTCCGCCACCAAGCATTCCCTCAGCCACCGGGGGCTCGCCTTGAGGGCTCTGGTGGCGAAGTTGGGGAAACGCCGATGAACCCTCCGGCTCTGGAGGCGCGCGCCGTGGTCAAGCGCTATGGAGCCCTGACCGCGGTGGACGGGGTGGACCTTTCCATCGCGGCGGGCGAGTCGGTGGCGCTTCTGGGGCCCAACGGCGCGGGCAAGACCACCCTGGTGGAGATGCTGGAAGGGCTGGTGTCCCCGGACGGGGGACGGATTCTGGTGGACGGCCTGGACTGGGCCACCCGGGCCTCTGACATCCGAGGGCGTCTGGGGACCTGCCTCCAGGACGCCAAGCTGCCGGAACGGCTTCGCGTCCAGGAGACGCTGGAGCTGTTCTGCTCCTTCCATGGAAGGGGACGGGACCGCGCCGACGAGCTTCTCTCCCTGGTGGATCTGGTCTCGCACCGCCGTCATCTTTGCGGCAAGCTTTCGGGTGGCCAGAGGCAACGATTGGCCCTGGCGTGCGCCATCGCCGGGGAGCCGCGCATCCTGATCCTGGACGAGCCGACCACGGGTGTGGATCCCGCCGCCCGCCGCCAGATCTGGGAGATCCTGTCCCATCTCCGTTCCCAGGGAGCCACCCTCCTGTTGACCACGCACTTCATGGACGAAGCCGTGATCCTCTGCGACCGGGTGGTTCTCATGGAATCGGGTCGGATCCTGGACCAGGGTACCGTGCCGGAGCTGCTCGAACGCGGAGGGGCGTCCAGCCTGGACGACCTGTTCCTGCGCTTGGCGGGGCGAAGGATCCAGGAATGAACAGGAACCTCACTCCTGCGCTTCGCGCCCGCGCGGTCCTCCTGTTGACCAGGGCGCATCTGCTCGAATTCTTCCGTGAGCCGGGAATCCTCTTCTGGGCCTTCGGGTTCCCCTTGCTTCTCTCCTGGGCGCTGGGACTCGCCTTCCTCACCCCGCACCGCGTCCGGGTCACGTTGCTGGTCTCCAGGACGGATTCCGCCGCCATGCGCGCCGCCTTGCCCGACACCGGGTCCATCGCCCTGCGGGCCATGGACGCTCCGGACGCCATGCGTGCATTGCGCCGCGGAGAGGCCGCGGGAATGGTCGGGGAGAAGGCCGGTTCGCCCGTCCTCCAACTGGACACCACCACCCAGGAAGGGAACCTCGCCCGGCTTCTGGCGGACCGCGCCCATGGCGGCAAGGCCGGAACCGATCTTCGCGTGGAGGCTCCGCAGGCCCTGGCGGGAAGCTACGCCGACTTCCTGTTTCCCGGGATGCTCGCGCTGGGTCTCATGAACGGTTGCGTCTGGGGCATCGGTTTCGCGCTCATGGATCTTCGCCTGCGCAAGCTGTTGCGGCTGTTCGCGGCCACGCCGCTTTCGCGCGTCGACATCCTGCTCTCCGTCGTGCTCGCCCGAGGTGCCACCCTCCCCCTGGAGAATCTCCTGCTGTGGGGCTTCGGGGTCCTGGTCTTCGGGGTGGCCATGCACGGCAGCGCGCTCCTGTTCGCGGTCGTGGCCGCGAGCGCCGCCGCCGCCTTCGCCGGATTGGGCATCCTGGGGGCGAGCCGTGTCCAACAGACCCAGGCGGCCTACGGAATCATCAACGCCCTGACCATTCCCATGACCATCGTCTCGGGGATCTTCTTTTCCTGGACGCGATTTCCCGTCTGGCTGCATCCGATCGTCGGGGCGCTTCCCCTCACCCTGGCCGCCGACGCTCTTCGCTCGGTGAGTTCGGAAGGTGCGGGATGGCTCCAGGTGATGCCCAAGCTCGTGGGTCTCTGGGCCTGGGGCATCGGGTGCTCCACGCTGGGTCTGAAACTGTTCCGCTGGCGGTAGGATCCGCACCGGTCCGTAATCTGACCATGCGTCCGGCGTTTCCCGTGGAAGGGCAATTGCCTGCGCCGGAACCCTATGATACCCTGTCTGGGCGATCATGGGAACCTCAGCCATCCTGTTCATGCTGGGAATTCTCTGGGGAGCGGTCGTCGCGCCGCCTTCCGAGGATGTCACCTTCCTGCGGAAAGTCGCCCAGGAACTGATGCGCCAGGGACAGCCTTCCAAGGCGTTGGTGCTGTTGCAACGCGCTCGCGCACTGGATTCCCTGCAACTGGACATCGACCACATGATGAACCAGTGCCGGGCCAAGTTGGGTGGCTGGGTCGCGCCGGACGCCGGTTCCGAATGGAGCGAAGTGGATGGACAGATGGACAAGGCCATCCGCGACAAACCGGATTCGATGTTCCAGGTGGGGAAGAGCCTGGCGGCATCGGAGGACATTCCCGGCGCGCTGCGGATCTATCTGCTCCTTTCTCGCGACAACGCCGCCAACCCCGTCTACATGAGGGCCTACACCGACTTGCGCGCCAGGCAGGACACCACGGTCGCATTCCATCGCGACCTCGCCGAGCAGGCGGCCTTGCGGGGGCAGACCACCGAATGCCTGGCCCAGTGGCGGCTCGCGTTCGCCGCCAGGCCGGACGACATCGCCTTGCAGCAGAAGGTCGAAAGGGCCGACAGGGCCTACCAGATGTCCCTGGGGAACTACCGGCTCGGGCTGCAACGCTGCCTGGCGGGGCGCGACGACCTCTGCGCCCTGGACGTGCTCTCCAAGGCCCTCGTCGCCCATCCCACGGATCCGGGATTCCTGAAAGCGGAAGATTCCCTGCAGCTGCGGCGCAGGGACCTGTTCGCGGCCAGACTGGGCAGGATCGACGCGATGGCGGATTCCGGCAGGGATCTGGACGCGATGGAGGCCATGGAGGCGCTGAACGGCCTGTACCCGGGAGAGCAGGCGCTGGAGCAGGCGCAGAGCGCGTTGCAGGACAGGATCGCGCGTCGGCGGATGCGCGACCTGGTGGACAGCGTCACCCGGATGCTCGACTACGCGCTTCGGGGAGGCGACGTCCAGGGGGCCGAGGCCATGATCGGAGACCTTCGTGCCCGCGGCGTCGCCGGCGGGAATCTGGACAAGCTGAGGGGGAAGATCGATTCCGTGCACGCGAAGGAACGCAACGCCGCCGCCTTCAAGGAAGCGCTGTCCACCGCGCGTCGGATGCTTGCGAAGGGGGACACCGCCTCGGCCCGCGCCTCGCTTCGCAGGATGCTCGCCATCCAACCGGAGAGCGCGGTGGCGAAGGGGCTTCTGGCCAGCCTGAACGCGACCCGTCGCGTCCCCAAGCCAGCCGTCGCCAGTCCACCGAAGCCGGTCCAGACCGCGTCCATCGACGGCGATGCCCCCAAGCACGTCAACGACCTGGTCCTCGCCGGGATCTCCGACTACCGAACCGGGGAGTACAAGAACGCGATGGAGAAGTGGCAGCAAGCCCTGCTCCTGGATCCGAAATGCGTCCAGGCCCAGCGGTATCTCGCCAACGTCGGTCGCATGCAGGCGAGGTTGCAATGAATCGCACCCCCACGGCCTCCTCCCTGGTCCTATGCCTGGTCGCCACCACCGTCGCGGCGGATCCGTCCTGGAAGCGGATGGCTCTCCAGCCCCAGGAGGGCGTGGTTTCCAGCGTGGCGGCCGGAGAATCCCGCATCGCCGTGGGCCTCAGTTCCGGAGCCGTCCGCCTGGTCGATCCTTCCCTGAAGAGTTCCACGCCCGTGGGGGATGCGGTGTTCGGATCGAAGGGGAAGGTCTGGTCCCTCGCCTGGCATAGGGGCGATCTCTGGATCGCGGCCGCACGGGGCGTGTTCCAGTACCGCACGAAGGATTCAACGCTCGACCGAACGCAGAAGGACGTCCCCGAGTCGATGCGGACTGGTGTCACGGTCCTGCGCGAACAGAACGACGCTCTCTGGTGCGCCTCCCCGAAATTCGTGGGTCGCCTGGGCGATCCCTCGCGCGGGGAATTCCAGGAATGGAAGCTGCCGGTCACCGACGATCCCACCGTGCTTCTGGAGGTGCCGGGGCGGTTGCTGGTCGGGACGACTTCGAAGGGCCTGCTGCTCCTGGACAGCGCCAGCGGGGAGTGGAGCCATTTCGGGCGCGACGAGGGTCTGTCCTCGGAACAGGTGACAGGGCTGGAGTGGGATGGCGACCAGGTCTTCGTCGCCACGCCCGAGGGCCTGGACGCGATGGATCTTTCCACCCGGCAGATCCGTCTGGTGGTCAAGAACCTGATGGCGGCATGGATGACCCAGGTCAACGGCGCGTTGATGGTCTCCTCGATCGATGGCTTGTACCGCATCGATGCCAGCACCTTCGAAACGACTCCGGTCGCCTTGCCCGCGGGCGCCCAGGCGGAGGGAAACCTGGGTCAGGGTCTTGGCGTCGTGGTGGTCGGAGGCAGATCGGAGATCCTGGCCCGCGACCAGCCCACCATCCTGGGAAGGGATGGACTCCATCTGGATCCAGACGGCTTCCGGATCTCCTTGCCGGGACCCGTGCCGCCGGGAGTGCGGATACAGGCCTTCCTCCGCATTCCGGAGTGGCCCGCCGCCCGGATCCCGTTGGACGTCGTCGCCCTCCGGTCCGGAACCGGATGGCTTCTCAAGGTTCCCCCCGACATCCGGGGAACCATCCAGCTCGACCTGATGGCCACCGCGGAATCGCGGGTGGTCGAATCGCGCAGCTTCGAAGGGGTGGGCGACCGGACGAAGCCCGTGCTCGACCTCGAGACCGGGCGCGGCGTCGTGCGCGATTCGGAGGTGGTGATCACGGGATCGGCCTCCGGACTCGGACCCCTGAGACTCTGCCAGTTGCAGCCGAGGAGGCAGGACGTTCCCTTGGCGCTCGAGGGCGAATTCCGGCAGACGGTCCACCTTCGCGAAGGCTCGAACAGGTTTTCGTGGGTCCTGGAGGACGCGATCGGGAACCGCGTGTCGAGGGAGGTTTCGATCCGCCGGGACGACAAACCGCCCGTCGTCGGCGCGATTCCCAGGGACACCGTCGACGGCGATTTCGCGAGGATCCGGATCCCGTACCGCGACCAGAGCGCGGTGACCGTGAAGATCCAGCCCGACGACAGGGTGCGGGTGTCCACCTTCGATTCCTTCGCCGTGGTCGAAGCCAACCGGCTTTCCACCGGTGACAATTCCTGGAGGATCGCCTTCGAGGACGAGGCAGGCAACGTCTCGGCGGCGGAATTCCACGTCTTCCGGAAGGGAGACCGCGCCACCACATTCCTGGATTCCCTGGGGAAGGCGGCGGGAACGGCCGTCGCGCAGTCCCGGCCCGGTTCGGCGGGCTCGGGTGGAACGGGGACATCCCCGGGAAAGTGCGCCACGGCGGGTTCCCTCCACGTGATCCTCTACTACATGGTGGACGGCGAGACCATCCGGAAGGTTTCGCAGAAGTTCTACGGAACCAGGGACCTGGACACGGTGCTGATCCGCTGGAACGGATTCCTGGACTCCAGGAAGTGGAGAAGGATGCCCATCGGGACCCTGGTGGAGGTTCCGTTCTGGACGGACATCGACCAGGACGACCCCGACGTGCGCTCCGCGCTGCGGACGTTCCCCTGGAACCAGATCCCACCCGCCAGGAGACCCGGACCATGAGGAAACAGGGGCATTTGCTGGGGATTCGCGGACAGTTCCTGTTGCTGCTGGGGGCGGTGATCCTGTTCGTGGCGACGTCCACGACCATGCTCGCCACGCATTCCCAACGAAGTTCGCTCCTGCTCGAACGGAAGCTCCGGGGTTCCTCCGTGCTCCGTTCCTGGAGCAGCCTGTGCCGACAGCGCCTCCTCAGCGACGAGTCGGTCAATCTCTCGATGTGGGACTTCGTGGACGACATGATGAAGCACGAAAGCGCCATCGAACAGATCTACCTGGTGGACACCGCCGGGACGATCCTCATGCACAACGACCAGTCCAGGCTCGGATCGAGGTGCCCGGCGCAGGAACTGCGCGACCTGGGCTCCAGGACCGACACCGGGATCTCGGAGGAGAAGGGACCGATGGGCGTGCATCTGCGCTTCCAGCAGACCATCGTCGTCTCGGGCCGCCGGTTGGGCTACGCCGTCGTGGTCTTCTCCTCCGCGGGGATCGAAAGCGGCATCAAGCAGTCCATGATCTACATGGTCCTGGTGGCCTCGGGGATCGGGTTTGTGGGGATGCTGCTCGCCTCCATCCTGGTCTACCAGGTGACGCGACCCATCCAACTGCTGGTGGACGGCGTGAAGCGCTTCGGCGAGAAGTTCGATCCGGAGGACCCGCAATCGGCCGACGTGAAGATCCAGTTCCTGTCGTTCAACGAGATCGGAGACGTGCGGGATTCCTTCAACAGCATGACCTCGGCGTTGAGCCGGAGCATGTCCGAGCGCAAGCGGCTGAAGGAGGAGACGGGCGCGCTGCGCGTCCAGGCGAGCACGGACGGGATGACGGGACTTTTGAACAAGAGGCAGTTCCAGGAGGAGTTCCCCGTGCTGCTCCAGCTCGCGGCCAAGAAGGACTCGCCGCTGTGCCTGATGCTGCTGGACATGGACCACTTCAAGCAGTTGAACGACACCATGGGACACGG
>DATNIW010000172.1:0-2267 GCA_035604215.1 Fibrobacteria bacterium
CCGGTTCGATCCTGGCTCTTTATGCCCTCACGATTCTTGCGGTGGGGATACAATCCGCCTGGAGGCTCAGATCTTTGGACCTCGTCTTTGGCGTGCCCGTGGCCATTCCCTTGATGCACGGAGTATGGGGCGGGGCCTTCCTGGCTGGCTTGGTTTCCAGCCCCCGCAAGGTTTGATCTACCCCCGCCGCTGCACCGGCCCGAAGGCGCGTTCGTAGCGGGTGAGGTTTTCCTGCAGCGTCTGGATGAGCGACACCATGTGCGATGGCGTGGTCACGATGCGCGCGCCCACCTTGGCCTTGGGCACTCCGGGCAGCAACCGGGCGAAATCGATCACGAACTCGTGGGGGCTGTGGGAGACCAGCACGAGGTTGGAGTAGATCCCCTCGGCCTCCTTCTCCCCCAGCTCGATGTTGATGGCGTTGTCGCCTTCTTGGTTCACTGGTGCGACCATAGGGCAGCAAACCTAGAATGCGCTCGCCTCCCTCGGAGGTCCCCAGTTCGATGGCGAGGTCGATTTCTAGACTCTGCGATCACGCCATCGCCTCACCAGGAGCCGCCATTGCACGGGTTGTCGGACAGCCATGCCCCAACGGGCCCCGGTGCTCCAACGAAGGGGCCGGGAATCCGGACCCGCAGCAAGGTACAGGCCGCGATCACCTCGCTGC
This sequence comes from Fibrobacteria bacterium, assembly GCA_035604215.1. Taxonomy (GTDB): domain Bacteria; phylum Fibrobacterota; class Fibrobacteria; order UBA5070; family UBA5070; genus UBA5070. The sequence goes on from DATNIW010000172.1 coordinate 668, forward strand.
GGATCCACCAGTGGGCCAAGAACCTCCTGTTGTTCGCTCCACTTGTCCTGGACCACCGAATGGGTTCTGCAAGGCCGGCTTGGATGGCGCTGTTGGGCTTCGCGACCTTCTCCCTTTGCGCCTCCAGCCTCTACGTCGTCAACGACCTGCTGGACAGGGAGCACGACCGGAAGCACCCCGTCAAAAGGCACCGCCCCTTCGCCAGCGGCGAACTGGGACTCCCCCAGGGAGCGGTCTGGGCCCTCCTGCTCGGATCCGCCGGTTTCGTGGCGAGCGCGCTTCTGGCTCCCTGGCAATTCACGGCCGAACTCGCCCTGTATGCGGTCGCGACCCTGGCCTATTCCCTCTACTTCAAGCGCAAACTCGCCCTGGACGTCCTTTTCCTGGCGGGCTTCTACTCCATCCGGATCCTGGCTGGAGGGGCGATCACCGGAATCGAGGTGACTTCCTGGCTGATCGCGTTTTCCGCCTGCTTCTTCCTGAGCTTGGCGCTGATGAAACGGGTCTTGGAGATCGACCCCGCCGGCCTCGCCCAGGAGCCGCTGGAGGGCCGCGGATACCGACGCACGGATCTGGCGGTGGTGCAGAGCGCGGGCGTCGCCACGGCCTTCCTGAGCATCGTGGTGTTCAGCTTGTACATCGCCATCGGCTCCAACGCGCAGTTGCACTACCGGCATCCCCAGCGGCTCTGGCTGATGGCGCCGGTACTGACCTACTGGTTTCTCCGGCTTTGGATCCTGGCCGGTCGCCGCGAGGTGGACGGCGACCCGGTCCTGTTCGCCGTGCGGGATCCGGTCAGTTGGATCTCGGGCCTGCTGGGCCTCGTGGTCGTGGCCTGCAGCGCCTGATCTGGCGCAAACCGCCCCCGAGAACTATATTTCGCGATTCCGCAACGACTTGCAAGGAGACGACACGTGAAGGATGGAATCCATCCCAAGTACCAGGATGTGGTGATCAAGGACATTTCGTCCGGCTTCCAGCTGATCACCAAGAGCACCAAGAGTGCCAAGGAACGCATCACCATCGACGGCGTGGAATATCCGCTGGTCATGGTGGAAGTGTCCTCGGCGAGCCACCCGTACTACACGGGGAAGCAGATCTTGGTGGACTCCGCCGGTCGCATCGACCGATTCAAGAGCCGCTACGCCGAGGTCGTCGGAGCCAAGCGCCACACGCGCGACGCCGTCCCCGAGCCGGTGGTGTCCAAGACCCTCTCCAAGACCAAGCAGAAGAAGCTGGCCGCGGAGAAGGCGGGCTTCACCAAGGCGGTTCCGGCTCCCGTTCCCGCCACCTCCGAAGCTCCGGCCGAAGAGTGAGAGGACCGCTCCGGACGCTCGTCCGGAGCGATTGACCCTTGATCGACAAGGCCCGACGGGTTCTGGACGAGGTGCGTTCCCTCGAGGAGGAGATGTCCCTCCCGGAGGTGGTGTCGGACAATGCCCGCTTTCGGGAACTCGGCCGACGCCGTGCCCGATTGTCTCGCGCCGCCCAGGCCGCACGGGAATTCCTTCGCTGGACCGAGGATCGTCTGGAGTGGGAAGAGGCAACCCGATCCGACGACGCGGAGTTCGCCGGTGAAGCCCGTCGCGAGGTGGCCAGG
>DATNIW010000173.1:0-3442 GCA_035604215.1 Fibrobacteria bacterium
CGAGGTGGACGCCAAGGGAAGGATCGTGGGTACGCCCCAGGGGATGCCGCGCACGGAACCACTTTCGGGTCTCCATGTGCGCACCACCATCGACTTGGATCTGCAGCGTGCGGCGGAGGAGGCCTTTCCGGACAGCCTGACGGGATCCGTCGTGGCGCTGGATCCGCGCACGGGGGAGATCCTTGCGATGTGCAGCTCTCCCCGCATCGATCCGAACATATTCACCCTTCCCGGCCGACGACGAGCCCGCGAATGGGCGAAGTTGGCCCTCGATCCGCGACGCCCGTTGAACGATCGGGCGATCCAAGGAACCTACGAGCCAGGGTCGACCTTCAAGATCGTCACATCCCTGGCCGGGCTGATCTCGGGGAAGGCGACGGCCCACCAGCACATGCCCGTCGCGTGCCATGGAGGATTCCGGTTCGGAGCCCGGATCCAGCATTGCTGGCAGGAAAAGCCCCCGTACCACGGGAGCCTGGACATGATCCAGGCGCTGACGGAGTCCTGCGACGTCTACTACTACCAGTTGGGTCTCCTGGTGGACATGCCCTGGATCAACAAGGTGGGCGCCTCGTTGGGACTGGGCGGGCGAACGGGCGTGGATCTGCCGGACGAGAAGAACGGACTGCTGGTCGACTCGGCGATCCACGAGGAACGGAACAAGCGACTGGGCTGGAAATGGGCGCGCGGATTGATCCTGAACCTGGCGATCGGACAGGGGGAACTGGTCACCCCGCTCCAACTGGCCACCATGGTCGGCGGTGTCGCCAACGGGTATGCGGTCATGCGTCCGCATCTGATGCAGGCGATCCTGGAACCGAACAACGGGAAGGTGGTCCGCCGTTACGTTCCGGACACCCTGAGCGTCCTGGGTTGGTCCGACGCGACGCGGCAAACCATCCATACCGCCATGGACAGCGTCGTCAACGGGTCGCACGGCACCGGCCACTCCGCGCGCCTGCCGGGCATCGAAGTCGGCGGGAAGACCGGGTCGGCTGAAAATCCGCACGGAAGGACGCATGCCCTGTTCGTGTGCGCCGCTCCGATGGAAGCGCCGGAGATCGCCATCGGCGTGATCGTGGAGAACGGCGGCCATGGAGGTTCCACCGCCGGACCCATCGCGGCCGCCATCATGCGCACCTATTTCCGAAAGACGGGACGGTTGCCGAAGGACACCGCGGCGGCGCAGGTCGCCGGCGCCGTCTTCAGGAGGATGGACATGACGCCATCGAACGACCGTTGAACCCGAGGGACGACATCCGCGCCCGGTTCGATGCCATCCTGTTCGGACTCGTGGCGCTGCTCGGGACCATCAGCGTCCTGATGCTCTATTCCATTTCCAACGCGCCGCACGAGGCGGACTACTGGAAGAAGCAGCTCATGTGGTACGGCCTCGGGCTCGCCGCGATGGTGGGTGTCACCGTCGTGCCCCGCCGCTTCTGGTACCGATCCGCCTACGTCCTCTACGGAGTCCTCCTCCTGCCCCTGGCGATGGTCTCGGCCTCGGCGAAAGGCGCCGAACGCTGGTTCGCCATGGGGGGATTCCACTTCCAACCGTCCGAGTTCGCCAAGCTCGGCGTCCTGCTTGCGCTCGCAAGGCTCTTTTCCGACAGGAAGGTGGGTCTCTCCAACCTGCGCCCGCTGGTGGTGCCTTTCGCGGTGTTCCTGGTGCCGTTCGTGCTGATCCTGAAGCAGCCCAATCTCTCCACCGCCTTGGCGGTCGCCATGGTCTTCGTCTCGATGCTCTTCTGGAGCGGCTTCACGGTGATGGACCTCGTGGTCCTGGCGAGCCCCCTTCTTTCCGTCGGGCTCTCGTTCCAGTTCACGCTGTGGGCGGTGTTCAACATCGGCATGTGGGCGCTCCTGTTCCGGCGCTGGCGACTGGGACTGATTTCGGGGCGCGTCGCGGCCACCTTCGGACTGGTCGTCCTGCTGGCGGGGCTCGCCTCCCAGATCGCCTGGAACAAGGTGCTGAAGCCGCACCAGCGTGCCCGGATCATGACCTTCCTGGACCCGACGAGGGATCCCGGCGGAGCGGGCTACCAGGTCCTGCAGTCGCAGGTCGCCATCGGGTCGGGCGGACTCCTGGGCAAGGGCTTCGGCCAGGGAAGCCAGAGCAATCTCCAGTTCCTGCCCGAAGAACACACCGACTTCATCTTCGCCGTGCTTGCCGAGCAGTTCGGTTTCGTCGGCTGCTTCGCCGTTCTCGGACTGCTGCTCGCCTTCCTGATCCGGTGCCTCCAGATGTGCTTCGAGGAATCGGACAGGTTCAGGAATCTCGTGATCGTCGGGGCCGCCACCATCTTCTCCTTCCACGCGATCGTGAACGTGGCGATGACCTTGGGGCTCATGCCGGTCACGGGTCTGCCGCTGCCGTTCCTTTCCTACGGGGGATCGTTCGTGATCACCTGCATGATGCTGGTGGGATTCCTCCTCCACATGAGATTGGGCGAGGATCCGTGATGACCGTCCGGGCGTTCGCACGTTGCGCCCGCGCGAGCGTGGAATGGTCCATCGCCTTCCTCCTGCCACCCGTCTGTCCCCGCTGCCAGACGCTGTCCGCGGCGGGGTGGATGCTGTGCGGAAGTTGCCGGGCCGAGGCCCTGGCCGCGACCTCGCGCCCGAGGCCTCCACTGGGCGTCGAAGCGGTCGCCTGCGGTCCGGAACTCGTGCCTCCGGTGAGGGTCCTGGTCCATGGCCTGAAATACGGATCGATCCGCTCCGCCGCGGACGAACTCGTGTCGCTGGCCGCGACGGCGATTCCACCAGGCTTTTGCCATCCCGGTTCCGTCCTGGTCCCCGTCCCCCTCCATCCAACCCGTTTGCGCGAAAGGGGCTACAACCAGAGCGCCCTCTCCGCGAAGGCATGGGCGCGAAGGCTCGGCGTCCCTGTCGCCGAGCGCTGGCTCGAACGTCGTCGCCCGACCGGCACCCAGACTCGGCTGGGGTCGGCGGACCGGCGTCGGAACCTGTCCCAGGCGTTCTCCCTGGGAAAAGCCTTCGAGCCTGGCGTTCCGGTGGTGCTGGTGGACGACGTGCTCACCACGGGTGCCACGCTCTCGTCCTGCGCGGCGGTGCTCCTGGCCGCGGGTGCTCCCTCGGTCCGCGCGGTTTGCCTGGCCTGGGCGGGGGAGGCCTAGCGATTAGCTTTGCGACCGCCGGAGGGGTAGGCTAACGGCTAAGTCAGCGGTCTTGAAAACCGCCGTCCGCAAGGACTTGTGGGTTCGAATCCCACCCCCTCCGCTCGACATTCAGTATTTATGCGGTTCTTGAGGCGATGAAGAAGTAAAACCCACCATAAAACCCACCATCAATTTTTGTTGGATAACATCAGCAACGAAAAATGCCAAGCCACCGTTCTGGACCCTGGCCTTCACGTCTCCGCCTGCATCGAAGTTCTCTGCTTGAAGGTTCGGGCTTTGTTCGAACCGCGGTCTCATGC
>DATNIW010000174.1:0-5557 GCA_035604215.1 Fibrobacteria bacterium
GTCCAGGTCGATGGCCATGTCGGTCTTGCCGTTGGCGATCTGGTCGGCGATGGAGATGCACTGGCCGATCGGCTTGGTGATGCTGGTGGTGATGTACCACGCCAGGAGCACCGAAAGCGCCACCATTCCCAGACCGAGCAGCAGCAACAGTTGCTGCAAGGACGCCCCGTCGGCGGCGGCTTCCCTCCCATCGGCGTTCGTGAGTTCCGTCTGGTAGGAAATCAGGTTGTCCACCGCCTTCATGTATTCGTTCTGGACCGTACGGAAGTCCCCGAACATGAGCCGGCTGCAGGCGCTGTCGTCGTTCGCGAGTCCAAGCCTGGTCAACTTCTCCCGGAGGGCAGAGTATTCCTCCCTTGCCTTGACGACGTCGGCGAGCAGCCTCTTCCCTTCGTCGGATTTGATCGTCGATTGCAAGGTGTCCAGCACATCGCCTTGGGCCTTGACGACGCCGTCCAACCGGACGTTCTCCGCCCTCAGGGTCTCCCGATCGTGGGTGATCACCAGATTCCGGACGATGCGCGAAATCTCGTTGATGTTGTCCTTGAGCCGGTGAGCCTGGGCCACCTTCACGTTGCGGTCCGTGACAACGCGATCCACGACCACGTTGATGTTGTCCAGGCGGTCCCGGGCGATCAGGACCAGCACCCCCACCATGGCCAGGATCAGGAAGAATCCGACCCCGATCTTGACACCGATTTTCAGGTTCTTGAACATTCGCATCTCCTTGTCGCGCGGTTTGTGATGAACGGTTTCAGGCGCTCGCGGCCTGGATGTGGTGGATTTCCTGGCCGGACAGGACCTTGTCGATGTCCAGCAGGATCTTGACGCTGTTCCCGATCTTCCCCATCCCCAGGATGAATTCGGTTTCGATGGAGGCCCCGAAGCTGGGGGCATCCTCGATGCTCGCTCCGGGGATGTCCAGCACTTCGCGGACCTCGTCGATGATGGTCCCCATCACCACCACGCCATCCGGGTGGCGGATCTGCACCACCACGATGCACGTGCGCTCCGTGTCCTCGGCGCGCAGAAGCCCGAATTTCAATCGGAGGTCCACGACGGGGATCACTTTTCCACGCAGGTTGATGACACCCCTCACGTAGTCCGGGGTCCTGGGGACCCGGGTGATGGACTGGAGCTGGATGATCTCCTGGACCTTCAGGATCTCCAGTCCGAATTCCTCCTCTCCTAGCCGGAAGGTCAGGTATTTGCCCGCCCTGTTCCCGGCGACTTCCGGTCTGTTCGCCACCATTTCCGTCATATCGAAGCTCCTTTCATTCCGATGCGATCTTCACCACGGCTCCCACGTCCAGGATCAGGCTCACGGAACCGTCGCTCATGACCGCGCCGCCCGTGATGCCGGGAACCTGACCCATCCCACCGCCGATGTTCTTGATGACCACCTGCTGCTGCTCGAGGATCTCGTCGACCACGAGCCCGATCTTCTTGCCGAAGGCGTCCTCGACCACGATCACGACGCCTTGGACGTCGGATCCGTCGTTTTCCGCCGAGTCGGAGAAGATCCGGCCCAGCCGCACCAGGCGGACGATGTCTCCGCGCAGGTTCAGGACTTCGCCCTTGCCCACCACGGTGTGCACGCTCCCCTCCTGGGGACGCACGGTGGTCAGGATGGAGAGGGTGGGCACGATGTAGCGTTCCTCCCTGGACCTCACCACCATCCCCTGGATGATCGCCAGGGTCAACGGCAGCCGGATCACGAAACTGGAGCCCACTCCCTTCTCGGAACGGATTTCCACCGTGCCGCGCAGGGCCTCGATGTTCTTCTTCACCACGTCCATCCCCACGCCGCGGCCGGACACGTCGGTGACCGCCTTGGCCGTGGACAGCCCCGGCAGGAAAACCATCTGGTAGACCTCGGCGTCCGAGTAGGACTGGTCGGCCTTGGCCTTGCCCGCCGACACCGCCTTGCGCAGGATGGCGTCGCGGTCCAGCCCCTTGCCATCGTCCTCGATCTCGATGAACACGCTGCCCGCCTTGTGGTAGGCCCGCAGGTGGATGCGGCCCTGGACGGGCTTTCCCGCCTTGACCCGTTCCTCGGGAAGTTCGATCCCGTGGTCCACGGAGTTCCGGACCATGTGCACCAGCGGGTCGCCGATGTTCTCCACGACCGTCTTGTCGAGCTCGGTGTCCTCGCCCTCCATGCACAGCTCGATCTGCTTGTCGAGCTTCCGCGCCAGGTCGCGCACCAGCCGGGACATCTTCTGGAAGGTGGATCGGATCCCCACCATGCGCAGCGACATGGACAATTCCTGGATCTGCCGCAGCATGAGCGTCGCCTGGGCGATCTTCTTCTCCGTGGACAGGTCCCGCACTTCCTGCAGCCGAGGATCAGCCCACACCATGGACTGCGCGATCACGGCCTCGCCGATGGCGTCGATGAGCAGATCCAGCCTCTGGACGGGGACCCGGATGGTCTCCTCCACGGAAAGGCCCTTCCCGTCGGGCGCCTTCGCGGCCTGCGCCTTTTGCGCCAATATCTGTCCCACATCCCGCGGGTTCGCTTCGCCGGCATGGATGAGGATCTCGCCCAGGGGCCGCGTGTCGCCTTCCCTTTGTTCTTGCAGGGCCTTTTCCACCGCTTCGGGGGCGACACCTTTTTCCACCAGCAGTTCGCCCATCTTCAGGGTGGACTTCTCCGGGGCGAGCGCGGGGATGGGCGGGAGATCATCCGCGTCCAATAGGCGGCCGATCAGGGCTTCCAGGTTCGCGGGGGGCTCCCAGGTCCCGCCCGTCACCTGCTTCTCCAGACCGTCCACCAAACTCCGGAAGGCGTCGGTGGCTTCCAGCAGGACGTCCACGTGCTGGCCGCCCAGCACGATCACATGGTTCCGCGCCCGGTCCATCAGGCTTTCCGCCGCATGCGCCAGACGCTGGATGTCCTTGAGTTCCAGGAACGCCGCCAGCCCCTTGAGGGTGTGGCAGGAGCGGAACACCAGGTTGATGGACTCCTCGTCCGTCGGATTGGTCTCCAACTTCAGGAGCGACTTCTCGATGTTGTGGATGTGGTCGCCGCCCTCGGCGATGAAATCCACCAGGAAGGAAGGGTCGCTGGCGAAATTCGTGGAGGTCTGCGGGTCGTTGGCGGGGCCGCTCGGAAACTGGGAAGGCGGGGCTCCGAACACCGTCTGGCGGTCTTCCGCGGAAACGATCCTGCCCTGGGACGAATTCAACGCACCCAGCCGGTCGCCGATCAGATCCTTGAGCCGAAGCAGACCTTCCGTCCCCAGTCGCTTCTCTTCCAAGGCGGTCTCCACTTCGTGGAGCAGTTTGGACCACTCTCCCAGGTCCAGGACGCCGAACTCTCCTTTCAGGGTGTGCAGGTACCGCTTCACGAACTCGTCGCCGACGGCGGTTCCCTTTTCGCGCTCCAGGATCGCGACCTCGAATTCCTCCAGTTCCGTGCGCTGGCGACTCGCGAACCGCTCCAGGAGGTCCATTCCCTCGGCATCGGGGATGCTTGAAACCTTGGCGGTCTCGGCGGGCGTCGCTTGGGTATGGTCGTCGGGTTTCGGGGAATCTCCCAGGGAGCGTTCGAGCTTGGCCAATCCTTGGATCAGCTTGGAGATCTCCTTCGGCGAATTCTCCACCCCCGAGTCCATCGCAGCCGCCATTCCGGCAAGTCTGCGGGCCAGGGTTCGCATGGCTCCGGGGATGCCCCCCTTCTCGCACAAAGCCTCCAACTGAGCAATTAACGGATTAATCAGAGTTTTTTCTCCCTTTTCTAGGGAGAGTCGGAATGCTCCGAGATCCTCGCGGATCTGTTGGGTTTCGTTTGGAATTGGCATAAGGGATTGATCTGAGGCCCACTGTTCCATGCCGTGTGGGCGATGTCAAGAATTTGGAGTCTTCTTTCCACAAATAGGCGACACCCGAAATCCGAGTCCCGCAGCGAAGGAAATGCAGTCGGGCGCGAGCGGAAACCCGTCTCATCCGGAGCGCGATGTCCACCTCCGAGCTTGCACCCTCGCCCGTGGGGAGCGTACGATGAGGTCCAGGCTCCGAAAAACCGAGACTTTGCCTGAAACACAACATTTTATCCGTTCTCGAAACAGGTAACCCCCGACGATGCTGACCAGCACCCAGGAAGTCGCCAGACGCATCAAGGCAGGGGAACGCCTCTTGTTGGCCGCGGAGGAAGAGGTGCTGGATTCCCTTCCTTCCGGAAATTGGATCGGGGGCACCACCCCGTATTTCATGGCCGATACCGGAGGGATCGTTTCCCGGCACGCCGTGTTCGTGAGCGTGATCCCTCCGGAAATCGAGAGCGTCCGCATCGAGACCTACGACCAGGAGAGCATCGCCCGGATCCATCAGGACACCCCCGAAAACGGCGTCACCTTCCTGATCCTGCCTGCCGACAGTCCCGTGCTCCTGGAGTTCGCGCAGAACGCACCTGACCACGACCCCATGCAATTCCGACCCCTGCTGGGTTGGATCTCCGGGGTGCACCTGGACGACCTGGGGAGCAGGACCGCCAAGGTGTTCGACGGTCGCACGGGTGCGGTCCACTCCGACAAGGGTGTGGCGATGCACGGAAAGCTCGTTCCCGGCAAACACGCGAACCTCGGGATCATCAACCTCTTCCAGCAGGGCGACGGCGACGTCCTCACCTTTCCGAAGGTGGGATTCCACGTCGAGGAATGCCTGGTGAACGGCGAACCGCGGAACCTCGCCGAGTATCTGGTGGCGAACGGCGTGGATACAAGGGTTCCCATGGTCGACGGCGTCGGTGGATCCAACGTGAGCTTCCAGACGGTGGACTCCGCAGCGGGGAGCGTAGACCTGTTCGCACCGGTGTTCCCCGGCATGGAGTACCGCATCGCGGAACCGATTTCCGACTACCTGTGGCTGTTCCATTCGGCGCTGCCCAGGGGACGTCGCATCGTGTTCTCCTGCAACTGCATCCTCAACTTCCTGTACTCCGACCTGGAGGGGAAGATCACGGAAGGGATGACAGGACCTGTCACCTTCGGGGAGATCGCCCACCAGCTCCTGAACCAGACGCTCGTCTACCTGTCGATCGACGACGCCTGAGTTCCCGGCGCGATCCCGGACCCGGCGGGAGACGGGGCCCGCCGGATCGGGATCAGCTGTCCAGGTTCGAGATGGGAGCGAGCTTCTCCGCGGCCTTCTGGAAGCGGTCGAAGGCCAGATCCTTCTCGGGCAGGGCCTTCAGCACCAGGCGCCCGACCACCTGGACCAGGACCTGGCAGTCGTACAGCGCCCGGTGGAGGTCGTTGCGCTCCAGACGGATCTTGATCTCCCCGGAGGCCACCATCCGGCTCGCGATGTCGGAGAGCTTGTGGGAAGCGCTCTCGCGCATCAGGTTCCGGGAGATCTTGAGGGAATCGAGGACGGGCAGCTTGGGGGGGGAGATCCCCGCCTTCTTGCAGGCCTCCCTGAGGAATGGCGCGTCGAAGGCGTGTCCGTTGTGCGCCACCAGCAGGCTCGATTGTCCGCAAAACCGCAGGAAGTTGGGCAAAACATCCTTCGCGACCGGTGCGTCCTGGACCATCGCGTCGGTGATGTGGTTGAC
>DATNIW010000175.1:0-25726 GCA_035604215.1 Fibrobacteria bacterium
GGCGCAAGGGTTCGTAGCTCAGTTGGTTAGAGCGCCGCTCTGATAAGGCGGAGGCCGGTGGTTCGAGTCCACCCGGACCCACTCGATACCCAGGGGTCATAGCTCAGTTGGTAGAGCGCCTGGTTTGCAACCAGGAGGTCAGGGGTTCGAGCCCCCTTGGCTCCATGCCACAGGGGCCAGGGAGATGTCCCTCTCGAAGCAGAGGACCACATTCTCCAGGAGCGCGTCCACGTGCGCTCCCGAATACTTCCAGCCCTGGCTGTACATGCGCTCCGCCTCGCCTTCCAGCCGGTCGATGGTCTCCTGGCTGTTCCAGTCCGTTCGGAGTTCGAGGTGGCGTTCCGCGGTCTCTCTCATCGCCTGATTCTATCATACTGAAGGCTGCGGGAAAACCAGCCGACGAGGTCTTGAATGCTTTCCATCCTGCTCTGCCTTTCCTTCGCGAATCCCATCGTCCTCGGCCTGTCCAGTCCGCTGGACACGACGAAGATCCGCCTCCCCGTGCACGTGGTGGAAGTACGGGACCTGCGCATCCTGGCCAAGGAGGATCCACGGTTGCTGGGTGTCACGGAAACCGGGTTGTTCGAGCAGCGGACCGCCTTGATGACGGAGAAGTCCGTGGCCGACGAAGTGGACTCCCTGGTTCTGGGTTGGGTCGTTCCGGACACCGCAGCCATTCCCGTGCGACTGGAGCTGCTCTCCCTGGAAACCTGGCCCGTGGTCCGACCCGGCCCGGACCCCGTCCGCTCGCACGCCAGGATCCGCGTGGTTTCCATGGACAGCGCCAGGCCCGGCGTGCTGCTGACGCCGGATGCCAACGCGGAGAACAAGGGCTTCGAGTCCGCCGAGGACCAGATGGGCCTGGTTCGAGGGAACATCCGGGATGCGCTGACCATGCTCCGCGGCGACCGGCGACCGGTGCCCGAGGCGGGGCCGCCGATTTCCCCCGAGCCGGACAGCGCGGCCGATCCGCGCCGGATTCCGGTCCAGGACAGTGTGCCGAATTCCGTCCAACACGACCTGTGGCTCTCCGCTTCGCCGAGCTTCCAGACCGAATCAATGGCCCTGCGCTACTCCCAGCGTCTGAGCCCCCAGGCCGGATGGGCCCTGGAGTACTGGACTGCCGTCCAATTCCGCGGGATCTGGAACGGCGACAGGTACTCCGACGTGTGGGCGGGGGAGATCCTGGGAGGTCAGGCCTGGAGCAGGCGCCTGGACGACGGGCGCGGTCCGTGGGCGTTGATGGGCTCCCTGGGCGGACTCCTGGGCACGGAGTCCTTCCGCAGGGTTTACCCGGACTCGTCGGGAAAGGGGACCCAACTGGGCCATCGGGCCCGCTATTGGTACGCCGGCGGACAGGCCCGGGGCGGGGTGCGGTGGGATGTCGATGGAGGGTGGATCGCGGAAGCGGGGTTGCAGCTCGACGTACGGATTCCATCCGTGATCGCATGGTTCGATCCGGGAGTCTACCTGCAAGCCGGGTGGGAATTCTGACCGTGGAAACATGGATTCTTCCGCGTCCGGACGATTTCCATGTCCATCTCCGCCAAGACCACGACCTTCCGTTGTTCGCACGCGAAGCGGCGCGTCGCTTCGCCCGCGTGCTCGTCATGCCGAACCTGGCACCACCTGTCCGGACCGCGGCCGACGTGACCTCCTACCGGGACGCGATCCTGGGCTCGGCACCGGATCTCCTGCCTCTCATGGCCTTCAAGCTGGTCCCGGATCTTTCCCTCTCCGACCTGGCGGACCTGGCCGCCGCGGGTGCCGTGGCCGGCAAGGTCTACCCGGAAGGCGTCACGACCAATTCCGAGGGAGGCGTTCGGGACCTTCGACAGATCTCACCGCTGCTTCCGGCGATCGAGGAGCACGGACTGGTGGTGTGCTGCCACGGGGAGAAACCCGGGGTGTTCAGCCTGGATCGGGAGGAGGCGTTCCTGGAAGAGTTCTCCGAGGTCTCGTCCGCTCACCCGGGGGTCCGGTTCGTGCTGGAGCACGTATCGTCGGCCGCGGCCGTGAAGAGGATCGGGGAGCTGGGTGCCAACGCCGCGGCGACCATCACGCTGCACCACCTGGAGATCACCCTGGACGACCTGCTCGGCGGCAACCTGCATCCGCATCTGTTCTGCAAGCCGGTGGCCAAGCGGGAATCGGACCGGCAGGCCTTGAGGGAGGCCGCTTTTTCGGGAAACCCCAAGTTCTTCTTCGGATCCGACAGCGCGCCCCACCGCCGGGACCGCAAGGAATGCGCCTCGGGATGCGCGGGCGTCTACTCCATGCCGGTCGCCTTGGAAGGCCTTGCCTGCGTCTTCGACGCCGCCGAAGCGCGCCGGTCGCTGCCGGATTTCGTCGCAGGATTCGGCGCCGACTTCTACGGACTCCCCAGGACGACGGAAACCGTCACCCTGGTCCGAGATCCGTGGAGCGTGCCGGAGGTCGTCGACGGCGTGGTTCCGTACCGGGCCGGAGAGACCTTGGCCTGGCGCATCCGCGACTAGGCCGGCGTCCCGACCGCGGTGACGTAGAGGATCGCGTCCTGGAGATCCAGACCCAGGGTCTCGTTCACCAGATCGTCGAAGTAGCCTCCGATCCCCGATGCCCCGAGACCGAGGGCCTGGGCGGCGATGTTCAGGCGTTCCCCGTGGTGGCCCGCGTCCATGCACAACGGTCGGTAGGCGCGTTCCCCCAGGATGGAGACGGCCTTGGCGAGCGGGGCCGAGTGCACCACGAGGAACGCCGCGTCCGCGGCCAGGTCCTGGCCCAGACCGAAGTCGCGACAGGCCTCCCGCAGGGAGCCCCTCGAAACCGGTTCCAGGAGGTCGTCGTGGAGCCGGTGCACACCGGGTTCGATTCCCTCCACCGAAAGCGCCACGATCCATGTGGCCAGGAGGCCCGGCGGAGACAATTTCTGGGATTCCGGGATCGCGCTCCAGGCGAGGAGGGCCGAGAACCGGTCCAGGGGAATGTCGGTCGCGCGGAAGACCCGGCAGGAACGCCGCTCCACGCAGGCCTTCGCGACGTCGAGGGGAGGGACGGATCCGGAGAGTCGGAATCCGTCGGCGGTTTCCCGCGGCTCCCCGCGGACGGACCGCGGTCCCGGGAGGTCGAGGATGTCGCCCAGGCCGTGCGCGACCTGCTGCATGCGCCCGGGAGGGATCTCCGAGGGAATCCGCGAAGCGGGTATCGCGGGCCCGCTCCAGGAGCGGGGCCAATCGACGACAGGGGTTCCGCCCAGCGGCACGGTCAGGAGCGGGACCTCGTCGCTGTCCGGAAACAGCAGATCCGACAGGGCCTGGTCCCGAAAGCCGGAAAGAGGATACGGTTGCAGGCCTTCCCGGACCGCGGCGGCCAGGAGGTTCCCTCCGAGATGCCCCGCATCCAGGAGCACGCGACGGTACGCCCTCTCCCCGTAGCGCCAGGAACCGCGGGAGAAGATTCCGGTGAGGACCGCGACCGCTCCCGTTTCGGGAGGAAGGGGGTAGTCGAGCAGGATGGAGCGGGCCTCGGCCAGGAACGATCCCTTCCAGACCGGAATCAGCGAGAAACCCGGAGCGTGGAAATGCCAGATTCCCGGTGCGATCCCTTCCACGTCGAGAACGATCCAGTAGAGTTCCACCGGGTACAAACCACCCGCGGACGGGGTGGTCCTGTAGAGGTGGGGATCGTCCTGGTCGCCAGCCACGCCGCTGACCCCCGCCGCGAACCACGACAACCGGGAAAGCGCGGCCAGGTCCAATCGGCCGGGCTCGGGGACATCCCATCCCTGTCCACCCCCCTGTTGGATGGTGTCCAGGAACTCCAGATGCGGTCGGATGTCGACGCGCTCCGTGCCGGTGATCTCCTTCCAGGGTTTCGGTCGAGCGGCCCAGTCCACGACACCTGCCCGATCCAGCGTACGGGGGTCGTACTTGGTCCGTTCATGGTAGCGTTCGAGGAAGCTGGCCATGGGTTCAGTCCTTCGCCATCGGGACGTATTCCCTGCGGGCCTGCACGTGGTAGAAGCGTTCCTCCTCGGGACACCAGCCGGTGAGCCGTCCTCCGTAGACGCAGCCGGTATCGAGCCCCTTCACATCGGGACGGTCCACCAGACCTCGCACCGCCCAGTGGCCGAACACGACGGGTACCGGCCACCGCATGCACTCGTACCAAGGGGGGTCCTCGGGTCGATCCAGGCATTCGCCGATTCCGTCCCAGGTCCTGATGGTGATCAGGATGGACGGCGCCATCTGATCCAAACGGCTTTTCCCCGGCTCCAGGCCGGCGTGGACCACGAGCAACCCCTCGAGATCCAACCACAGCGGCCAGGTGCGGATTTCGTCGGCCAGTTCATGGATGCGGGGGCCGATCGAACGGGCGAATCGGAGCGCCTTCTCGTCCGAATCGGGATGGGGGGCATCGGCCACCCGAAGGAGCTTGGCGTCGTGGTTTCCGAGGACGCAACGCATCCCCTCGGAACGGACCAGATCGAGGACGCCTGCGGAATCGGGGCCTTTGTTGACGAGGTCGCCCACGGCCGCCAGGACGTCCCCTCGAGCAGGCCCGAATTTCGAGAGCAACTCGGCCAGCTCGTCCCTGCAGCCGTGGACATCGCCCACGACCAAGGTCCTCTTCAGGTGACGATGAGCAGGTTGTTCGCCGAGCCGAAGGGATTGGCGATCTGCTCCCTCTCCGGGTCGGGTTCGTAGAAGGCGCCGTCGTACACGTACTTGTACTCGTAGGTGCCCGGGGCGAGACGGATCTGGATGTTCCAAACCCCGCTCTCGTCGCGGGTCAAGGGGTACTTCCCCAACGCCCAGCCGTTGAAGGAGCCCACCAGATCGACCCTCGTGGAGTTGGGAGAGTACCGTTCGAAGCGCACGAACACACCCGACCCCGGAGCCTTTGCCGGCGCTTTCGCCAAGGCCTTGGCGGGGATCTTCTTCGGAGGCGCGACCGGAACGGCATCCGGCTTCTTGGCGAGCTTCGGGACGCTCTTGGAGGGCGGGGCCTTTCTCGCGGGAGAGGCGGAGGGGACGACAGGCGCCTTGGATGCCGCTTTGGCGACCTTCTTCGGAGGCTTGGCCACCGGAGTGGAGATCTTGGATGTGCTGCTCTTCTTGGCGGGCATGGTGCGCCTCCAGTATGAGGATGATGACCGACGAAATAGAACATTACCTTTTCGGTGGCAACGCGCCCTCGTCCGGACGAAGGATTGACGGAATATGACAGCGGTTTCGGAGAGCGAGGGTGAGTATATTTTTCGTTTCTGAACTCCCGCGCGGGAACCGAGGACATGAGCGACAAGGAAATGGTCCGCAAGCGGATCAACAGTTTCATCAGTGCCAAGGACGGCTCGGACAGCGCCGCCGAGATCACGCGTCTGATCAAGAGCGTGTTCGACGATTTCCTGAACCAGGGGTTGACCCCGGAGAAGGCGGCGGAGAACGCCAGAATCGAAATCCTGTCCTGGAAATACCTGTTTCGCGTCCGGAAATCCGATTTCGCGGATCAATTGGCCCAGATCGAAAAGGTCTGCGCCGGTTGCGACTTCTCCCGCCTGCTGACACCAAAGGTGGAGGTCGTCGAAGGGGCGTCCGTGAAGGTCAAGATCTACTACCGGAAGAACGGATTCCAGATCCAGGTGCCCAAGGGCTACCAGATCCGACCGTCCAACCTGGAACAGATGTCCAAGACCTTGGAGGAGTTCTACTTCGACAACCTGGACGACTTCTCGGATCGCACGCTCAAGGCGACCATGACGGTATCCCGGCTGGAGACATTGCCTCGCTACGATCTCTGGTTCGAATAGTCCCTACGGGGATGACATTGATTCGATTGTCGTGACAACCTGATCGAATTCAGGTCGATTGTCAGACAATCGACCTCTTTCCACCTTCTTTTTTTCCTTGGCACCCCGTTTGTTCATCCTGCGACTCAACCTCATCGGCATTGTCGCCGATGAATTGGCAGGAGGGACAGGCCATGGACGCTCTGACTTCGGCACCGCGAAATTTCCACGATTGGTTCCTTTCGCGTCTTCTCGAATCCCGCGAGACTCGGGAAAGGCACGATTTCCTCGAGGGAGACGATCCCGCGGCCATGGTGTACATCGCGGGCCTCCTGTCCCATCTGGTCTGCTCTTCCTGGCTGATGGACCTGGATCGGCGTGGGCCCAGGCTGGACATGGATGTCGCCGATGCCACGGGCAAGGAGCATTCCCCGCGGGATCGCCTGGAAGTCCTTCGCGCCACCGCCGACCGCTACCTGCTCTACCTGGGACTTTGGGATGGCTTGCAGGGAAACCAACAAGGCCGCTACTACCAGGTCACGGAAGGGAATCTGGCCGATCGTGCTTGCAGGTACTACTCGGTTTCGGCGGACCTCGCGGAGCGCTTTCCCGCCCCCGTCCATCGGCTGGTGCCCGTCTTGCGCGAGCTGTCCTGCCACTTGGGAAGCTATCTCGCGCTCCTCCTCGCGCTTCGCGGGGATGTCCTCGGGCTGTTCCCCGTCGTGAGCGGGGGGCAGGAATTCCATCTGGCGCGCGGAACCTGCTGAACGGCGGTTCGGGCTATTTCCTCGCTCCCGCCACGTGCGCCAGGTCCGCCGGAGCGAGATCGCCGGTGACGGCCAGGCCCAGGTTCGCCACCTGCCCGAAGAAGACCGGTGCCCCCTTGTGGTCCCGGCAGCCCTCCGACGGACACAAGGGAGGCGGACCATCGGCGGGTCGCCAGAACAGGGAGATGCTCCGGGCGCCGTCGGAATAGAGGATCTGCACGGCGCGACCTTCCCGGGTGTCGATCCATGCCCAGTTTCGCGGCGCGAATCCCGCAGGCAACCAAGGTGGGGGCGGTGGCTCGAACCCCACGGCCGCGACGACCTCCGCCAACGACGTCGATTCGTGGCGGCGATCGCGGCCGCCGCCAGGACCCGCGGGCGAAGGCTCCCGGCGCACGGTCCAGCCCGCCGGAATCGCGAACGAAGAAGGCGCGCACCCGACGCCGGGGCGTATGGACAAGAATTGACGCTCCGGTGGGTGGCGGCGTTCCGGGCCCGCGGGTTCGCCCTTGAGCACGACGGGCAGGGTGGTGTCCACCCAGACCCTTCGCATGTGCCCGAGCGGGCCGGCGATGTCCACCACCAGCACGGGCCTGCCCAGGTACCTGGTGGTCCCGACGACCTTCAACTCCCCGTTCTGGACCGGTGGAGGCCGCTGGCGCCGGGGATGGACGGTCGCGGACCGGTCCGAAGGGCGGAGGAACACCACGCTGTCGTCCAGGATCAGGAGCGAACCGTCGCGGAAATCGAGTCGTTCGGAGGTTCCCTCGCGGCAGGCCTTCGCCGTGTCCGCACCCGTCCGTCCCGGCCGTTCCACCAGGACGGTTCCGCTCCATTCCGATCCGGCCCTGCCCCGGAAGGCCTGGTCCAGGAGATCGGAGGAGATGGTGGCGTTGCCGCCGGCGAACAGGGCGAGGAGGGTCGGGATCACGGAGTGGTCTCGGCCAGGGCTTGGGTCCACGGATCGGCCAGGGGAGTCTGCTTCACCGCTTCCTGGTGGGCGGCGGTCCAGGTATGGAGTTCCAGCCCCGATGCCACCACCGAGCGGTGGCCCTGCAGGGTCTGCCAGAGCCCGACGGCGAGCAGGACGAGCAGGCAGCCACCGGCAATCCGAAGCGTCGGACGCCAGCGTCGCAACCGGGTCCGGAAGGTGCGCCGGGCGCCGAGGCGTCGTTTGAGGTCGGGCCAGTCGTCCAGGCCCGGGATGGGAGGGATGGCGCGCAGCGCCGCCTCCAGGGATTCGTCGTCGATCTTCAAGGTGTCACCTCGCGGATGGGGGACAGGATCCGTCGTAGACGGTCCCGGCCCCGGGCCAGGCGGGAAAGGACGGTGCCGCGGGGCACGTCCAGGATTCGTGAGATTTCGTCCACCGGAAATCCGTCGAGGTAGTGGAGGACCACGGCCTCGCGAAAGATCTCCGGGAGCGCCGAGACCGCCCTGCGGAGGTGCTCGGCATCCTGCAGACCCTCGACCTGGACGGAAGGATCGGGGGAAGATTCCCGGAGGGCGCCGTCTTCGTCGTCCTCCGGGATCTCATCGTGGGGCTTGCGGCTGCGCCACTGGTCGCGCACCAGATTGACGGCGATGCGGCGCAACCAGCCGGCGAACGCGGCGTCCTCCTCGAGATCGGGGAGCCGTTCCCAGGCCCGCACGAAGGCCTTCTGCACGATCTCCACCGCATGGTCCTCGCCGACCAGGTGGCAGACCGCGCTGTGCAGGCGAGGTCGGGTGGCGTGGTACAGGCGCGCGAACGCGTCCTCGTCGCCTTCCTTGGCTCGGGAGACCCAGGGGATCCAATCGGAAGAGGACGCCAAGTGGCTTCCTCAGTTGCCCGGAGCCGGGGGCCCATGGGTGCCGTCCTTGGAGAGGCTGTCGCACATGGGCCCCTTGTGGTGGCCCCAGCCGCGGTGTCCTTCCCTTCCCATGAACGGCATGGGAAGATCGGCCAGAAGATCCAGCGTGACGTCCGGGTTCTGCGTCTCCAGGGTGTAGATCCGGGCTTGGAGCGACTGGATGGCGCCGCGTTCCGCGGTCAGGCTGCGCGCCGCGGTGCCATCGTGCACCTTGCGCTTGTACTGTCCGATGGTGCGGAAGAGCGAATCCCGCAACGGCTGGAGCTCTCGCGCCAACTGCTGTTCCTCCGGTGGGAGCTTGGCGATCTTCTTCTCGAAGAATTCCTTGCGTTGTTCCGGCGAAGGCCCTTCGCCGGAGTGGGCGATGGCGATCCCCGCCACGCATACCGCCACCGCGGCGGTGGACATGATCAGTCTGGTCTTCATCTGGGTTGCCTCCATGGTTTTGTGGCTGTGGGTTCCACGGAAAGGAAGACGTGAGGGACGGAAAGATGATTCCCCGAAGTCCGGGAAAGGTCCGAGCGAAGATCACCCACGCGCTGGAACGTGGAAGCGAAAAATCCATCGCGCTGGCGTCTTCGCCCGGGGATGGCTATTTTTCGGGGTCCATGAGTCCAGTTCCTTCCAGGAACCAGAGTCCTGGGACGGCCCTCTCCTTCGACGCGATCTTCGCCAAGGTCCAGGTGCGCTTCCCGGCGGCAGGTGCTGGTTCAGCACCCAACGGAGCGCGTTGGATCGAGGTCCCCGCCCCCCAAGCGCTTGACGTGGCGAATTTCCTGAAGGGGGATCCGGACCTGTCGTTCGATTCCCTCTGCTGTCTCTCCGGCATCGATCTCCTCCGGTTTCCCGCTCCGGAAAAGGACGGTCCGACCAGCGACGCCCTGGTTTGCGCCTACGATCTCCAATCCATGAAGCACCGCCACGAGCTGATGGTCAAGGTCTGCGCGCCGCGGCCGAAACCCGAGGTGCCGTCGGTGGAGTCGGTCTGGGGCGTGGCCGGATACTTCGAACGCGAGATCTTCGATCTCCTGGGGGTGGAATTCCCGGGCCACCACGACCTGCGACGGATCCTGACACCCCAGGACTGGGTGGGACATCCGTTGCGCAAGGACTACGTCTACCCGGAGGCCTACGGGGGCGTTGCGCTCAAGCGCGAAGGCCAGACGTTCGAATCGGGGCCCTACAAGTGAACGTGGAACGCGAAGGCGACTACATCACCCTGAGCATGGGTCCCCACCACCCGGCCACGCACGGCGTCCTGAGGTTGGAGGTGACGACGGACGGCGAGGTGATCCGGGCCTGCAAGCCGGACATCGGCTACCTGCACCGCTCCATCGAGAAGATCGGCGAATTCCTGGAATGGTACCAGTTCGTGCCCTACACGGACCGGGTCGACTACGTCTGCTCCATGAACTCCAACCACGCCTGGGTCTGCGCCGTGGAGACGCTGCTCGCCTGCTCGGAGGAGACGAAGCTCGCGATTCCCGAGCGCGCGGAGTACATCCGCATCCTGTTCGCCGAGCTGAACCGCATCTCCAGCCACATGGTGGGTCTGGGATCCATGACCATGGACATGGGCGCCTTCACGCCTTTCCTGCACGCCCTGTCCCAACGCGAATTCATCAACGACATCTTCGAGAAGACCTGCGGGGCGAGGCTCACCTACAACTACATGTGCGTCGGCGGTCTGGTCCGGGATCTGCACCCCGGAGCGGAGGAGGAGATCCGCGCCATGCTCAAGGGCCTGGAAAGGGCGATGATCGACTTCAACCGGCTCATCTCCTCCAACAACATCTTCAAGGCCCGCCTGGCGGGGGTGGCCGCGGTGAGCGCGGAGGATGCCGTCTCGTACGGTCTGGTGGGGCCCAACCTGCGCGGATCGGGGATCGATTTCGATCTGCGTCGCGACAAGCCCTACGGACTCTACGGGCGGTTCCAGTTCGAAGTCCCGGTGGGGAAGGCCTACGCGGGATCGGAGGGCCGCCTGGGCGACTGCTACGACCGCTACGTGGTGCGCCTGCTGGAGGTCCTCGAATCCATCCGCATCTGCCGACAGGCATTGGACCAGATGCCGCCCGCTTCCGGGGTGGAAGACGACCTGGTGGGAGGATGGTGCGTCGCCAAGGCGGCCCAGAAGGCGTTGCGGAAGCCCCCGGTGGGGGAGGTCTACTTCCGCTGCGAGAATCCGCGCGGGGAGACCGGCTACCACATCGTTTCCGACGGGACCAAGTTCCCCTACCGCATCAAGATCCGCACCGGATCCTTCACGGCGATGTCCATCTTCGAGAAGCTGGTGCCGGGCCTCATGATCGCCGACCTGGTCGCGCTGATCGGTTCCTTCGACATCGTCTTGCCGGAGGTCGACAGATGACCATCTCCGTCGGTCCGGTCTCCGATTCCATCGCTTCCTGGTTTTCCTTGCGAGGCCTGCCCCTCGCGTTGTCCGAGATCCTCGCCGTGCTGGTCGTGTGCGTTCTTCCCGTGGTCGGGATCGTCTTTCCCATCGCGGGCGTCGCCCAGTACTTCGAGCGCAAGATCGCGGCGTCCATGCAGCGCCGCAAAGGACCCATGGTGGGAGCCGTCGGGATCGTGGATCTGGTGGCCGACATGCTCCTCTTCTGGCTGCCCCGCTGGAAGCGCCGTGCCGCCGCCCGTCGCGTGGAACGCCTTCCCGTGCTCGGCGCGCTGCTTCGCCAGGTGCGGCAATGGGGACTGGGATCCATGGCAGCGGATGGCGTGAAGATGTTCCTGAAGGAGGACATGGTCCCGGGTGGAGCCGACCGGTTCCTGTTCCGGGGTTCCACCTACTTGGCGCTGACCGGTGCGTTCCTGGCCTTCGCCGTGTTTCCCTTCAGCCAGTGGTACCACATGGGCGACCCCCCGGTCGCGGCCCTCTACCTGGGGGCCGTCACCGGACTGGTGGCGGTGTCCATCCTGGAAGCGGGCTGGAGCTCCAACAACAAGTGGAGCTATTTCGGGGGCATCCGCGCGGTGGCCATGATCGTGTCCTACGAAACACCCATCGCGCTGGCCATCGCCATCGTCTGCATGTGGTCGGGCACCATGAGCCTGCAGGGCATCATCGCGGCCCAATACCATCCCGGCTGGTTTTCGTTCGCGGGGTGGAACCTCTTCCAGAGTCCGCTTCTGACGCTTCTCGCGGGCGTCTACTACATCGCGGCGCTGGCCGAATGCAACCGCGCGCCCTTCGACCTGTCCGAAGGCGAATCAGAACTCGTGGGGGGCTTCCACACCGAATATTCGGGATTGCGCTGGGGCCTCTTCTTCATCGCCGAGTACGGCGACATGCTGCTCGTGGGCGGGATCTTCGCGACCCTCTTCCTGGGCGGTTTCCAGTCCCCCATCGGGGAACAGTGGATCGTCTCGCTTCCGCCGTTCGCCGAGGCCGTGGTCCACACCCTGATCGCGGTGGCCAAGGCGCTCGCCTCCGTGGGCTTCATGATGTGGATCCGATGGACCCTTCCGCGCTTCCGCATCGACCAGGTCATGAAGCTGGCGTGGACCAAGCTCGTTCCGCTCGCCCTGTTCTGCCTGTTCGGGCTGGCCCTCACGCAGCTGGTCGCCGCCCAGCGCGTCGGGGTGGTGCAAGTGGTCTACGGGAGGTACCTGTCCGCGCCCGTGGTCCGATTGGACCTCTTCAGTTGGTTCTCTTCCTGGGTTCTGGTGGGTGGGGCGATCGGGGTCGTGGTCTGGATGGCCAAACGTGCCGCACCGGCCCAGGCGCCGGAGATGCGGCGACTGCTGGGGAAGGAGTCCGCATGAGTTTCCTGGGCTGGGTCCGCGAGATCGTCGACGGCGTGGAATCCACCGCGACGGGGCTATCCACCACGGCGCGGTTCCTTTGGGAGAACACCACGGACGCCGAGGGAGGCGCCGTCGCCCTCACCGTGGACTATCCGGTCGCGCCGGCCCGGGTGCCCGACGGGTTCCGGGGCCATCTGTTCAACGACGTGGACAAATGCACCCTTTGCAAGCAATGCCAACGGGCCTGCCCCGTCGACTGCATCAGCATGGAAGGCGAGCTGAACGAGAACGCCAAGTTCCGCATCAGCCGCTTCGACATCGACCTGTCCAAGTGCATCTACTGCGGTCTGTGCACCCAGGCTTGTCCCACCGACTGCCTCACCATGACCAAGGGCTACGAGATCGACCCCGTCAACGGGGTCAACGCGCACGGGGGCAGGTACCTCTTCAGGATGCGGCCAGAACAGACCAAGCGCCGGATGGACGAATCGGAAGTGGAGCGGTTGAACCGGGTCACCGCGCTGGACCCGCGGACGATTTCCCCCGAGGATCGCGAATTCCTGTCCGAGATCGAGGACCGGGAGTCCGGACGCTTCCTTTTCGGACGCTACGGCCTGGGGTACTACACCCCGGAAAACAAGGCTCTGGCCGATGCCGCTCGCGCCGAACGGAAGAAGGCCCGGGAATTGGCGGCGTCCCAGGCCGCCCAGGCGGAGGCCGCTGCCAAGGCTGCCGTCGAAGGAGGTGCGCCTTGAACGTTTCCGCTCTTCTCTTCTGGCCGGTGGCCGCTTTGACCGTGTCCGGCGCGATCGGTGCCGCCTTCGCCAGGAACCTGGTCTACGCGGCGCTCGCGCTGGGAGCCTGTCTGGCCGGTGTGGCAGGGCTCTACCTCTTCCTGCAGGCGGAATACGTCGCCGTCATCCAGATGATCGTGTACGTGGGAGGCATCCTGATCCTGATCCTCTTCGGGGTCATGTTCTCGCGCGACGTGCTCGGCACCTCGAGCAGGCCCTCCCTCGGCGGCCGGTTCCTCGCGGCGGCGGCGGGAACGGCGGCATTGGCTTCCACGGTCAGGCTCGCCCTGCTGGTGCCGGGACTGCGCGGGACTGGGCTCCCGGATGTCCGCTCGCCGGTGGATTCGTGGATCGGGCAGATTTCGACCAACAGTCCCTTCCACCTGGGGTCGCTGCTCCTGGACGCATGGCTGGTCCCGTTCCTCGTGCTGGGGGTGCTCCTCACCGTCGTGCTGGTCGCGGCGCTCGGTCTGGTCAGGAAGGACGCCGCGTGATGGACGTTTTCCTGCAGGGCCCCGACCGCCTCCTGCCCTACCTTCTCGTGGCCGCCCTCCTGTTCAGCCTGGGCGTGGTGTCGGTGGCCAGCCGCCGCAACGCCGTCGGCTACCTCATGGGGATCGAACTCATGCTCAACGCCGCGAACCTGGACTTCGTGGCGTACGGACGGTTCCGCGGGCCCGAACCGGCGGCGCAATCCCAGGTGGCCGCGCTTTTCGTGATCGCCTTGGCGGCGGCCGAAGCCGCGGTGGCGCTGGCCCTCGTCTACGCCGTGTTCCGCAACTTCAGAGACGTGGACCTGGACGAGATCCGCACCTTGAACGGGGATTGAGATGGATCCTGTGCTGCTTTCGCTCGTCTGTCTGGGAGCGCCGCTCGCGGTCGCCGCATTCGGCGCCTTCGCCTGGAAACGGGTTCCCGGGATCGACCATCTCTCCATCGCCGCGCAGGTGGTGGGGACGCTTTCGGCCTTGGCCTTGGCGATCTCCGTCCATGCCACGGAGGGCTGCTCCATCCCGTGGCTCTCCTTTCCCGGAACGGGCATATCGCTCGCGCTGGGAGTGCGACTGGACCGTTTGTCCATCCCCATGCTCCTGGTGGTGCAGGGCCTGTCGCTGGGAGTGCTCGTGTTCAGCCGCTGGTACCTGAAAGGGGACCGCTTCTACGGCAGGTTCTTCGCGAGCTTCTCGTTCTTCGTTTTCGCGATGACCGGGGTGGTGCTCGCTCCCGGCCTTCTGCAAGCCTTCATCTGCTGGGAGCTGGTCGGCCTGGGTTCCTACCTGCTGATCGGATACTGGCACGACAAGCCGGTGGTTTCCGAGGATCCGCAGTACCAGGCCGACAAGCCCTTCTTCGCCACCGGCGTGATCGAATCCAAGCTGAGCCCCTCCAACGCCCAATTCAAGGCATTCGTGGTCAACCGGGTGGGAGATTTCGGATTCCTCTCCGGGCTTGCGTTGATCGCCTGGGTGGTCTCCAGTTGGAGCGGCTTCCACGGCGGCGATCCCCTCTCCTGGGACGTCCTCTTTCCGGCGGCGGGAGCTGGCGCCTTCTACCAAGCCTCCTTCCTCGGTCTGTCCGGTCCCGGACTTCTCACCCTGGCGGGATTGCTGATTTTCCTGGGCGCCATGGGAAAATCCGCCCAATTTCCGTTCCACATCTGGCTTCCCGACGCCATGCAGGGTCCCACCACCGCTTCGGCCATCATCCACGCCGCCACCATGGTGGCGGCCGGAGTGTTCCTCACGGCGCGCATCTACCCGGTGCTGACACCGGACGCGTTGACGACCATCGAGTGGGTCGGAGCCGTCACGGCGTTCTTCGCGGCGACCATCGCCTGCGTGCAGTGGGACTACAAGGCGGTGCTCGCCTACTCCACGGTGAGCCAACTGGGGTACATGATGCTGGGTCTGGGAGCGGGCGCCGAAGCCGGGGGCTACGGTGCCGGGGTGGGGCACTTGTTCACCCACGCCATCTTCAAGTGCATGCTGTTCCTGGGCGCCGCGGCGGTGATCCACGCATTGCATGGAGTGCAGGACCTGGGGAGGATGGGGGGCTTGGCGCGGAAGATGCCGCTCACCGCGATCGCCACCGGAGTCGGGACGCTGGCCATCCTGGGCGTGCCCGGGTTCAGCGCTTTCTGGTCCAAGGACACGATCCTGGCGGCCGCGCACGCCAAGGTGTTCATCGCCCAGGTGGCGGGAACCGGGGAATGGGCGGCAAGAGGTCCATGGCTCCTGGGAATGGTGACGGCGGCCCTCACCGCCTTCTACATGGGGCGCCAGTGGCTTTGCGCCTTCGCGGGGAAGCCTCGAGACCTGCACCTCTGGGAACACGCCCACGATCCGGACAAGGCTTCCATCGTGGTGATCCTCGCGCTTGCACTCCTCTCGCTCCAAGCGGTCTGGACGGGGTCGCTCAACCCGTTCGGATCCGGATCCTGGCTGGACGGAGTGTTGCGCGCACCCGGAGGCGGGATCCTGGGTACGGTGCAGGCCTTGCCGGAATCGGTCGAGCACTTCCTGCACGTGGGCACCATGCTCTGGGCCCTGCCGCTTCTCATCGTCGGGTTCGCCTCCGCGGTCCTTCTCTACGTGGCCTTGCCCAACATGGGATACAGGACGGCCGACTGGCTTCGGCGCGACCCCCCCACCAACCTCGTCTGGCGGTTCCTCGCGAACCTGTGGTTCGTCGATCGCGCCTGCGATCTGATTTTCGCGGAGGGGTTGGGGAGACGCGGCAGCCAGGCCGTGGCGAGCGCGGACCTGGGATCCGGTCCCTCCCTGGACGGAACGGTGGATGGCGCGGCGGGAATTTCCGTGACCTTCGGTCGTCTCTCGAATCTTCTCCAGTCCGGCCGTTCGCAGTTCTATGCCGGATGGAGCCTGCTGGCCCTGTTCGGGGCGCTGGCCATCTTCTTCCTGGGTGCTCGATGACCGACGACGCCATCCTCTCCTTCTTCATCTTCATCCCGTTGGCGGGAGCCCTGCTCTCGTGGGTCGCACCGGACCGAGCCAGGATCCAGAAGGCGATTTCCACATCCTCCGCCACCCTTCTCCTGGTCGCGGCCACGGTCTTCCTTGCCTGGGCGATTTCCGCCCATCGGGCGGGGTTCCTGTTGCGGGAGCGCATCCCCCTGGATTCGGAATGGGGCATCTCCTGGCACTTGGGGATCGATGGACTTTCCGCCGCGCTGATCTTCCTGTCCGCCCTGGTGCAGTGGGTTGCATCCGTCGCGTCCGCGCCCCAGACCAGGATGCGCGCCTACCATTCCCTGCTGCAATTGCTGTTCGTGGGAGTCTATGGATCGTTCCTGGTCCTGGACATGGTCTTCTTCTACGTCTTCTGGGAGATCATGCTCGTGCCCATGTTCCTCCTGATCGCCATCTGGGGAGGCGACGATCGCAAGCGGGCCGCGGCCAAGTTCTTCCTGTACACCATGGGCGGCTCCATGGCGCTGCTGTTCGCCATTTTCCTCCTGCGGGTGGAAATCCCCGAGCGAGGCGTGATCGTTCCGGTGCGCACGGCCGAAGTCGTCGAGCAGATGGAGATCGGCCCCCGCGGCGAAGCCCTGCTCTACGATCTCCCGGTGCTCTCCATCGATTCCCTGGGCAGACCCGCTCCCGCCGTGGCCGCCGAAGTCGACGCAGGGAGGTCCAACCACCTGGTGGTCCCGGTGATGCGCTCCTTCGATCTTCTCCAGTGGAAGCTCCTGGCTCCCTTCTGGGCCCGGCAGTCGGTGCTGGGGATGGCGCTGGCGCCACTTTGCCTGGGGCTGTTCTTCGTGGCGTTCGCGGTCAAGATCCCCTCCTTCCCCTTCCATGCCTGGCTTCCCCACGCCCACGTCCAGGCACCCACGGCCATCTCCGTCGTGTTGGCCGGCATCCTGCTCAAGCTGGGGGTCTACGGCCTCCTGCGAGTGGCCTGGCCACTCTTTCCCACCGCGGTTCTCGCCAATGCCGGATTCTTCGCCTGGATCGGAGCCATCTCGATCGTGTGGGGCGGGTTCGCCGCATTGGGCCAGAAGGACCTCAAGCGGATGGTCGCCTACTCGTCCATCTCCCACATGGGCTTCTGCGTGCTTGGATTGGCCTCGGCGACCGTCATGGGCATATCGGGCGCCGCCTTCCAGAGCGTCAGCCACGGTCTTTCCGCCTCGCTCCTGTTCCTCCTCGTCGGCGTGCTCTACGATCGCGCCCATCACCGCCGCGTGGATGGTTTCGGGGGACTGGTCCAGATCATGCCGCGGTTTGCCGCTTTCTTCCTGTTTTCGGCCATGGTGGGCGTGGGGCTTCCCGGACTTTCGGGCTTCGTGGGGGAGCTTTCCTCGCTGTTGGGCGCTTGGGCGAACGCCGCCTCGAGGGTGGCCGGGTGGGTCTCGGCGACCGGGGTGATCCTCTCCGCCGCCTACCTGCTCTGGGCCGTCCAACGGATCCTGTACGGACCGGTCCGCCATCCCGAGCAGCGCATCTTTCCGGATCTGACCTGGACGGAAACCATGACATTGGCGCCGCTCGCGGGCCTCTCGCTGCTGCTTGGAGTCTGGCCGGGTCTGTTGCAGGCGGCGCTGGGGCCCGTTTCCGCCTCGTTGGCGAGCCACATCGCCTGGGCGCAGGGACTGGTGAGGCCATGAACCATCTTCTGATCTCCACCTTCCAGGCCATTCCCTCGTCGCTGCGGGAGTTGTTTCCGGAAATCCTGCTGGCCACCGCCATCCTCCTGGGCTGCGTGCTGGAGTGGAGCACCGACGCGGCCGGAAAACGGCTGGTGGTCTGGTTCTGCGCCATCTCCGCCCTGGCGACCTTGACCCTCTCCCTGGTCACCGGGGCCGCGTCCGATCCCCGCTTGACAGGTGGGATGTTCACACCGGATTCCATCACGCAGTTCGTCCGCATCTTCGCCCTGTCCGGAGCCGTCCTCGCTCTTCTCGCGCTCAACGGTTCCAAGGCCATGGATGGCCGGGACGAGCAGGGGGAAACGGCTCTTCTGATCCTGTCCGTGGCCTTGGGCGCGATCCTCTTCGCCTCAGCCCGCCACCTTCTGGCGCTGTACCTGGGGTTGGAATTCCTCTCCCTCTCCAGCTACGGGCTCGCGGGCTTTCGCGCCCGCGACCGGGGGGCGAGCGAAGCCGGACTCAAGTACGTTCTCTACGGCGGCGTGGCTTCCGCCGTGGCCCTGTTCGGGATCAGCCATCTGTGGGGGATCACGGGCAGCTTCGACATCGGGGAAATCGGCATGGCGCTCTACGCCCAGCCCCGGGTTGTGCTGGTGCCGCTGCTGTTGGTTTCCGTGGCCTTCGCGTTCAAGGCGGGACTCGCGCCCTTCCATTTCTGGAGCCCGGACGTCTACCAGGGATGCCCCACGGTCAACGCGGGATTCCTCTCCACCGTCCCCAAGGCGGCGGCCTTCGCCGCCTTCCTGCGCACCATGCCCTACCTGCTCCCTCCCCATGCCTTGGGGATCGCACCTGGCGCGATCGGCGGTTTCCTGGTGATCGCGGGTTGCCTGTCCATCGCCATGGGTTCGGCGACCGCGCTCGTGCAGAAGGACGCGAAGCGGATCCTGGCCTTTTCCTCCACCGCGAACGCGGGCATCCTCGTCCTGGCCCTCTCCACGTGGCTCACCAGCGACGCGGTGGCGGCGCTGGCATTCTACCTGGTCGCCTATCTCCTGTCCAACCTGGGCGCATTCCTCGCCTTGGACCAGTTGGAACGATCCTCCGGGTCCACGTCGCTGGCGGCCCTCGCGGGTTCGTGGAAGCGCCAGCCGATGGCCGTGGTCGCATTGTCCATCTGCGTCTTCAGCCTGGCGGGGATCCCTCCACTGGCGGGGTTCGTGGGCAAATGGGCCGTGCTGATGGAAGTCGTGCGTGCCGGCGTGGAAAACGGCGAAGGGCCGCTTCCGCTCGTGGGCGTCGCGGTGGCGCTCGTGGGGTCGGTGGTCCTGGCGGCCGCGTACCTGCGGATCCTCCGCTCCGCCGTGGTCGATTCGCCGACGACCGATCCAGGCGAAGACGATTTCCGTCCAGCCGCGCTTTCGGGCATTCCGTTGCTCCTCTGCGCGATCGGGAGCCTGGCGCTCGGTCTGTGCTGGCCCCTGCTGTCCGTTTTCCGTTCCCGCCTCGGAGGTTGAGATGACGAAGACCGTGCTTGTCCTGATGGGCGGCTACTCCACGGAGCACGACGTCTCCCTCAAGTCCGGAACCGGCGTGGTGCGGCAGATGGATCCCGGCCTGTACCAGCCCTGGCCGGTGGTCCTGACCCGCGACCGGCGCTGGCGATTTCCGCCCCGACCCTTGGCGCCCTCGGAGCAGGCGGATTTCGAAGGCGGGCGGCACGACCTTTCCGACGAGGACCTCTCCGACGGCTGGTCCCAGACCCATTCCCCCGCGCTGGAACGGCTCCCCTGCGACGGGGCGTTCCTGGCGCTGCACGGCGACTGGGGGGAGGACGGCCGCATGCAGGCCCTGCTGGAGTTCCACGGAGTCCCCTACACCGGGTCCGGGGTCCTGGGCTCGGCGACGGCGATGGACAAGAGCCGCACCAAGGAGATCCTCTGCACCCGCGAGCTGCCCATCGCACCGTCCATGGAACTTTCCACATCCATCGGCGCCAGGGCGCTCGCCAGCCGAGCCTACCAATGGGGGGGATTGCCGCTGGTCCTGAAGGTGCCCACCGGGGGAAGTTCCATCGGGGTGCACATCGTGAAGACGCTGGAAGGGCTGGAGGACGCCGCCGTCAAGCTCTGCGCCCAGGAGAAGCGCGTCCTGGTGGAGAAGTTCCTGAATGGACGGGAATTGACATGCGGCGTGCTGGAGGGAGCCGGCCCGCTGCCGCCCACCGAGATCATCCCCAAGTGCGGGGAATTCTTCGATTTCTCCAGCAAGTACCTGCCCGGCGGCTCGGAGGAGATCACCCCCGCCCCGCTGACCACGGAGGAGACCCGCGAGATCCAGGACCTCGCGCGCCGCGTCCACGACACGCTGCGCCTGCGCGCGTACAGCCGCACCGACTTCATCCTCACCGAGGACGGACCCGTCATCCTCGAGGTCAACACCCTTCCCGGCATGACCGAAACCAGCCTCCTGCCGCAGCAGGCGGCGCACATCGGATTCTCGTTCCGGGACCTGGTCACCGCGATCCTCCACGCCTCCTGGGACCGGCAGAGCGAGTGATCCGTGCTCCGGGTCTCCTCGCACCTCGGAACCCGCGGTGATCCTCGCTCTTGACGCGGCCACTTCCGCCGTGGTCGCTGGGATCGCGGACCCGGACGGGACGGTTCTTTCCGAGCGGAAGCTGCCGGGTGGTCGCGGTGACGTCCTTCCGGGGATGGTCTCTTCGCTCCTGGAGGAACTCTCCCTCCCTCCGGAGTCCATCGGTTCCGTGCTCTGCGGCGTCGGACCGGGGTCCTTCACGGGCATCCGCATCGCGCTTTCGTTCGCGCACGGCTTCGCCTTCCGCCGCGGTCTTCCCCTTGGCGGGGTCTCCACCCTCGCCGCGGCCCTCTCGAACCCTTCCTTCCCGACCGATCGCCCGCGGGTGGTCCTTTTGGACGCCCTTCGCGGAGAAGCCTACGTCCGACGCCTGGAACCGGGAGAAGCCGCGGCCACGGGTGCGGACCTCCGCCTCCCGCTGGAACGGCTTGGGGAGTTCCTGACCGACGATCCCATCGCGATCGCCGAAGGCAAGCCGGACTTCCTCGCCAGCCTCCCCGATGGATGGATGCCGCTATCCCGGTTCGTTTCCGCGGCGGGGATCCTGGCCATGCGCAAGGCCGCAGGGGAAGGGCTCCCCAACTACTTGCGGGCGTCGGCGCCCGAGGAGTTGCGGGGGAGATAGTACCCGATGGATTTGGCGCTCCTAGAGCTCCAACACTTGCCGGGAGGCATCGGAATTGCTCTCTTTCCCCTCCCCTTACACACCTTCGAGAACCACTCAACCCAGCGGGAAACCAACCATGCCCTGTGGACGCAAGCGCAAGCGCAGGAAGATCGCCACCCACAAGCGCAAGAAGCGCAAGCGGCTCAACCGCCACAAGAAGAAGCTCCGCTAGGATTCCTCAGAGGTTGTAGCGAGACAGGATTGCCCCGAGGCGGTTTCTCACCTCCTCGGGGATTTTTTCATCTTGGGAGATCTTTTCCACTTCCAGGATGCCGCCCCGGATGGAATCCAGCGCGGCGTTGCAGTTGTCGGCAAGTCCCTCCAGATCGTCGCCGCCGCGAAAGCCCAAGCGAACATGCAGATCTCCTTCCGCGACACGTTGAGCCCACTGGCCGACCTTGTAGACCGGGAGCGCGATGCGTCGCGAGGCCCCGAGGGTCAGGAGCCACCCCAGGAGCATCCCGGCCAAAGCCGTACCTCCCACGGCGGGGACCAGCAGCGCCATGAGACCCGAGCGGTCGACGGGATACATGGTGGAGTTCTGTTCCATGATGTAGAAGGAAGCGTCCCCGAATTCCCCGTGGTAGATGAGAAGGACGATCATCGCGGTCCCCAGCGAGGTGAAGGCCACCATGAGCCCGTTGCGGACGATCTGCGGCCATTGGACGCGCGGGGCGAAGACGAAATTGCGGAAGGGCTTGCGACTCGCGCGGGTGCCGGGTTCTTCTCTGATGGCCATGCAGGGCTCCTTGGAACGGAATCGGAATCCAGTATGCGATTTCTGTCCCGGTCCGTCCACACCACGCGAATTCTCCTGGTGGGTGCCGGTCGGATGGGCGCCATGCATCGGCGCGTCCTGGAGAGCAACGCGGGGGTATCCCTGGTGGGCGTGGTGGATCCTCGACCTCCCGGGTGGCCTGGAATTTCCTGGGAATCCGACCTCGACACCGCCCTGGTGCGGTTGAGGCCCCAGGCGGTCGTGGTGGCCGTGCCTCCCGGCGACCACGCCAGCGTGGCCCGCACCTGCCTCGGGGCCGGTTGCGACGTGCTCCTGGAGAAACCCATCTGTCCGCAAGCGGGGGAAGCCCGCGAGTTGGCCGATGACTTCCGGCGCGCGGGGAGGGTTCTCTTCGGAGGGCAGTCCGAACGGTTCCACCCCGTGTTCCGAGCCCTTCGGTCGGAGCTGGAAAGGGCACCCGGTTGGCGCTCCATCCGGTGTGTTCGGGAGGGTCCGGAGCCCCGCACCATCCCGGAAGGCGGGGCGTTGCTGGACCTGGCCGTCCACGACCTGGACCTCGCCTTGCGCCTGGACGGAAGCCTTTCCCTCCTGGGGTCCGTCGAAACCGGCACCGGATCGGTCCGTGTCCACCTGGGGGGGGCGGGACGTTCCGTCGAAATCGTCGTGGGCTACCAGCCGGTGCGCAGACGGACCTGGGATGTGGAAGGCGAAGGCGGAACCTGGCATGCGGACTTGCTGGCTCGGTCCCTGTACCGGCATCCGAGCGGCGGTGCGAGGACTTCCCTGTGGATCGACCGTGTCGACGCGCTGGAAACCGAGCACCTCCGATTCCTCGAAGCTTGCCGAGGCGGGGAGTGGTGGTCGGACCTCCAGATCCAGATCCGGGCGGTGGACCTGGCCAGGGAAATCATCGACCGGATGGACGGGTCCCCGATCCAAGCCTGATCCGCGAGTGGGAAGCGCGGCTCAAAGAGGAGCGAGCCGCAAAAGTCGCAGGACGGGTTCGGCGCGTTCCCTGGAGGCGGAAAGGTCGACGGAGAAGATCCCCGACCAGTCGTTGTGTTCGGAGAGGTCCTGGATCACCTGCTCCACGCGCCAGGAATCGGGGGATTTCTCCAGATGGGTGTGGCGCAGGTTGCGCCCCTCGGCGTCCAGCCGGGGTCGATCGTTGACCTCCCGATAGGCTTCGCGACGTTCCCGCAGGCGAATGGCCGTCCACTCCTGTTCGGATTCGTCCGGTTCCAAGGCGAGAAGGTCGAGCGCCTCGTCGTACTCCTCCGCGTTCCACGACCCCAGGAACGAAAGGATCCGGGTGCGGACCATGGCCAGGAAGGCCTTGGGGTCGCGGGTGATGTCGCGCGCCGCCGCCTCCGCGCCGGGTGGACGCAGCTCCTGCGATTCCTCGGCCACGAAGGCGGGATTCTTCAGCCGTTCCCATTCTTCCAGGAGGCTCGAATCCACCTGCCGGAGCATGGCGGCCAGGTACTCCTCCATCTCGCGGACCTCTTCGGTCTTGGCGGAATCCGGAACGGTCTGGGCCAGCACGCGCCAGGTGGCGTTGAGATGGCGAAGAAGCAGTCCTTCGGACCTCTGCAGCTCGTACTCCTTGACATAGTCGGAGAAGGTCCGGAAGCCTTCGAACATTTCGCGGGCGATGGATTTGGGGTGGATGTTCTCGTTGCCCACCCAGGGATGCCTCTCCGCGAAGGCGTTGAAGGTGCCGTAGACGAACTCGCGCTGGGGCTTCGGGTATTCCACTTCCTGGAGCCGGGCCATGCGCTCGTCGTACTCCACGCCTTCCGCCTTCCACTGGGCGATCAGGCGGGACTTCTCCTTCTCCAATTGCTTGCGCAACAGGAGATCGGGATCTTCCAGGATGGACTCCACCAGGGTGAGGAGGTCCAGCGGGTATTCGGGGGATTGGACGTCCAGCAACGGGATCGTGTCCAGAAGCCACAGCGCCAGGGCATGGTCCATGGAGAAATCTTCGCCCAGATCCGATTTCACGCGCAGCTTGGCCATGCCCGGCGCCGATGGGGCGATGAACTCCACGATGCCGCGGTCCACCAGCGGGCGAAAGAGCTGGAAGGCCCGGTCGCGGTGACGGATCTTGTCTTTTGGCCCCTCGTGGCAGCCGCGGATCAGCTCGCGCAACGCCTTGCACCCGTCCGTGGGGCGCGAAAGGATGTTCAGGAGCATTCCGTGGTTCACGGCGAAGCTGGACTTGAGCGGTTCGGGGGCGGACTCCACCAGCTTGCGGAAGGTCTGTTCGTCCCAGGGGACGTAACCCTTCTCCGGAGGCTTCTGCTTCTGGAACTTGCGTCCCGTGTCCCCGGCCTTCGCCGCGAGCTTCAGGTTCTCGATGACGTGCTCGGGGGCCTGGGCCACCACATAGCCGATGTCGTCGAAGCCCTTGCGGCCGGCGCGTCCGCTGATCTGGTGGAAGTCCCGGGCGGAAAGGATGGAGGTCTTGTCGCCGTTCCACTTGCAGAGCTGGGTGAACAGCACCGTGCGGATGGGCACGTTGACGCCCACGCCCAGGGTGTCCGTTCCGCAGATGATCTTGAGGAGCCCCTGCTGGGCCAGCCGTTCGGCCAGGATCCGGTACTTGGGGAGGAGCCCCGCGTGGTGGAGTCCGATCCCCTGCTTCAGCCAGCGCTTGAGGTCGGGGCCGTAGGGGCTGGAGAATCGGAAGCCTTCGAGCGCCGTGGCGATCTTCTGCTTCTCCTCCTTGCTGCAAAGGTCCAGGCTGGTGAAATTCTGGGCGTTGCGCGCGGCGTCGGCCTGGGTGAAATGGACCACGTAGACGGGCGACTTGCCGCGGGTCACGAGCCCTTGGACGGCGTTGGGCAGCGGATGGTCGGACCAGTCGAACTCCAGGGGGACCGGGCGGTGGACGCTCTTCACCGTGGCCGTGGGCCGATGGGTGCGACGTGTCAATTCCTGCTCGAAGAACGAGGTGTCGCCCAGGGTGGCGGACATCAGGAGGAACCGCGCACGGGGCAGGGTGAGAAGCGGAATCTGCCAGGCCACGCCGCGCTGGCGGTCGGAGTAGTAGTGGAACTCGTCCATCACCACGTCTGCGACGGGACAGTCCTCGCCCTCCGAAAGCGCCATGTTGGAGAGGATCTCGGCGGTGCAGCAGAGGATGGGAGCCCCGTGGTTCACGGTGGCGTCGCCGGTGGAAAGGCCCACGTTCTCCGGCCCGAACTCGCGACAGAGGGCCATCCACTTTTCGTTCACCAGCGCCTTCACCGGGCAGGTGTAGACCGAACGCTTCCCTCGGGCCAGCGACAGGAAATGGAGTCCCGAGGCCACCAGCGACTTGCCCGAGCCGGTGGGCGTGTTCAGGATCAGGTTCTTGTCGTCCCACAGTTCCAGGAGCGCCTCTTCCTGTGCCGGGTAGAGCGAGAGTCCGCGCAGGGCGTTGACCTCCAGGAACCGCTCCAGGAGCTGGTCGGCCGAGCATTCCTCCCCGCGGGGGAGCGCATCGAAGAGCGAGGCGCTCACCAGTGCGGCGGCAGCTCGTTGGCCGGCCCGATCTCGGTCGCGTCGGATTCCAATTTGGCTTCGATCTCCCCGAACTTGCGCCGCATGGATTCGAGCTCCTTGCGCAGGTCCAGGACCACCTCGTGGAGCTGGTCGCTGGTGCGCTCCTGGTGGGCCAACCGGATCTCGAGCTCGGTCAAGCGATCGGTGTCGGAGGACATGTACGGGAATGGTACCTCCTCGCCCGATTTCTAAACTCCCGGGTCCACGATCCACCGGAGACGCACCGCACATGCCCAGCCTGAACGAGACCCACGCCCCCACCCTCCAACGCCTGGGAATCGCGGTCCCCGAGATCCTGTTGCCCGTGGCCGGAACCGACCTCTCCAAGTGGAGCATCGTCGCCTGCGACCAGTACACGTCGGACCACGCCTACTGGAACCAGGTGGAGGCCATCGTGGGCGATGCACCCTCCACCTTGCGCCTGACCCTTCCGGAGATCCACTTGGAAAGCCCGGACGTGGGGGTGCGCATCGCGAAGATCCACCAGGCGATGGCCGACTACACCGCTCGAGGGATCCTGGAAAGCCAAGGCGAAGGGTTCATCTACCTGCAGCGCACCACGGAACATTCGGGAATGCGCCAGGGGATGGTGGTCGCCATGGACCTGGAGCG
>DATNIW010000176.1:0-5373 GCA_035604215.1 Fibrobacteria bacterium
CTTGGCGATGGCGAGTTCGCTGGTGCTTCCGTTGGCGTCGTCGATGTGGATCCGATGGAGGGTGAGTCCGGCTCCGGTGGTGGTGGACCAGAGGTAGTCGGCATCGGCCGCGCTCATGGTGGAGCTCCAGGCCGTGGAGGATCCGAATCCGCTGATCTTCTGGTAGGTGGTCCCGACATCCACGGCGACCGTGGCGGCCGTCGCGGTCCCTGCCAGCGACAAGGCGATCAGGGATCCCATGGCGATCTGCCATCGGGTGGTTGGGTGTTTCATCTGCTCCTCCGGGTTGGGTGGTTCTGGTTGGGTTGGGTGCTCAAGGAATCTCGGACGGCGACAAACCGTTGAAACGGATGTCGTCGATCCACAGGTCGGTTCCGTCCTGTCCGAAAACCGAGAAGGTCGTGACGCTGTCGCTGACGCCGGGCCGCCACCCGAACGTCGAGCCCGGGGCATCGAACTGGGAGGGCTTGATGGCGTAACGGGTCCAGGCCGTGTCCATGGCGAACCCCGCCCAGGCCTTCATGTGGCCGCTGGTGTCGCGACGATTCTCCAGGGAGATGTGCATGGTTCCCTTGCCCCGGGCCCAGAAGGTGATGGAATCCAGCCCCCCGAATCGATGGTATCCGATGCCCAGGTTGGTCCCGGCCAGCACCCATTCCGGGCTCTTGGCGGTGAAGGAGAGATGGAGTGCTTTCCCCGTCCGTCCGTCGCCCGCCGCCTGGATCGCGGTGGAGAAGGCCGCTCCGGGCGCCGGCAGCGTCAGGGTGGCCCCCGAAGAACCGGAGGCGTACCAGTTGTTGCAGGCGCAAGGCAGCGGGACCAGGGAGGATCCATTCTCGAAATCGGCGAGCAGCACGGATGCCACCACCAGACGGTCGGAATCGGACACGCCCGCCCAGGTCGCGACGGGATCCGACCGGTTGATCGTCGAATCCTTGCCGGTGCGCAGGAGGATCCGCTGGGCCGACCCGCGATGGAACGAGTCCAGACGCACCCAGAGACTCGCATGTCGAGTGGCCGCACTCCACTCCCGGATCTGGAACGGAAGGGCGGTGGAATCCAATCGTTGGACCCGCAGATCGGAGCCGTCCGAAAAGCTGTTGGAAAAATCGATGTTGGCGGAATCCAGGGATACGAGGAGCGGATACGGGCCCGAATCGCCGCCGGGCAGGTCCCACGCGATGCTGTCCACCGAAACCATCCTGGCGGTCACCACGTTGTCGGTGGAGGT
This sequence comes from Fibrobacteria bacterium, assembly GCA_035604215.1. Taxonomy (GTDB): domain Bacteria; phylum Fibrobacterota; class Fibrobacteria; order UBA5070; family UBA5070; genus UBA5070. The sequence goes on from DATNIW010000176.1 coordinate 1,232, forward strand.
CCCGTTGCCTCCGGAAACCCGACCGTCGCAAGCCACCAGGAGCAGGCTGGCCAGCAGCGTTCCGAGCGGAAGAAGGGAAAGCGGCTTCATTTTCGCCTCCCCTTGCGCCCGGAGGGGGGGCCGATCTTGGTCAAGGGGAACAGCACGGCCTCGAACTGGTAGACCTGGTCGGCCGACCGGGATTCGGAGGAGAGCCGCATCAGGGAGTCGCGGAGGGAACGGATGCGGCTGCGCGCCTCGGGGAGGTCGGACAGAGCCAACGTGAACGTCGCCGACGAGACCTGCCGGATCTCCGGGGGGTGCCGATCGATGGATTCCATGGCCAGCCCGAGCATCTGCTTCTGGTGTTCCCGGACCGCCGTGACGGCGATGCCCGGTCCGGCTTCGACGAAATCGTTGGTCAGGACCAATCGCCCGTCCGGGTCCCGCCGGACCAGATGGAGCCGTTCCAGCAGGACCAAGGCCTCCCGCGCCTGACGCGGACCCAGCGGGGGATCCAGCCTCGCTCCCGCCTGGGCGGCATCCAGGCTCCCGTCCAGTCCGACCACCCCGCGCAAGGCCACGTGGTACCAGTTGCGGAAGTACTCCCACTGGTCCCGCTCCAACCGGTGCGAAGGCATCCCCTGCAGGCCGATCAGGCGATCCAGGGTCTTGGTGCGCTCGCTGCTGGACCTGCTCTTCGCGAACCGGACCAGCACCCGGAAGTAGTCCTCCTCCCTGGCGTCCAGTTCCAGGTAGTTGACCCAGGCATCCAGCGAGCTTTCGGCCAGGTGCCGCTCCCCCTGGAGAACCCGGATCAGGAGCGAGTGGTCCATCCCCACCTTTTCCGCGAGGAATCGGTAGGAGAAGAAGGCGTCGCGCGCCTTCCTCTCTTCGTAGACCTGCCGGAGCCAAGCCCGGTAATCCAATTGACCGATGAGCGGAACCATGGATACACAGTAATCGGAGATTGGAACTCGAGCGGGGGCGATTCTTCAAATATCGGTGACCGGATGTCACCGGGACCGGCTGGAATTTTCCCACGAGACCCGGACCGGAGGGCACACCTTCCCACGGCTCCTTCGATTCGATGTCACCAGGGCTTGGCACGGCACTCCCATTGTACCACGAACTCGCCGATTCCCGGCGGCCGATCCCGGCGGGCGGATACCGTGCTCTCCCGGAACCGGCGGGTCCCGGGACATTTCCGGAACCGGCCTGCGCGACCCCTCGCGGAGCCATTACCCTTTGGTCATGTCCAGAGTCCGTCTTGGCCTGATCCTTCTCCTCCTACCGGCTTTCGTCCGTGCCGCTTCGAGCCCCGCGTTCGCCAACGGCGCGGACATCGGCTGGCTTTCCCAGATGGAAGCCTCGGGAACCCAGTTCCGCGACAGCACCGGAGCGCAGAAGGATCTGTTGACCATCTTGGCGGGAAAGGGGATCAATTCCATCCGCCTGCGCGTCTGGGTGAATCCCTCCGCCGGGTACTGCGACAAGGCGGATGTGGTGAAGATGGCCGCGCGCGTCCACCGGGCCGGCTTTCGGGTGATGATCGATTTCCACTACAGCGATACCTGGGCGGACGCCGGAACCCAGACCAAACCCGCCGCCTGGACCAGCTACTCCACGGCGCAATTGGAACAGGCCCTGGCCGCGCACACCACGGACGTTCTGACCGCGTTGCGCGATTCCGGCGTGACCCCCGATTGGGTGCAGGTGGGGAACGAAACGAACAACGGCATGCTCTGGCCGGATGGCCAAGCCACCACGAACCCCGCGAACTTCGCCGCCATGGTGTCCGCCGGAGCGGCCGCCGTCAAGGCCGTGGACCCCAACGCCACGGTCATCGTCCACATCTCCAACGGCTACGACAACAGCTTGTTCCGGTGGATCTTCGACCTGCTCAAGTCCAACCACGCCACCTGGGACGCCGTCGGGATGTCCCTGTATCCTTCCACCACCAACTGGCGCAGCTACGACAGCCTCTGCCTGGTCAACATGAAGGACATGGTCTCGCGCTACGGCTCCAAGGTGATGATCTCGGAAGTGGGCATGTCCTGGGACCAGCCCGACACCGCCTTCGCCATGCTCAAGACGCTGATCGCCAACACGAAATCCACGAGCGGAGGACTGGGCGTGTTCTACTGGGAACCCGAGGCCTACAACGGATGGCAGGGCTACACCTTGGGTGCCTTCGACGATTCCGGCAAGCCGACCAAGGCGTTGGACGCCTTCCTGACGGACGGTCCCACCGGCGTCGCCACCCCGATCGCCTACGCGGATCCGGGGGAACTCGCGTGGCAAATCACCCCCTCGGGAGTCCGAATCCATTCCGCCGGTCCGGTGGACTGGCGCGTGTTGGACCTGGAAGGACGCCAACTGGACAAGGGTCGCTTCACCGGCGACGCCCTGGTGGCGCCAAACCTCCCCCAAGGAGAATGGATCCTGTCGCTGCGTACGGGGACAGGGGTTCGATCGGTGCTGATCCCGCGCCCCTGAACGGCGAAGTTCGCGTCAGCGGGCCGTGTCCATCACCCACGGTTGGGCGAGTCCCGGCCTGGTGGTATCCGGGACCGACTTCCAATGGAACGAGAAGCCCTGCCCCACGCCGGTGGTGGAGCTGGGGAACCACAGGAGCAGATCGTTGCCCAAGCTCACCAGGGGCGGCGGCAGGTGCGGACCGCTGAAGAGCGCCATCAGGTTCTGGGGGAGCGTGGCCGTGCCCTGGAAGACGTGGAGCTGGTCCAATCCCGCGGCGGTCTGGAAGGAATCGAAGTCCAATCGGATCCGGTGCCCCGGGGGAACGTGGATCTGCCATTTGCAGTCGCACTCGTGGGCGTAGGGAGCGCTCCCCGAGCCGTCGGAGGCATGCCCCGAGTCGCCCGACAATTCCCGGGTCCCGTGGCAGAACAGGGTGGACGAATCCAATTCCAGCTTGCGGAACTCCAGGTACCCGCCGGGTTTGGATGTTCCTTTCCAATTCAGGGCCAGGCGGGGATAAGGAATCTCCACCCCTTGGGTCAGTTCCCGAGCCGTCCAGTCGTAGCTCTGACCGTCCGGAGCCGTGGCGCGAACCCGCACGGTCGAGTCCACCTCTCCCGCCAACCCCATACGGATGCCCCGGAAGCTGCCCGGTCCGTCCAGGTCCACCGTCCAAGCTCGTTCGGAAAGGGGAAGCATCCCCGCCGGGTGCCGTTCCATCCCCGAGGGAAGCCGGGCGTCCCAGGTGCCCACCAGTGCGTGCACGGGATCCAGCGCTCCCGCGCCCAGGGTGCCGGAGACTCCCGGATAGCGCGGCTCCAGGAGCATGGACGACTCCATGAGGACCTGACGGATCTTGTTGGCATTCCAGGCGGGATGATCCACCTTCAGGGCGATGGCGAGCGCGGCGACCTCGGTGGCGGCGCGCGAAGTCTGGGAAAACCCCACGGAATCGGGCAACAGAGGCCGTACGGAAACCCGTTCGGTGTCTCCGGGAGCGGAGAGGGTGACCCAGTCCCCTCGGCACGACAGGAATTTCCGTCTTCCCATGGAGTCCAACGCGCCCACGGCCACCACGCCGGGAAGGCTCGCGGGGAACTGGGGTCGCCGGGTCGCCTCGTTGCCGGCGGCCGCCAGCACCAAGGCACCGCTGCGTTGGGCTTCCCTCACCATCTCCACCTGCCCATCGCCGGGTGTGCCTCCCGACCAGGCGCAGAGGATCACGTCAGCTTGGGCGCGGGCGGCGCGTTGGATGCCCAGATAACCCAGAGACATGTCGGGTCGCGGGGCGCCGTCGGAAAGGACCTTGATGGGGACGAACCGGACCAGGGAGGACGCGTCCTTCCCCAGGAATCGTCCCAATCGCTCCGCCAACAGGTTCGCTTCGGCGGTGCCGTGCCAGAAGTCCGCGGCGCGGGCCTTGGGTGGAGCCACGTCGGGATCGTTGTCGGCCAGGTCCCAGGGGGCGAGCGCCGGGTTGGCGAGCTTCCGCGCCTGGATCGAATCGTACCAGAAACCGCGGGCGGGTTCGGAGGACAGCTCGAAGGCGTCGTCCACGATGGCAACCACCACGGGGCGCGCTCCCCAGAGGGCCCCGGAGAGAGCGATGCAAGCGGCGATCATGCGGGAAGCGTAGTTACGGCGAGGCGGTGATCACGTGGGTGTGCGCCGGCATCTGGCTC
>DATNIW010000177.1:0-26331 GCA_035604215.1 Fibrobacteria bacterium
GCGTGGTTTCCTCTTCGCGCCCGCCGTGGCCCTCGCCCTGGGAGCGGGCGTGGTCCTGGCGCGCAAGCCCGGGAAGCTGCCCTGGAAGACCCTGCGGGAAGCGTACCAGTTGGAGTACGGAACCGACGCCCTGGAAGTCCACGCCGACGCCGTTCGGCCGGGGCAGAAGGTGCTGCTGGTGGACGACCTTCTCGCCACCGGCGGCACCATGCTGGCGGCGGCCAACCTGGTGGAACGACTGGGCGGAACCGTGGTCGGTTGCGCCTTCCTCATCGAACTTTGCTTCCTACCCGGACGGGAGCGGCTGTCTCCGCGACCGGTCCATTCGCTCATCCAATACCACGGCGAGGATTGACCATGGACTTTTCCGGAGATCGCTTCATCGACAAGAACAACAGCCTTGCCAAGGCCTACGAGACGGATCGTCTCAAAAGCCGGACCGTCATCAAGAAGGATGTCGGGGGCGAGGCCAAGGAAGAGGCGCAGACCTGCTGGAACTGCAAGATCCGCACCCGCTGCGACACCTTCCGGAAATGGAGGACCGGAGGCGTGGCCGGTGTCGTGTCCATCGGCGAGGACAAGCAGTTCTGGTGCTCCAAATGGACCGAGGATCCGGTGACCAAGGTGCAGGCCGTCACCGACAAGGACGTGAAGTCGATGATGCGCTCCATGCGCAAGGGCCGCTTCTAGCAACTGCCGAATCATCCGATGATTCGTAGTTTCACCGCACCTTGAACGACCAGCCCTCATCCGTTCCCACCGAGTGGACCGTACCTCCGGAGGTGGCATCCATCCTGGAATCCACGTTCCAGCGGATCCTCGCCGAATCCACCTTCGCCGATGCCTGGCCTCGTCCGGAGTTGGCCTCGCGATCGGAGACCATCTCGGAAGTCGATCTCCACGTCCTCTTGCCCGTCCGGTCCCCTTGGACGGGCCGTCTGCTTCTCGCCGGCGATGTCGAAACGGTGCGGGATCTGGCCGCCGGGTTCCACAGCGTGCCGGATGCCATGGTGGACAAGCCCATCGCCCTCGATTTCCTCGCCGAGATCGCCACCTTCCTGGTGCGCGACCTGTTCTGCGTCAGCGACGCTCCCGTCGACGCCATGGAACCCGTGGAGCTCTCGCCGTCCGAGGCCATGGCGATCTGGGAGCAGGCCACCGCGGCGCGGACCGTCCTGGGCTGCAACCAGGGCCGCATCCTCGCCGCCCTGTTGGCCGGCGCATGAACCTGAAGACCTGGGCGCAGCGGAATCTGGAAGTCCTCCAAGCCAATCCGATCATCCGCTTCATGGCATCCGTGAAGCTCGCGGTCGTCACCATGGCCAGCCTCGGGGTCGTCCTGGCGGCCGGAACCATCGTCGAATCCCGCTACAACGGAGACATGGCGCGTCTTTGCGTGTACGACCAGTGGTGGTTCCATCTGGTGCTCGTCTTCCTCTTCTTCAACGTCCTTCTGGCGGTGGTGGTCCGCTGGCCGTTGAGGCGCAGCCAGTATCCCTTCGGATGCATCCACCTTGGGATCCTTCTCGTTCTGATCGGATCCGTGCTCACGCAGTTCGGCGGAATCGACGGCTCCATGGAGATCCCGGAAGGAGGGGCCACCAGAGCCATGCACCTTCCGGAGAACGTCGTGCGCACCTACCTCAACGACCAGCTCGTCGCGGAATCCCCGGTGCGGCGCACCCTGGATCCCCGCGCAGGGGACCTGGGCGCGGTCCCGGGCATGCCCGACCCGGCACCGCGGATCCTGGAATACCTCCCCTTCTCCCGCACTTTCCAGCGCGTGGTCCCCGATACGCAGGGAGGCCCCATCGTGGAGTTGGCGTTGCTGGCCGTGGGGACGGATCCCACCACGCTCAGGCTGGGGCTGGACAACCCATTGGTTTCGCCCAGGGAAGACCTGGGAGGCTTGATGGCCCTGTCCTTGGAGCGTGCACCAGACGTCTCCTCGTTCCTGGACACCTCCAGCCGCTCCCCGGCGAAGTTCGACCTCACCGCCCGCGCTGGAACCGACTCCCTGCGGATGAACCTGGCGGATCTGCGCGTCCCTGGAAGGAAATTCCGGTCCGGGAACCTGTCGGCGGAGGTCCAGGAATTCCTGCCCGATGCCGAAATCGGCCCGACGGGGCTTTCCAACCATTCCGACTCCCTTCTCAATCCCGCCGTCCGCCTGCGCATGCAGCACCTGGACAGTTCCTGGGATGAAATCCTCTACGGGCGCGTGCCCGACTTCCGCTTCTCCGGCGACCGGCACCCGGAAGTCGCGTGGAAGGTGGATTTCCGACCCGTCGGCGGCGCGTCCCAGGCGCCGCTGCTGCGACTGGGGGTGGTGGGCGACACCCTCCTGGCCCGCTGCGAGAAGGCCGGACATGTCCTGAGCGCTTTCCGAGTGTCCCTCGGCAGGGACGTGCCGCTTCCCTTCGGCATCCTCCACCTCTCGGTGGGAGCTTTCGAGTCGCACGGGGAGATCCGCGACTCCTGCGCTCCGGTCGACCCGCAACCGGGCCGCGATCTACCTCCGCCGGCCATCCGGGTGGGTGCCGGACCATGGGGATCGTCGCGCTGGGTGCCCCTGGGCGGGGTTTTCGTCTGGAACGAACTCGGACTTCGTCGGGCGCTTTCCTTCGAGGGTCGCAGGGTCTCCCTCCCCTTCGGAATCCGATTGGACCGGTTCAAGGTGGGGGACGATCCCGGAACCACCCAGGCCGCCACCTACACGTCGTTCGTGCATGTGGTCGACTCCCTCGGGCACCCGCTCGACTCCGCCCGCATCGCCATGAACGAACCGCTCAAGCGCGGAGGCTTCACGTTCTACCAAGCCAGCTTCGCGAACGACCCCGGCAAGGTCTCCACCACGGTGCTGAGCGTGAACCGCGACCCCGGACGGTTCCTCAAGTACCTCGGTGCGCTGCTCGCGGTGCTTTCCATCGTCTGGTATGTCCTGGAACGGAGTCGGCTTGGCCGACGGGGGAAATCCGAATGAGAAGAATCTTCCTGGCCTTGATCGCAGCATCCATGACCGGCGCGGTCCGCGCGGCCGAACCTGTGGTTTCCCTTCCCGCTTCGGCGAAGACGATGGACCTCTCCGCCGCGGACGGGATCGCGATCCTGTCCGGAGGCCGGGTCAAACCTCTTCTCGTTGCCGCCACGGAAGGAATCCAGGAGATCCGCGGGAGAGCCGGGCTCACGCGCGAGCTGGGGCCGATGCGTTCCTGGTTCGCGCTCGCCCTCTACCCCGACTCCCTCTCGAACCAGCGCGTCGTCTTCTGCGCGTTCCGGCCGTTGAGAACCGCGATCGGACTGGATCCGGACGGGCAGTTCGCGAGCTTCACGGAACTGGCCGACAATGCCAAGCTCCACAAGCTCGCCGACATCGCCGCGGCGAAGCAACGGGACAAGGAGCGGCTGGATCCGGTGGAAAAGGCCGCGTCGGACGTGGCCAGACGCCTGGAGAAGTTCGCCGAGGCGACTTCCGCTTCGGATTGGCGCTTGATGATCGGACCCAAGGGCAAGGAAGGCGCTTGGAGACTCCCCCAGGAGATCCCGCCCACCGAGGTGGCATCCGATCCGGCGCTGATGCGCAGGATGGACGCCTTCACGCGGATGGCGATGTCCTACCAGTCGGGCGACCAGCCCGGATTCGATTCCGCCGCATCGGAACTCGCGCGCAACGAACTCCTGACGGACTCCCTGTCGTCGCTGGGCGACGGCACGTTCCAACGGGTCCGCGAATCCAATGTGCGCGCCGAGCTCGCTCTTGTCGAATACCGGCCATTCCGGATCGCATGGATCGTGCTCATGTTCGGCTTTCTCCTGGCATGGATCTCCGAGACGACCCGCACCGGGGCTCCGCAGGTCTCGCGTCGGACCACATGGCTTGCCGGCATCTGCGCCGGGGCCGGGATGGTCCTGCTGATCGTCGGCTTCGCCATGCGCATCTATGTCGCCGGCCGCCCTCCGGTGACCGACATGTACGAAACCACCCTGTGGGTTGGATTCGGTGCGCTCCTCTTCGGACTGCCCATCGCGTGGATCTACCGATCGCGCACGGTGCTGGCGGCGGTGTGCGCGGCGGGGTGGCTGGTCTTCGTCCTGGCCGACAACCTGCCCACCGTGCTGGACCCGACCATCCATCCGCTGGTGCCCGTCCTGCGCAACAACTACTGGCTCACCGTCCACGTCCTCACCGTGACCATTTCCTACGCCGCCTTCCTGGTCGCGATGGCGATCGGGAACGTGGGGATCTTCCAGGAGTTCCGCAGCGGGTCCGACGAATTCCGCAGGACGCTCGCCCACTACGCCTACCGCGCCATGCAGTTGGGCGTGGTGCTGTTGACCGCCGGCATCGTGCTGGGTGGGGTTTGGGCCGACTATTCCTGGGGCCGGTTCTGGGGATGGGACCCCAAGGAAACCTGGGCGCTGATCGCCGACCTCGGCTACCTGATGGTGCTGCATGGAAGGATCACGGGGTGGATCCGACCCTTCGGCACCTTGATGGGCGCCGTACTCGCCTTCTTCGGGGTGGTGATGGCCTGGTACGGGGTCAATTTCATCCTCGCGTCGGGACTGCACTCCTACGGCTTTTCGCAGGGCGGCGCGACCGCCATGGGCACCTTCGTCGTCCTGCAGGGCATGTTCGCGCTTCTCTGCTGGTGGCGCCGCAGGATCAATCTCTCCAGGGCCGCCGTGTGAAGGCATGGCTCGTCCTCCTCCTGGGAAGCCTTGCCGCCGCGCAGGTGCTGCCTCAGGACAGGATGCGGACGGGCATGACGGAGGTGGGCTTGCGAGCCTGGGAAGTGGACCGCCAATCGGGCTCCACCGGCATGGTCGGCATCTCCGTTTCGCGGCTTGTCACCGACAACGTTTCCGTGGGCCTGATGGTCGCGGGATTGGATTCCGGCCATGTGGACCAGGAATTCCTGCTGGACGGCATGTTCCGGACCTACTTCCTTCCACTCCAGTCCTGGACGCCCTGGCTGGAAGCCCGAGCAGGGGGATTGGTCAGGCCCCTTCAAGGGTCCGGGGCGACGCATCTGGCCGCCGGATTCGGTTTGCGCTGGCGGCCCGAGACCTGGATGGCCTTGGACCTGCAACTCGTCGGGTTCGAACGCTGGGGCTACGACGATCCCGCCCAGTATTCCAACGGGACCGCGGAATGGGTCTTGCAGAAGGCACCGCTGCGTTTTTCCTTGTCTGGCGACGGGGGATGGAGACTGGTCCCCGTCCCCTCGTTCCAGATCCTCTTCTGAACATCGCCATCCCATGGAACCGCCAATGGATCTTCCCAGACGCCCGCGTCGGAATCGCGCGAACGGACCGCTCCGAGCCCTGGTGCGGGAGACCTCCCTTTCTCCCCAGCACCTTGTCATGCCCTGCTTCGCGCGGGAGGGTCGAAATCTGTCCGACCCCATCCCGTCCATGCCCGGTTGCCAACGCCACAGCGTCGACAGGCTGGTCGAACAGGCACGCGAATGGTCCGATCTTGGCATCCCCGCCATCGCACTCTTTCCGGCGACCCCACCGGAAGCGAAGAGCGCGGACGCCAAGGCGGCGTTGGATCCCGATGGACTCGTTCCGCGCGCCCTGCGGTCGCTCAAGGACGCTCTCCCGCACCTCCTGGTGATCACGGACATCGCCTTGGACCCCTTCACGGACCACGGCCACGACGGCCTCCTCTCGCCCGACGGCCGCATCGAGAACGACTCCACGGTGGAGATCCTCTGCGCAATGGCCTCGATCCACGCGAAGGCAGGTGCCGATCTCGTGGCTCCATCCGACATGATGGACGGCCGCGTGGGGGCGATCCGACGGCATCTGGATGGCGAGGGCTTCCTGGACACCGGCATCCTCGCCTACACGGCCAAGTACGCGAGCGCCTTCTACGGTCCATTCCGCGACGCGCTGGGATCCGCGCCCCGTGCGGGGGACAAGAAGACCTACCAGATGGATCCGGCCAACCGGCGCGAAGCCATGCTGGAAGCGGATCTCGACGAGGCGGAAGGCGCCGACATCCTGATGGTCAAGCCCGGCCTCCCCTACCTGGACATCCTGCGCGAACTGCGGGACAGGACCACCCTTCCTCTTGCCTCCTACCACGTGTCGGGGGAATTCTCCATGCTCAAGGCGGCCTCGGAACGGGGCTGGATCGACTACGACCGCTGCCTGCTTGAATCCCTGGTGGCGTTTCGCCGGGCCGGAGCGGATTTCATCCTCACCTACGGCGCCGCCTACGCCGCGAGGTTGTTGGCGTGATCCGTCGACCCTTCCGGGCCGCCCTCTGCCTCGCGTTCGCATCCGCAGGCATGGCGTTTTCCGTTCCCGCCTGGTTCCCCCGGGGCTTCCGCACCGCCAAGGCCTCCGACCCGGTCGAACTCCGCGGCTACCTGGCCACCGAAGATCTCGCCATCGCGGACTCCATCCATCGGTTCGGCACGGTGCGCGTGGGCGCGCTGGAAATCGCCTGCCAGACCTGGATCCCCGCCCGGGCTCGCGGCACCGTCTTCCTGGTGCACGGGTACTACAACCACACCGGCATCTGGGCCCCGCACATTCGTCGGTTTTTGTCGGAAGGGTGGGCGGTGGCCTCGCTGGACCTCCCCGGACACGGCCTGAGCGACGGGCGCCCGTTCGACGTGGATTCCGTCGGGGAATACGCCGACGCCCTGGTGGCGTTGGAGGATTCGCTGCGCGGTCGCGCTCCCCGTCCCTGGACCGTCGTGGGACATTCCCTGGGCGGACTCGTCGTGTTGGATCGCGCTGGACGTCCCGACTACCCCTACCGGAACACCGTCCTGCTGGCCCCGATGGTGCATTTCTCGGGTTGGACCTGGATCGGAACCGTCCTGCCCGCGGTCTCGTTGTTCAAGGACCGGATGGTTCGAGGAAAGGCGCTGAACTCGAGTTCCGACAGCGCCTTCCTGCGCCGCGTGGAGAGGGATCCCCTGGAGGGATGGACGACACCCGTCCACTGGCTGGAGGAAGTTCGGATCTGGAACGCCCGGTCCACTGCCGAGCAGCTCGCGCCTTCTCGTTGGTTCTACCTCCAGGGAGACCAGGACCGGACGGTGGATTGGCGCTACGACATCGACTGGGTCGCCGCCCGGACGCGGGGAATGCACGTGCGGATGTTCAAGGGTGCGCGCCACCACCTGCAGGACGAAGGAGGTCCGCTGGGCGTATTGGTCCGGGAGACCTTGGACTCGGCCATCGGGGGCAGTCTTCCCTCCGCGCGGAAATAAGTCTACTGTATGGGTACCATGACCGCTTCCGCTCCGATTCTCCAAGGCAAGACCCTGCTTCTGGTGGAAGACGATCCCACCCTGGTGCCGTTCCTCGAGATGTTGCTGGCGGATTCCGGCGCCGACCTGCACAGCGCGATGGACCCCGACCAGGCGACCGCGGTCCTGGATTCGCTGTCCGGGCTGGACCTGTTGGTGACCGATGTCGTGCTCCCCGGTCGCAGCGGATTCCAGCTTGCGGCCGAGGTGATCGCGAAGCACCCCGCGGTCCGCGTCCTGTTCATGTCCGGTTTCGGCGACCCCGAGATCGGGGCCCGCGGCCTGAAGGTGAAATTCGACACCCTGCTGAAGCCCTTCCTTCCGGAAGACTTCACGGCCAAGCTCCTTGGCTTGGTGCGTTCGCCGTCCGCCTGATCCGACGCCAGACCACCACGCCAATCCGGAGGTTGGATCGCAAGGCACACTGGCGGTTGGGACGCCGTTCTATGGGAAATGCCCAACACCGATAGGTGGGGAGCCTTATGTTCCAAGGAACATCCTCTCCTCCACCGCACGAGGGATATTCCCATGCTTGCTCGAACCGTCTTCCTTCTCTCCGCCTCCCTTGCCATGGCCCTCCCCCTGAAGAAGGGCCGCACCTGGACCTGGCAGATGACCAACCAGACCGCGGGCACTCTGGACTGGTGCACCGCCAAGGTCCTGGATTCCACTCGAAGCGATTCCGGCACGGTCTGGAGGCTCCAGGTTCGAGATTCCACGTCGGGAGGGCAGGACACGGCCAAGCTGCTCGCCTACAGAGACGGAAGGCAGAATTGGATTTCCTTGTCGCGGTTCATTCCCTGGGACCCTGCGCCGTACACGGCCACCGACAGCATTCGTCTAGCGAATCCCCTTCAAGACACGAGCACCCTGCCGTTTGGATATGGATTCTGTGGTTTGGCAATCAGTGCTGATTCGGGTTGGGGATCCTGGCTAAGCGGACTGACCCGGCTCGATTCCAACAGTTCGTGGCAGACTTACTCCTGCAGAACCGAGAACGGCTCCAGACTGCTCGAATTCCCGAAGGAGGAGTGGAACTCACAGACCGATTACCTCAGGGGACAGTTGCTGCCAGACTACGATTGGCTTTTGGTCTTGAAGGATGGCACACCGCTTTCCACCCCCAAGGACTCGTTGATTTTACCTGCACCAGGAGATTCCCTCTCCTGGACGTTTTGGGCCGAACATCGATGCGGTTATGTGAATACAACCAACACCGGAACCATCTCTTGGACATTCCTGGACTCTCGCCACGATTCGAGCGGGTGGCAGATTGTTCCGGTTCGACAGACGATCGATGAAACCTTCAGCCAGAGCACCTATTATGGTATTAACAATTCCTCCTTGGTCACTTGGGGAATTGGCACCCAGATCACTTCCAACCTGATCGTCCAAAAGGCATCCAGTTTGATCCTGCGAGATTCGACTTTCTTGGATGCTCGGATCGCGGGAAGTTGGAGGCTGGGATGGTCGGACTCCATCCTTCCCGCTGGACGGTATCGGGTCAACTCCACTACCTGGATTGGGACTGGTTACTTTACGGCCACCACGCTGGAACGCCTCGACGGCACCTTGGATTCCGCCTCCATGAGCGCATTAAACGTCTATGAGCCCGAATGCGGATATTCGGACACATCGAGCGGCTACCTGCTCTTCTCGATCAACGGAGTCCAGGTCCACCCCGAGGTGGGGATTCGCCAATCACCCAGGGCAAGAGTCATCTCGAGTCTCCAGGAATTGGTGGTACTCCATCCCTCCCTCCCCATCCGTTGGCGTGACGTGCGCGGACGCTCCGGACAGATTCCGGCCGCCACCCTCCTGCACGGCGACTCCGCTTCCGGCCTGCTCTTCCTGGACGCGACGCTTCCGGACGGTTCGCGGTGGAGCGGAAGTTGGCTGGCGACGAGGCGGTGACGGCCTCCCGCCCTCAGGTCAAGCTGCTGCGGTCGAACTCCGTTCGGTCTCCCACGTAGACTTCGGCTCCCGCGGACTTGAAGGCCGAGCTCATCTCCTGCATCCCCGCCTTCACCGCCGCCGCGTCTTCCAGGCCTTTTTCGGCGGCGTACTTGCGCACGTCCTCGGTGATCTTCATGGAGCAGAAGTGGGGTCCGCACATGGAGCAGAAGTGGGCCAGCTTCGCGCCTTCCGCGGGGAGGGTCTCGTCGTGGTAGGCCTTGGCGCGCTCGGGATCCAACCCCAGGTTGAACTGGTCTCGCCAGCGGAATTCGAAACGCGCCTTGGAAAGCGCGTTGTCCCGGTACTGGGCTCCCGGGTGTCCCTTGGCGAGGTCGCCCGCGTGCGCGGCGATCTTGTAGGTGACCACCCCTACCCTGACGTCTTCCTTGTCGGGAAGCCCCAGGTGTTCCTTGGGCGTCACGTAGCAGAGCATGGCGCACCCGAACCACCCGATCATGGCGGCGCCGATCCCGGAGGTGATGTGGTCGTAGCCGGGCGCGATGTCCGTCACCAGCGGTCCCAGGGTGTAGAAGGGGGCTTCGCCGCAGCTTTCCAGCTGGCGGTCCATGTTCTCCTTGATCAGATGCATGGGGACGTGGCCCGGACCTTCCACCATGACTTGGCAGTCGCGTTCCCATGCGGTCCGGGTGAGCTCGCCCAGGGTCTCCAGTTCGCCGAACTGGGCGGCGTCGTTGGCGTCGGCGTTGGAACCCGGTCGGAGCCCGTCGCCCAGGCTGAACGAGACGTCGTAGGCGCGCAGGATCTCGCAGATCTCGGGGAAGTGGACGTAGAGGAAGTTCTCCTTGTGGTGGGCCAGGCACCACTTGGCCAGGATGCTCCCGCCGCGACTGACGATTCCCGTCATGCGTCGGGCGGTGAGGGGGATGTAGCGCAGCAGAACGCCGGCGTGGATGGTGAAGTAGTCCACCCCCTGCTCGCATTGTTCGATCATCGTGTCCCGGTACAGTTCCCAGGTGAGTTCCTCGGCCTTTCCCCCCACCTTTTCCAGCGCCTGGTAGATGGGCACCGTACCGATGGGCACGGGGCTGTTGCGCAGGATCCATTCCCGAGTGGCGTGGATGTGCTTGCCGGTGGAGAGGTCCATCACGGTGTCGGCACCCCACTTCGTGCCCCACCGCATCTTCTCCACCTCCTCCTCGATCCCGCTGGACACCGCGGAATTCCCGATGTTCGCGTTGATCTTGGTGAGGAAGTTCCGCCCGATGACCATGGGCTCCGATTCGGGGTGGTTGATGTTCGCGGGGATGATGGCGCGACCGCGCGCGACCTCGTCCCGCACGAACTCGGGGGTGATCTTCCTGGGCAGGTTCGCGCCGAAGGATCGACCGCCGTGCTGGAAGTGGAGGGAATCCCGGGAAAGATCCGGCCCCATCTTCTCGAACAGGGCTTCCAATCCCTGGTTTTCGCGCATGGCGATGAATTCCATCTCCGACGTCACGATGCCCCGCCGGGCGTAGGCGATCTGCGTGACCGCTTGTCCGGTCCTGGCGCGCAGCACCTCGCGGGAACCTCGGGGGAATTCCCTCAGTTTGCCGGCGTCGCGAGCCGCCTGGCGGGCGTCTTCGGAGTCGTAGCCATCGTCGCGGGGAGCCCGGGTGCGAGGGGTGGCGATCTCCACGTCGCCGCGTTCTCGGATCCAGGCGGCGCGCACCGGAGGAAGTCCCGTCTCCACGGTGCCCGCATAGGCCGGGTCGCCCCAAGGACCGGAGGTGTCGTACAGAAGCACCGCGTCGTTGGGACGCACGGTGCCGTCCGGTTCCCGGGTGTCCTGCAGGGAGACTTCCTTCATGGGTACTCGGATTCCGTGGCTACCCTGGCGGTAGACTCGTCTGATGGCTTCTTCTGACATTGGATACTCCTGTATCTGACCCGGGACAGGAGAATGCCATTCGGCCTCTCGGACTCCCGACGGCGGCATGACCCGCATCCGGTCGTCTGGATCCCCGAATGGGATCCAAGAGGGTCTCGGCCTGCCTTCCGGCCGTCTCAGCCCGCCGTGCGGGCACCCCTGTCCGTTGGTGCGGATTGAAAATACATCGCAAGGACCGGATTTTCCGGGTGGCTGGCACACCGGAAAGGAGTTTCTGGCATTTCGAGGTTGTTTTCCGTACAATCCGAAGGGAGCCGACGGAAATCGATCCTTCCATTACCTTGGAGTGGTACTCCGACAAAGGACGGCAGGCATATGGCAAGCAAGCGCATCTGGATGACTCTCCTCGGATCCGTTACTCTGGCATCCGCCGGGTGGGACTTCGTGCCCGAGGGATCCTGGGCGGATTTCGGCACTGCGCGTTCCCGCGCCTTGGGGTCGGTCTGGTGGACGGATTCCACCCATTTCGGGCTCTGGGCCCTGGATGCCAACCCCGCTGGCTTGGTGGGATCGTCCGGAAGTCCCTTCAGCGCCGACCTCGCCACTTCCGGTACTTCGCTTTCCGGCGGCGGCGGCGAACTGTCGCACACCGAACCGATCCACCTGGGAATCGGGTCCGGAAAGGCCGATGCCTACGCGTTCCAGGCGCATCTCGTGGATGTCTCCGAGACTTGGAGGGATTCCACGGGAACCCCCACGTACGACCTGTCCAGGCTGCGTTGGGGGTTCGATGCCGCCGTTTCCCTGGCCGACAGCCGGGCATTGGTCTTCGGCATCGGGATGGATGGACGTTTCCCCGGTTCCCAGACCCAGGACACATCCGGTACGGCGACGCAGGGAACGTTCGAACACGCCCAGTTGGCCCTCGAAGCGCTCCGAATGGGGTTCACCTCACGGATCATGGAATCCATCACACTCGGACTCCAGGCCTCGGTCCGGGCCGACTTCGACTCGTTGAAGTTCACTCCCAACGCGCTTTCCGGGAACACAGATCCCCAGCTCCGCTATGCCCGCATCGACCTTCCGGTGATCGGGTTCGGCGCCAGCGTCGATCGAGCCGATTGGCCTCTCCAGGGCACCATTCTCTTCGATTGGGGCACGGGCTACCAGATCGGTGTGCTCAAGGACCAACCGCAAAACGTCAACGTGGACCTGCCCCAGCTCACCACCGACAGCTTGAGGTTCGCCCTCGCCGTGCAGGGCCGACCGGACATGCGGATCCCCGACCAGGTCTTCCGTCCCTCGTTCGCCGTACACTGGACGAGTTCCACCACCCAGGCTTACGATCCAACTCCGGGGACCAACGACCCACTGTCGCACGGATCCCAGGCGAACGATTCTTCCTGGACGCTGCGCCGCACCGGATTGGTCCTGGGCATGGAATGGAGCTGGCTGGACCGCATCCACGCCCAAATGGAAGGGGAAGCCGTGTTGGAAGGCATCACCGCCAGCAAGGGACTCTACGCCGCGAATGCGGTGGGCGACACCAACCTGTCGGCCACGGATTCCCGCGTCGGGCTGGGTGTCGAGCTGGACCACACCCTCATCCCGGCCTGGCGCGAGGCCGTCCCGAAGGAGGATGGCTTCTGCCTGCGCTTGGGCATGGAGTACCAGGCCTTGGGGGGGCTGTCCCTGGAGCCGGGATGGTTCACGGATCTGAACTCCGGTCGCGAACCTCCCTACGCGGGCGTTGGGCTGCCAACCGCCACCCAATTGGGCATCTTCCCCTCCCTTGGGGCCCATGCCCAGGAACTGTCGTGGACCGGCGGCATGGGCGGATGGATCCTGGACCACAAGCTGGCGGCGGATTTCGCCTTCAGCTGGAACACATGGACGCCTTCCAGCAGGACCGCCCAGACGGGTGCCGGCTGGGACCTGCAGGTGCACTACCAGATCTGAGGCGTAGGCCGGACAGCCAGCCGAATCTCGCTGAACCAACTCGCACCTCACCCCCCGGGGTGAGGTGGAACCGGGAGCGGGCCGGTGGTTCGCGTCAGCAGCACCTTCTCGGGCCTCCCGACCAGCGGCGGGTCGTCTCCTCTCGGAACCACTCCGCGGGGCCGAGCGGAGAACCGGAAGCGGCATGGCGCGTTCTCCAGTGCAAGAGGTAGGCTTCGTAGCCATCCTCTCCGGACAAGCGCCGAACGACCATCCAGGCGATGGACAGGACCCGTCTCAAGCGGTCCTCCGAGAGGCGGCCCACCGTGTTCTCATGCGGACTTCCACGTGGGCCCGCCTCGGGTTGGCGGCCCGCCGGACCACCCCAGCTTGTCGCGCAAGGCGTCGGAGAAGGTCGCGCCCGTGGGGCGCAGCAGGTAGACCGGTCGGGCGGATCTCGTGACGCGCACTTCGTCCAGGGCTTGGAGCGGGAAGGGATTGCGCCCGTCGGACAGCAGGAGGAACGGGCCGCCGCTGCGCGGCCGCAGGACCAGAGGCCGGTCGTCGGGCAGCACCATGGGCCGGACGTTCAGGCTGTGCGGCGCGACGGGCGTGAGGATCAGGCATTTCACGGAGTGTTCCACGATGGGACCTCCCACGGCGAGCGAATAGGCCGTGGATCCCGTAGGCGTGGCCACCAGGAGCCCGTCCGCCCAGTAGTCGCAGAGCGTCTTGCCGCCGGAAACGACTTCGAGGTCGACCATTGACAATTCTCGTCGTCCACGCAGGAAGAATTCGTTGAGGCACCGGTCGCGGTGGACGATCCGGCGTCCCCGGCGCACCACGGCCTCCAAGGCCGTGCGCTCCTCCACGAAGTTCCCGCCGCAAGCCAGCGAATCCAGGACCTGGAGTCCCTCGTGGGCGGACAGGTCGGCCAGGAAGCCCAGCCGGCCGTAGTTGAGTCCGACCAGGGGAACGGGGCGCCCCTCCAGCAGTCGCGCCGCGGAGAGGAGCGTTCCATCCCCCCCGATGGAAAGGACGGCCTGGGAGCGGCGGAGGAAGGAGGCGTCGCTTTCGGCCCTGCACCCCGGGGGGATCCAGGCGATGGCGCTCTTGTGCCACAGGAGCTCCACTCCGCGCTCCAGCGCCCAGCGCCTGAGCGAATCCGCCGTTTCGGAAAGCCGCGCATCCCGCTTGAAGGCCACGACCCCGAGTCGTTCCAGCACCATCGCCATTTCAGGCGTCCTCCTCGGAAAGAACCCGGAGCAGATGCGGCCAGGATACGGGAAGATGGCCGGCACCGGCGAGTTCCGTCCGCCCTGGACAAGAACTGGCGAACGCGTGCAGGGCCAGGGCGGCCTCGGGAAACCCCTTCGCGTCCACGGCCTGGGCGCCGGGCTGCTCCTCTCCCCGCAGGACGATCCCGTCCGGGAAGAGCCCGACCCCCACCCCGAAGGCGCGCAGACCGTCGGCCAGGACGGAGAGCCGGTCGTCCCGCTCCACCCGGAGCTCCGCCAGGCCCGACAACACCGTCTCCGCGTCGGCTGCCACGGCGGCAACGGCCACGAACGCCGAGAATCCAGCGAGTCCGGGAACGTCCTGCGCATCGAACCGACGACCGACCATCCTGCCGTGGCGGATGCGGATGTCCCCGGAGGGGACACCCTTGGCTTCGCTCCTGCGAACGATCTCCACATCGGCCCCCATCCGCCGCAGGCAGGAAAACAGGCCCGATCGCGAAGCGGGAAGGGTCACGTCCAACACCGTCGCGTCCGTCCCGCGCCGAAGGCATCCCGTGACCGCGCACCAGCCAGCCAGATCCAGGTCGCCCCTGAGACGCACGTCGGCCGGAGGCAGGGACTGCACGCGAGGCACGCGCCGCGACAGAAGCTTGCGCACCGCGCCCTTCTGCCTCTGCATCCGCCTCTGCAGTTCCTCCTCCTCGGGAGAGGATTCCTCGCGCACCGACTCGACGTCCAGACCGAACAGGGGGAGAGAGTCTTCCAACGGATCCACCGCGGTGGACGGCTCCTGGAATTCCAGCCCTTCCCGGGAGGCCAGCCCCGCCAGAGTCCAGGCGAGCCGGGAGCGCCAGTTTCGGCAAACCAGTTCGCGCAAGGGAGGCGTCCTGCCCCGGAAGACCAGCAGGTGGGAGCCGTCCCTGACCTCGTGGGCCGGCACCCACCCGGCATCGCGCAACGCTTCGCGCCAAGGACCCAGGGATTCGGCGACCTGGGGCGGACAGGAGACCGCGGTGGGCCGGTGGGGATCGGAGAACCCCGCCGCGAGCGCCGTCATCCCCGCCGCGAACAGGGGAGGGAGGAACGGATCGATGATGAATTCGGCCCGTCCGCGAAGATCGTCACCGGGACCCACGACCAGACCTTCCGCGTCCAATTCGGCCACCGCCCCGATGCCCGAAAGCCACCGGCGGATGTTCTCCCATTCGGGGGTGGACTGCCAGCCGCGAAGCAACGTCCGCCCGGGGGCCAGGAGGGAGAGCAAGGCGGATGAAAACGCCTGGTGCCGGTCGGGCGGAAGACGGATCTCGCCCTTGAGGGCGCGCAGCCTTCGGACTTCGATGCTCATCGATCCATCACCAGGAAGCGGTCTTCCCCCAGGACTTCGCGGGCCCGCTCCCGGTCCTGCGGCGAAGCGAATCCCAGCAGGACCGTCCCCGTCTCCCCTTCGCGCACCTTGAGAATCTCCAGGTCCTGCACGTTGATGCCGGCCTGGGCGAGCGGAGCCAGCAGGGCCAACATCTGTCCGGGACGGTCCTCCAGCCGGACGACGAATTCCGAAAGATCGTGGGCGATCCCCTTGCGCGGCATCCGGAACTTCTCGCGGAACGCCTTGCCCCCGGCGAAGACTTCGCGGAACGCCTTCTCGGAGGCCACGACTTCCTTCCCGAGTTCGGGTTCCTCGGGGAACAACTGGCTCTCGCGCAGGGCGTCCCCCGCCTGGATGGCCTCCAGGTAGCGCCGAACCGCCTCGCCGCCCTCGGATGCCAGTACTTCCTCCGCCCGGGTCCAGGCCTCGGCCCGATCGGCCAGATCGGCAAGCAACCGGGCGGTCTCGCGCAACCCGGTGGCGATGGGGGCTGGATTGGTCGCCAGGATGTCGCGCCAGACGTCCCAGGAAGACAGCGCCAGACGCGTCATGTCCCGGAAACCACCCGCCGCCAGGGCGAGCGCGGCCTGCGAGAGCCGTTCGTCCGACCCGGCCCATGCCGACAGCGCGGAAGACAGGATCTGCGGAACATGGCTGATCCTGGCGACGCAGTCGTCGTGCTGCTGGGGGTCCAGGATGGCCCCCCGCGCGCCGAGGGCCAGGATCAGGGCCTTGGCCGGATCCAATCGGGAAGGAGCCATGTCCTTGGGGGGGCAGAGCACCCAGAGGGCGGACTGGAAAAGGAGCGGGTCGGCCGCCGCCAGCCCGGACTTTTCCGACCCGGCCATCGGGTGGGCGCCCACGAACCTGGGAGAATCCTCCCCTTCGTCCGGGAAGCGTTCGAATCCCATGCGACAGATCCTGGATTTCGTGGAACCCACGTCCATCACCAACGCCTGGGCGGCGAGCCGGTCGCGCGAGGCGGCCACGGTCTCCAGGTGGACGTGGATCGCCGACATGGGCGAGCACAGGAGGACCAGGTCCGCCTCGTCGCAGGCCTCGCCAAGCCCGTCGTAGTCGTGGAGCTCGTCGCACCAGTCGCGGGAGCGGAGACCCTCGAGCGTCCTGTCCGAACTCACCGCCACGAGCCGCATGCCGCCTCGGCGGGTCTGGAGGCTGGCCAGGACCGAGCCGCCGAGCAGCCCCGCGCCGACCACGACCAGTCGCTTGGGAAGTTTCATTCGACCTTGCCCGGGTCGGCGGACAGGGCCTGGTAGATGCGGCTCTCGCCCATGATGGCGAGCCAGATGCGACGGATCCCGTCCACGGACAGCGGGCCCGGATTGATGGCGGAAAGCTTGTCGAGCAAGGCGTCCTCGCGTCCGGAATCGAGCACCGGAAGCCCCGACTCTCTCTTGGCGCGGACCACCTCGAGGCCGATCTTCTGGCGTTCGTTGATCAGATGGAGGAGTTGACGGTCGATGGCGTCGATCCTTTCCCGGCAAGCGGCGAGGTCCGCGCTCATGCCGCGGCTTCCACCAGGGGTCCGACCAGGTCGCGCACGTCGGCCAGGATGTCGGCGAGGGGCTTGTCCTGCAAGGTCCGGCGCACGATGGCCGATCCCACCACCGCGCCGTCGGAGATTGCGCAGACCTCCTTCACCTGTTGGGGGGTGCCGATGCCGAATCCCACGACCACGGGCAGTTTTCCCACCGAGGCCTTCACCCGTGCCACCTCCGCCTCCAGACTGCCGGAAAGGCTCGCCTGCTCGCCGGTGACGCCAGTCCGGCTCACATGGTAAACGAATCCCCGGGCGCGCCCGGCGATGGAAGCCAACCGCCTCGGCGTCGTGGTGGGGGCGGTCAGGAAGGTCGTGGCGAGACCGTTGCGGCGGCAGGAATCGTCCAACTCTCCCGCCTCCTCGACCGGTATGTCGACCAGGAGAACGGCGTCCATGCCCGCCCCGGCCGCGTCCCTCGCGAACTCGCCCACGCCGTGCTTCCACACCGGGTTCGCGTACCCGAAGGCCACGAGGGGTATGTCGGTCTTCGCGCGGATCCTGCGCACGAGGTCCAGGTAGACGGAAACCGTCACCCCGTTGGCGATCCCCCGTTCCGCCGCCGCCTGGTTCACGGCTCCGTCGCCGTACGGATCGGAGAAGGGAAGACCGAATTCGATGCAGTCGACCCCGAGCCGCGCGAGCTCCAAGGCCACCTGCACGGACCCGTCGAGATCCGGGACGCCGGCGCCGATGTAGGCCAGGAAGAGCTTGCCTTTCCCGGCGAGCTTCCGGGAGAAGCGATCGAAGCGATCAGGCACTTGCGGCTCCCATCACGGTGTGGATGTCCTTGTCGCCCCGTCCCGAAAGGTTGACGAGCAGGATCTGTTCGCGGGGGAGGGTTGGCGCGATCCGGATGGCGTGGGCGACCGCGTGGCTGGACTCCAAGGCGGGAAGGATCCCCTCGGTGCGGGTCAGGCGCCGAAACGCCTCCAAGGCGGGGACATCGCCCTCCCAGACGTATTCCACCCGGCCCATGTCGTGCAGCCAGGCGTGCTCCGGTCCCACCGAAGCGTAGTCCAGACCGGCCGAAATCGAATGGGTGCCCTGGATCTGACCGTCCTGGTCCTGGAGCACGTAGCTGCGCGTTCCCTGGAGGATCCCCACCGATCCCCCCGCGAACCGGGCCGCATGCTCGCCGGGCCGGATGCCTCTACCCCCCGCTTCGACCCCGATCAGCCGGACCGGGTCCTGGAGGAAGTCCCAGAAGAGACCGATGGCGTTGGAACCTCCACCCACGCAGGCGACGGCCAAGTCGGGGAGGCGCCCGAACTTCTCCTGCATCTGGACGCGCGCTTCCTTTCCGATCACGCGCTGCAGTTCCCGGACCATCCAGGGGAAGGGGTGCGGCCCGAAGGCTGTCCCCAGGATGTAGTGGGTTCCACGCACGTTCGTCACCCAGTCGCGCATGGCCTCGTTGATCGCGTCCTTCAGGGTGCGGGTGCCCAGGTCCACCGGAACCACGGAGGCTCCCAGCATCTTCATGCGTTCCACGTTCACCGCTTGGCGTTCCGTGTCCACGCGCCCCATGTAGACCACGCATTCGAGATCCATGAGGGCGGCCGCCGTGGCGGTGGCCACGCCGTGCTGGCCCGCGCCCGTCTCGGCGATGACGCGCGTCTTGCCCATCCGCTTGGCGAGGAGAGCCTGGCCCAGGGCGTTGTTGATCTTGTGGGCCCCGGTGTGGTTCAGATCCTCCCTTTTGAGCACGATGCGCGCGCCGCCCAGCTCGCGACCGAGCCGTTTGGCCTCGTAGAGAGGAGATGGCCTGCCCACGAAATCGCGGAGAAGGCCGTCGAGCTCCGCGGTGAAGTCTGGGTCCTGGCGGGCGATCCGCCAGGCAGCCTCCAGTTCCTCCAAGGCGGGCATCAGGACTTCCGGAGCGAACTTGCCGCCGAAGTCGCCGAACCGCCCGCGTTCGTCCGGCTCGGTCATCGGAGAGAAGGATCGGGATTCTGGTCCGGGCACATACATGGTGGGGGCAAAGTTAGAACCGTGGGCTACCTTTACCCGTTCCATGGCTTTCGCCCAACTGCGGTTTTCGCCACGCTTGTATCTGGTCTGCCTCGCCGCGTTCGGAATTCCCGCCGTGTTCCTGGTGGCCACGGTCGGAGCGCTCTTCTGGGTCTATTCCAAGGACGTGCCCCCCCTGGAGGACCTGAAGAGCATCTCCCCCACCCTCTCCACCCAGGTGCTGGACAAGGATGGGAAGCCGTTCGGGGAATTCTTCGTGGAACGGCGCGATTGGGTGCCTTTGGACTCCATCCCCCTGCCCCTCCAGCAGGCGGTGATCTCCATCGAGGATCGGCGCTTCTACCAGCACTGGGGCATGAACCTCTGGCGCACGGCGGGTGCCGCCATCAACACCGTGATCCGTCGCCACCGGCAAGGCGGCTCCACGCTCACCCAGCAGTTGGCCAAGAACGTCTTCCTGACCCAGCAGAAGAAGCTTTCCAGGAAGATCAAGGAGGCCATCACCGCGGTGATGCTGGAGCGCTACTACACCAAGCGGCAGCTTCTGACGTACTACCTGAACGAGATCTACCTCGGCGACGGCACCTACGGGATGCAGGCGGCGGCGCGCATCTATTTCGGGAAGGATGTCTGGAAGCTCAACCTGGTGGAATGCGCGACCCTGGCGGGCATGATCCAGTCGCCCGAACGCTACCGGCCCGACCGCCGCACCGAACTGGTCCAGCATCGGCGGAACCAGGTTCTGCGCGCCATGACGGACGAGGGGTACATCAGCCGCGTGCAGTGCGACGAGGCGAGCGCCCTCCGGGTCAAGGCCATCCCCGCGCGCCGCCCGAACGAGGACGGCGCCTACTACCTGGAAGCCGTCCGGCAGCACGTCGAGAAGGAATGGGGGGAGGAGGCTCTCTACCACAAAGGACTCGTCGTGCACCTTCCGGTGGATCGTCGCATCCAGCTCGCGGCGGATTCGTCCGTCGCCAAATGGACCTGGGACGTCCAGAAGCAGGTGAATCGCCGCATCGTGGGCAGACTCAAGTTCGGGAAGCGCTTTGGAATGCCGGATTCCACCGCGGCCGTCAAGTTCGACTCCCTCTTCTCCATCTACCTGAAGCAGACCGGCAAGACCACCTGGAAGGATTCCGTGGACGAAGCGGACAAGGTGGAGTACTACACGGTGCAAGCCGCCGTGGTCGTGATCGAAAACAAGACCGGCCAGGTCCGGGCACTGGTCGGCGGCAAGAGTTTCGACAATTCCAAGTTCAACCGCGCCATCCAGGCCGAGCGTCAGGCGGGGTCCACCTTCAAGCCATTCGTCTACGGCAATGCCATCGAGAAGGGAGCGCTCCCCTCGGACATCGTATTGGACGACACGGTGGCGATCGACGATGGTTCCGGCACCATCTGGACACCCCACAACTACGACAACACCTACGAAGGGTACGTGACGCTCCGGCACGCCCTCATGCTTTCCAAGAACCTGCCCGCGATCCAGACCGCCATCCGCTACGGAGTGGACGGAGTGATCGACCTCGCCCGCCGCGCGGGGAT
The DNA here is from genome assembly GCA_035604215.1 of Fibrobacteria bacterium. Lineage (GTDB taxonomy): Bacteria > Fibrobacterota > Fibrobacteria > UBA5070 > UBA5070 > UBA5070. The sequence goes on from DATNIW010000177.1 coordinate 20,693, forward strand.
CCGATCCCCCTTGCCGAAGGTCTATTCCCTGGCACTGGGGGCAGCCGACGTGAACCTGATGGAGATGACGTCCGCCTATTCGTCCTTCGCGAACCTGGGTGTGCGCTACGAACCTCGATTGTGGGATTCCATCAACACCCAGGACGGGACACTGATGGAACGGACCTCCCCCAAATCAAGCAGGGTGATGGACTCGGCAAACGCCTACGTTCTCGTGGACATGATGCGCGACGTCATCCGCCACGGTACCGGCTATGGGGTGTTGGCATCCGGATTCACCTTCCCAGCAGCGGGAAAGACCGGCACCACGAACGACTACACGGACGCGTGGTTCATGGGATACACGCCTGTCTACACCTGCGGGATCTGGATGGGGTTCGACCAGAAGAAGAAGCTGGGACCGGGTTTCACCGGCGCCAAGGTGGCACTGCCGATCTGGGTGGACGTGATGAAGGTCGCGCACCGGAACTTGTCGCCGGTGGAATGGCCACGACCCTCGAGGGTGGTCACCTACACCGCCTGCGCCAAGCCCAATCCGGACGGGACCTGCGCGGAGCAACGCATGGAGTTCGCCGTGGCCGGCAATCCCAATCTGGACCCCCGGGCTCTCGATTCCACCGCCAGGCTGCGAGCCGTCGCTCCGGCACTCAAACCCACGGTCGCACCTTCCCACGGAACCGGAACACCAGCCCCTGCGACCAAAACGGACTCCTCCGGCCCCGTCCGGCACGGCCCCACCCTCTTCTGATCCCGCCATGCGCAAACGTCTTCCGATCCTGGCCGTCGTCCTTGTCGCCTGCCTGGCCATCCTGGGCCATGCCGTGTTCCGTCCTTTCCCCTCGGGCAAGGTGACCAACTGGCGTCTGCCGCCCGGCGAGGGGGTCCGAAGCGTGGCAAGACGCTTGGTGAAGGAGGGCCGGATTCCTTCCTGGAGCGGTCCGCTCTTTCGCGCGGTGGCACGCGCCAGGGGATTGGACAGACATTTGCGCGCGGGGTTCTACCGAATGGACGATCGGATGTCCGTCTGGTCCGCCGTCGAGATCCTTTCGGGTCCGGTGGGGCCCGGAATACGGTTCACGCTGCCGGAGGGGCGCACCTGCCAGGATCTTTCCGGGATCCTCCACCAGGTGCAGCTCGCCGACAGCGCGAACTTCGCAGCCCTTTGCACCAGCGCCGACTCGGCCAGCAAGCTCGGCATCCCCGCGTCCGGTCTGGAGGGGTACCTGTTCCCGGACACTTACCTCTTCGGCGGCGGCGAGACGCCCATGGAAATCGCCCGTGCGATGCACCACCGGTTCCTGGATGTGGTCAAGGCCTCCGTCGACAGTTCCTCCCCGGCATGGCGGGAACTCGGACTCGCCGGCGTCGTGACCTTGGCGAGCATCGTCGAACGGGAGGCGGCGGTGCGGACGGAAGCCCCCAAGATCGCCGGCGTCTTCTGGGAACGCCTCCAGAGGGGAATTCCGCTGGGGGCGGATCCCACCGTCCGGTACGCGTTGGGCAAGTTCACCGGCCCGTTGACGAAATCCGACTTGGCCGTGGAGTCGGCATACAACACGAGAGTTTATCCCGGACTTCCACCCGGTCCCATCGCCAACCCCGGCAGCGAAGCCCTCCGCGCCGCCCTGCATCCGGATACCACCGGCGGCTGGCTCTACTTCGTTGCCAAGGAAGACGGCTCGCGCGAGCACTACTTCGCCCGCGACCTGAACCAGCACGTCAATTTCAAGGAAAAGGCCGCACGGAACCGGAGAATGCGGGGAGGTTGAGGCCCCCGCCTTCGTAAGGACGCAAAATTTTGCGTCCCCACGGCAGATCACCGCGGTGCGTCCCCATGGCAGGTGATCACCGATGCGGAAACCCCGCCAGAAACCACCGTGATGGGGCCGATTTGGTTCCCTCCCGGCAGTGCGCCAGGGCCAATCCCGCCCGTTCCCTGCTCCGGCGCAACGACTCCCGCAGGGAGTCCAATCCTTTGTCGCGACCCTTCCGCTCCATTTCCTTCCAGACCTTCGCCTCCAGCGAGTCCACTCGGCGGCGCACGACGGAGTCGACAGGGGCGGAGGAAAGCTCCCACGGCTCGGGCGCTTCCTCCGCGCCCAACCCCAGGTGCGAGGAGGCCGCGACCAGGTTCTGACCCAGCCGCACCCAGGACAGGGCGAGTTCCCGTTCCCTTCCGGCCTGGCGCAACCTCACCAGCGTTCCGTAGGCGCAGAAGGCTCCGGCGCACACCACGACAAGGGCGGTCGTTGTGAAGGATCGGCGCACCAGCGGCATTCAGTTGGCACCCTTTCCCGTCAGCACCACCCAGATGGTCCGGACCAGGATCTGGATGTCCAGGGCCAGGGAGAGGTTCTCGAAGTACCAAAGATCCGCCATGACCTTCTTCTTCACGTCCTCGATGGAGTTGTCGTAGCCCAACGTCACCTGGGCCCAGCCCGTGAGGCCGGGCTTCATCTTGAGACGGCGCATGTAGAGCGGAACCTGGTCGCGGAGCTTCTCGATGAAGAACTCCCGTTCGGGACGGGGACCCACCAACGCCATGTCGCCGCGAAACACGCACCAGAGCTGCGGGACTTCGTCCAGCCTGGATTTGCGCAGAAGCCGACCCACGCGAGTGATGCGGTTGTCCTTCTTCCCCGCCCACTGGGGTCCCGCCATCTCCGCGTCCGTGCGCATCGTGCGCAGCTTGAAGACCCGAAATCGCCTTCCGTACTGTCCGACGCGTTCCTGCGAATAGAATACGGGGCCGGGGCTGTCCAGCTTGATGGCGATCATCGCCATCAGCAGGGCGGGGAAGGCCGGCACCAGGATGGCCAGGGAAAACGCCAGATCCATGATCCTCTTGAGCCCGGCCTGCCACCCCGGAAGATGGTGCTGGAGCAGCACGGCGAGCTCCGCTCTCTGGAGAGACATCGTGCGCAGATGCCCGGAGATCACGTCCAATAGGTCCGGGATCACGTAGACGACGGCTTGGCGATCCTCCAGGTACGAGAGAATCCTCAGGATCTCGTTGTGCGAACGGGTGGCGTGGCAGATGACGACATGGCGCGCACCCGTCTCGTCCAGGATCCTCGGCAGGTCCGAATACTTCCCCCCGATCCGGAGCCCCTCGAAATCGCTCCCGGTCCGCTTCCCGTCCGGATCCAGGAAAAGGAGGGGACGCATGCCCAGCACGGGGGACGAACGAAGACGGTGGCAGACTTCCGACCCCTGTCGGTTGGCTCCAAGCAGCACGGTGCCCTCCAAACCACGTCCATTGCGCAGGATGGTCCGTGTGATCGCCTGCACCGACAACCGAAACGTCCCCGTAACCACCAGCATCAGGATTCCGTAGGCACCCACCGTCACCAGTCGGGACCGTGTGAAGGCTCCAAACCACCGTCCTTGGGGAATCATCTGGACCAGGTCGGATCCCGCCAGCAGCAGAGCCAACCCCAAGGTTCCCAGGAGACAAGCCTGCGCCAGGACCAAAACCTGTTTGGACCGGCTTTCGAGGAACCAATCGCGATAGAGACCATGGAGGAGGAACCAGAACATCCAACCCAGGGTCAGGATGATCCCCGGGGAGAAGACGTTCCCGATCTGGACGTCCAAGTCAAGTTCTTCCGGGATCCAACCGCTGCGGTAACGAACCCAGAAAACCCCCGCGAAGGCCAGGCATCCGCCCACGAAATCCGACGCGACCAAGGCCGCTCTCTCGGTGGCCCGCAGGGAAATCACCCTTCGAATCCCCGATCGTAGTGGCGAAGCAGGACCACCGCGAGAATCCCCTCCAGCGCCCGGATGCCCTGCAATGCGGCCTGGATGGATCTTTCCAACGCCACATGCGTGTCGATGACCATGGCCGCGGAACCCTTGCCCTCGCGCTGCACCATGGATGCCACCGAAACGCCGTGCTCGCCCAGGATCGTGGCCACCCGCCCCAGGACCCCGGGTCGATCAGCCACCTCGAATCTCAGATAATACCGGCTCTCGGCCAAGTTCAAGGGCCGCAGTACGGCATCATCCCCGCCCATCCAGGAAAGATCGACCGGCGCCGACTTTTCGTGGATCCGACGCACCGCGTCCACGATGTCGGCGACCACCGCCGAGGCTGTCGGGAGGCGCCCGGCCCCCTTGCCGTACAGGAGAGCCGGACCCGTGGTGGATCCGTCGATGAAGACGGCATTGAAGGCTCCGCCAACCCCGGCCAAAGGGTGGCGCAAGGGAACCAGACAGGGATGGACCCTGGCATCCACCCCGTCTTCGTGGACTTCCACCAGTCCCAGGAGTCGGATGACGCAACCCATCTCCTGCGCACCGGCGACGTCCGCGGCGGTGATCCGAGTGATCCCTTCGACGTGCATCTTCCGGAAGTCCACGCGTTTTCCGCTGCAAAGCGAAGCCAAGATCGCCACCTTGTGGGCGGCATCGATCCCGTCCACATCGAATGTCGGGTCGGCTTCGGCGTAACCGGCAGCCTGCGCCTCGGACAACGCCTGGGCGAAATCGAGGCCGGCCTCCGCCATCCGGCTCAGGATGTAGTTGGAAGTCCCGTTGATGATGCAAGCCAGACTCCGCGCGTCGGAAGCGACAAATGCCTCCCTGAGGGATCGGATGATGGGGATCGCACCCCCCACCGCGGCCTCGAACCGGATCTCCGCGCCATGTCGGAAGGCCTCCGGGAACAATTCGCCCCCGTGTTTGGCCAGCATGGCCTTGTTGGCGGTCACCACGGACTTGCCCAAACCCAAGGCGCGCATCACCCAGGTCTTGGGTAGATCGTAGCCACCCGCCAGTTCCACGACGACGGCGACATCGGGATCGTCGATCAGTTCCAGTGCGGAGGTGGTCACGGGTATTCCCTCCAAGGCGTACCGTTCGACTTCCGAAGCTTCCCGCGCGCAGATCTTCGCCAGTCGCACCGTGGTACCGGCTGCCTGGGAGATCGCCTCCGCTCGAGTTGTCAACAACTCGATCACGCCCGAACCCACAGTCCCCGTTCCGATGATTCCGACCCCGATGGACATTTTCCCTCTCCTTGACCCCCCTTCGAGGGACGGGTGGAACCGGTATTCGGTTCGCTCCGCCACTTCCCTCGCGGTGGGAGGAACGGGAAAAATGCATCCCACCACCCCCTGAGCGCAGGATCCAATTCCTTGATGGACAACGGCTTGCGTCTTGGCCTACCCGGTGGACATGGATTCCAGGTAGGTTCGTCCATCGGAATGAAAATGGCATCCGAGGATGATTCCGTATTCCGTATGGATTGACAGCTCGATTCAAAATTCCACCGCCAAATCCACTTTCTCCATGATTGTCAATCCTGATTCTCAACAACAGAAAAGTGGATCCGATGTGGATTGAATGTGAATTTGAAAGGAGAAAGCCGCCTCCGTTGGTCCACAAGATCTTGGGTTCGATGGAAAATCAACCACCACAATTTGACAGATTCGCCCCCCTTGCAAGACACCTCGAACCAGTTTAGCGCAGAAATTTTTCCACCGACGAAAACCCATTGACGCACCTTCCCGCTTCACCTATTCTATATCCAAGTTCACTCCGTCGCCTAATGCCGGACTCGGCAGCGGAGTTGCTCCCTGTCGCATTGCCTTAAATTCCGAGGATCATCCATGGTGGCTTCCGATCTATCCGCT
>DATNIW010000178.1:0-2968 GCA_035604215.1 Fibrobacteria bacterium
GCGTCTTCGTCCAGGACGTAGACGGAGCACATCCTGTGGTAGCCGTCGGCGATGATCACCTTGCTTCCATCCCCGGATCGCACCAGGAGGAGCGGAGACATGGACTCTCCCTCCTCGATCTTCCGCAGGTTCCGGCGCACGTGGAAGTTGCTGACGCCCAGGAGCGAGAGAAGCGAGGCCCGGAAGATGTCCTTGGCCTTGAACGACGTCATGGGCGCCTTCCTCAATCTCTTCACGATGTCCTTCACTTCGGCTTCCCCGAAGAGCAAAGACAGGTAGCTCGCGGCCGCCGGATAGTCGTGGTCCTCGGACTCCTCGAACCACTGGATCGCTTTCTTCTTTCCCATCGCGATTATTCCTTCCGAATGCGGCGAACCGCTCAGATGCGGTCGTCCGCGGCCTTCCATCCGACCGTGAAGACGCCGGTCTCCTCCGCCGCCCAGGTCATCGCTTCGTCCAAGGCGGAGCGATTTCCGGAGTCGGCCAGCACGTTCGCCAGGATGTCGACGCGATCGGTATCCCGGGAATTGTCCAACCGCAGTTCCTGCACGGACAATTCCAGCACCTCCAGCCGGGCCAAAAGCCGGGTCCGGATGTCGCCCGCCATCGCGCCTTCGCACACTAGGCGCAGCTGGAAGAGGCCACCTGGGGCGCGGTTGTCTTCCATCCGATCCACCCGTTCCGAAAGGATGGGCAAGACCAGATTGGCGCCGAGGATCGCCGCCGCCCCGATGGCGGCCGCGGCGTAGAGACCCATGCCGGAAAGGACGCCGATGGCGGCCGAGCACCAGAGGGTGGCAGCCGTGTTGAGTCCGCGCACGTTGAGCCCGTCGCGCATGATCACCCCCGCGCCCAGGAATCCGATCCCGGAGACCACCTGGGCCGCGATGCGGTCGGATCCCGACTCCAGACCGGGCACAAGACCGACCACGGACACGAACAGGCAGGCACCCGTCGCGACCAGGGCGTTGGTCCGCAGCCCCGCCATCCGGTGGTGCCTTTGGCGCTCGGCCCCGATCACGCATCCCAGGAAAAGGGCTTCCGCGACCCGGAGCAGGAAAAAGCCCAAGTGCAGGTGTGCGGAATTCATCTACGCCTACACTACGAACGGCGGGTGGGCCCCGTCAACGGAATTCGCCGTGGGATCCCCGAATCATGCGCCTTCGGCCTTGGATTCCAGCAGATGCAGGTCCATTTCGGAGGGTTGGTCAACGCTGAAGTGGAAATGCCATGAATCCCGTTGCAGCCGAAGGTTGCGGTATTTCCAGAGGTAGCGAACGCCGATGCCCGCGGCCCCGATCCCCGCGACCGCCCCCAGTCCCAACGCCCACCTGGGACCGAACCGGTCGGCCACCCACCCGACGATGGGAGCGCCCAACGGGGTCGTGCCCATGAAGGTGGCCATGAGGATGGCCATCACCCGCCCGCGCATGCCCGGATCGGTGGTCGTCTGGAGCGTGCCGTTGGCGGTGGTGCTGAAGGTCTGTGCCGACATTCCAACCAGCACGAGGACCGCGCCGAACAGCCAGCAGTTGGGCATGACCGCGGCCAACCCGAGACCGATCCCGAAGAAGGCGGCTCCCGAAAGCAGGAAGAGGATCCTCGGCTTCTCCCTGCGCGCGGAGAGCAGCGCCCCTATGACGGATCCCACCGCCATGCAGGAGGTGAGGAGCCCGTATTGCCTGGCTCCCGCATGGAAGACCTTGACGGACATCGTGGAGATGAAGATGGCGAAGTTGAGCCCGAACGTGCCCACCAGCAGGGTCATCAGGAGGATGGCCGTGAGGTCCGGACGACTCCGGACATACCGGAATCCGTCGACAAGACTGCCGGGGGCGCCGCGAGGCCTCCCCCGGGAACGGAGCTCGGCGGTGCGCATGAATCCCAGCGAACCCAGCACGGCGGCGAACGAGGCCGCGTTGATGAGGAACACCCAGCCCGTTCCCACCGAGGCGATGAGGACACCCGCCACGGCCGGACCGATCATCCGGGCCGCGTTGAAGGAGGTGGAGTTCAGGGCCACGGCGTTGGACAGGTCCTCCTCGCCCACGAGATCCGACACGAAGGTCTGGCGCGCGGGAGAATCGAAGGCCGAGACGCATCCCAGCAGCAAGGCGAACACGTCCACCTCCCAGAGCCGAACCACACCCGCGATCGTGAGGATCCCCAGACCCAGCGCCAGGAGACCCATTCCCCCCTGGGTGATCGCGAGGAGCTTGCGCCGGTCCATGCGGTCGGCCACGTAGCCGGTGAGAGGCAGCAGCACTAGGGCCGGACCGAATTGCAGAGCCATGACCAGGCCCATGGCGGTGGCGTTCTTGTAGGTGAGCTGGGTGAGCACCAGCCAGTCCTGGCCGATGCGCTGCATCCAGGTTCCCACGTTGGACACGACGGCGCCGCCGGCCCACACCCGGTAGTTGTGGTTGTCCAGCGACCGGAAGGTGCCTTTCATCGGACTTCCCGGGCGTCCACGAGCCGACGGAGAAGTTCGACGCCTTTCGCGAGCGTCTCCTGCTCCCGGGCCGAAAGGTTGGAGCGGATGGCGCGGAACAGCCAGTCCACCCGCGCCGCCCGGTTGGCTCGGACCAATTCCCGGCACGAGTCCGTGAGGGAGAGCACGGTCTGGCGACCGTCCGAGGGGTCGGGTTCGCCGACCACCAGACCGGCCTCCTGCATGACGGAAACCGTCGCACCCATGGACTGCGGTCGCACCCCTTCGGCCTTCGCGAGGACGGTCACCGTGGTCGGACCGTCGCGCTCCAGTCGCCCCAGCACGGACATCTGGGACCAACTGAGATCTCCCGGGTGCGCCTGCTCGCGGAGCCGACGCCTCATGTTCCCCAACACCACGCGGAGTTCCCCCGCCAGCGCAAGGGCCCGTTCCGCCTCGGGATCCATCTCCGCGTTCGGCTCGCCCATCTCGTCTCCTTCCTGCATAGATAGGAAGGCAATCTACAAAGGTTGGCTT
>DATNIW010000179.1:0-35985 GCA_035604215.1 Fibrobacteria bacterium
TAGTCGCGGAGCGTCTGTTCGATCTCGTCCTGGGTGTTCATCACGAAGGGTCCGTACTGCGCGATGGGTTCGTCGAGCGGTTTGCCCGCGACCAGGATGAACCGGGAGGGTTCGGTGGCCGACACCTCCACGGAATCCGAATCGTTCGACAGGATGGCCATGCTCCGTTCGGGCACTGTGGATCCCGACACGCTGGCGCTTCCGCGGTAGACGTACAGGAACGCGTTGTGCGTGGCGGGAAGCGTCTGCACGAAGCTTCCTCCCGCCGCCAGATGCACGTCCAGGTAGAGCGGCTCGGTGTCGGGGCGCGTCATGGCGCCCTCCACGCCGTGGCTGGAACCCGCGATCACCCGGACCTTCGTTCCATTCTCCTCGACGAATTCGGGAATGGAATCCGACGGGATGTCGCGGTAGTGCGGCGGCGCCATCTTCCGGTGCGAGGGCAGGTTCAGCCAGAGCTGGAAGCCTTCCATCAAACCCTGCTCCTGCTCCGGGAGTTCGGAATGGATCAGGCCGCTTCCGGCTGTCATCCATTGGGCGCCTCCGGGCCCGAGCAGGCCGGAATTCCCTGCGCTGTCGTGGTGGCGCATGCGTCCCGCCAACATGTAGGTGATCGTTTCGATCCCGCGGTGGGGATGGTCGGGAAAGCCGCCGATGTAGTCCTTCGGGTCCTCGTTCCTGAAGGCGTCGAGCATCAGGAACGGATCGAGCCGATGCTGGAGGTCCTGGGTGAGCACGCGGGTGAGCTTCACGCCCGCTCCGTCGGAGGTGGCGCGTCCGTTCACCAATCGCTCGACCTGACGATTCTTGATGGTGGTGTCCATGGGCAGCTCCTTTGGTTCGCCGATCCCGGTCCGGTCGGGATCAGAGGGTGAGGGTTTCGATTTCGGATCGGACGACGGCTCGGAAGCGGTCGAGGAGATCGGAAAGGGTCTCGGCATCGGCTTCGGTGAAGGAGGGGTCGGTGCGGTCGCGGGCGCTCAGCTTCGGGTCGATCCCCGAAAGGACCTCCAGGCCGGCCGCCGTGATGGTCACTTCCACCGCGCGCCGGTCGTTGGGGCACGGCACCCTTTGGACCAGCCCCTTCTCCAGCAGCGTGTCGACCAGGCGCGAGGCGTTGCTCGACTTGTCGAGCATGCGCTCGGTCAGAAGCTTCACCGTGGAGGGATCGCCTTTCCGACCGCGCAGGATCCGCAGGATGTTGTACTGGGGCAACGTGAGATGGTGCTCCTTGAGCATCGCCGCGCTCGCCGCTTCCAGCACCCGGCTGGTGAACATCGTGTTCACCATGGCCTTTTGCCGGAAACTCTCCCACTTGGTCTGTTGGATCTCCTCGTCAATCGCCATACCTACAATATATGTAGCAACATCTAATGACGCAACAAGAATCTTGCGCAATCGAGAAAAAATCTCAGACTTTGCCGATCGGCATTGGATCCGGCCGCCCGCAGGGCGTCCAGCCCGACGCAGCCAGATCGTTACCTTGTCCCTTTCGACAGCTCTCGGTTTATCCACACAAGGCAGGAGGCGAAAGCCATGGGCAGGATCCACTTCATCGGCGGTGAAAAGGGCGGCGTGGGCAAGTCCCTGGTGGCGCGGTTGATGGCGCAGCACCTGATCGACCGACAGATTCCGTTCGCGGCCTTCGACACCGACCGGTCGCACGCCTCGCTCCTGCGCTACTACGCCGACTTCGCGACCCTGGTTGAGGTGGACGAGGTCCAGAGCCTGGACCGCATCGTGGACGCCGCCGCCCAGTCGCCCGAGCAGCGAGTTTTGGTGGACCTGGCCGCACAGACCTCCCCGGCCCTCTCCCGTTGGATCGAGGAGTCCCAGTTGCTGAACGTGGCCGGTGAGATCGGGTTCTCGCTGGTATGGTGGCACGTGATGGACGCCGGTCGCGACTCGGTGGAACTGTTGCGCCAGCTCCTGGACCGCTTCGGGGGGCGCATGGAACTGGTGCTGGCCCTCAACGAGATCCACGGCGACCGGTTCGACCTCCTGGAGGAGTCCGGCCTGCAGCGCCGCGCCGAGGAGATGGGCGCCAAGATCGTGCGCATCCGCAAGCTCGGCGACGAGAGCATGCGCCGCATCGACGCACAGGGCGCGAGCTTCTGGGCCGCCATGAATCCCACCGACGCCGCCCATGCCGCCTTGGGAATCCTGGAGCGCCTTCGGGTGCGGACCTGGCTGGAGCGCGCCTCCACGGAGTTCGATCGCGTCGGGGTGTGAGCCTCCCTTGACGGCAGGTCCTAGTTAATATTAAGATTGCGTCTCATTCTTAGTATCAACTTGAACCCGGGAGCGATCTTGAACACCACGACCATCCGAGCCATTTCCCTGGCTCTCGCCGCCGCCGCCTTCGCCGGGGCGGCCGACATGGACACCACCAGAGGCGTTGCGGACACAGCGACGTCCAGGCCTTCCCCTGCCAGAACCGATCCGGGCACCGGCTCGGTGGAGAAATCCGCCCCAAGCCTGGAATCCACCTCCATCGGGGGCTACGGAGAGATCGGGTACGACCACTACCTGAACGCTCCCGGCACGGACCAGGCCGACCTGAAGCGGTTCGTGATCTTCCTGAGCCACACCTTCGACGAGCGTTGGAGCCTCTACAGCGAGGTGGAGTGGGAACACGCCGTCACCAGCTTCGACGACCAGGGGGAGAGCGAAATCGAGCAGGCCTGGCTGAGCTACGCCTTCTCGGGGAGCGTCCAACTCAAGGCCGGTCTCTTCCTGATGCCCATCGGCCTTTTGAACCAGTCCCATGAACCGCCGGTCTTCTTCGGAGTGGAGCGCAACGAGGTGGAGACGCGGATCATTCCCACCACCTGGCGCGAAGGGGGTGTCAGCCTGTATGGCTCCACCGCGTCCGGCTTCGCCTGGGACCTGGGACTGGTCACCGGGTTCGATCTGGCCAAGATGGACGACGCGGGATACCCTCTCGCCGCCAGCCATCAGGAACTGCAACTGGCCAAGGCGAGCGATCTTTCCGGCTACGGTGCCCTGAACTTCCAAGGCGTTCCCGGCCTGCGGGTTGGGGCGGGGATCTTCGCGGGAAACACGCTCCAGGACAATGCCGACCACCGGGCCGACCCCTCCCTCCCCGACTTCTCCGGACTGGGGGGGCTGCTCACCCTGGGCGATATCCATGCGCACTGGCAGCACGACGGCTGGGACCTGGAAGGACTCTACACCCTCGGGGCCATCCAACAGGCCGAACAGATCGATGGCCGGATCCGGAGCTACGACTCGGCGAACACCGGAGCCCCCCACCCGTACGTGCCTGGCGAGATCTACGGCTGGTTGGTCCAGGCGGCCTACACGGTCTTTCGACACGGGGAATGCACCGTGACCCCGTTCGCTCGCGTGGAAGGCTACGACGCCGAGTTGCGGATGCCCGACGGATTCGCGGCCGATCCTGCCGACGCCGACCAGGTCCTGACCGCGGGAGCGTCCTTCAAGCCCATCTCCACCATCGTGGTCAAGGCGGACTACCAGTGGTTCCGGAAGGAATCGACCAAGGAGAGGGTCAACCTGGGCCTGGGCTGGATGTTCTAGAACCCCGGGAGCCTCAAGCCGTCACGTTGACGCTGTTCCCCGTCGTGGGAGTCTTGACCGGAGGCGGCGGTGCCTTGTGCGCGTGTGCGGCGGCCAAGGCCAACTTCCGGGTGGCCTGCTGATCGCCTTTTGCGGCCTCGGCCTTGGTCTGGCTCGCGGTCTCCATGGCCTCGTGGGCCGCGCTGTCCTGACCCGCCGCGGTTTTCGGCACCACTGGCGGAGGCGGTGGCTGGACGGAATTCTGGGGGGTGCCTTGGATTGGATTCATGGGGATCGCTCCTGGCATGGCATGGAGACGAAATGGCCCCCAATCCATCCTCATCGGCAGGTTGGGCACTTGGATGGACAGAAAACATTCGAATTATGGTCGATTATACGTTCCATCAATCTGTCTCTGTGGCTCAGCGCCCACCCAGATGCAGGAATGCGGCTTCGAGCAGATATCCAACCAATGCGGTCGCGGGGATGGTGAAGACCCAGGCCACGGTCATCTGGCGCGCCACGCCCCAGCGGACGGCGCTCAGGCGCTTGGAGGAACCCACGCCCATGATGGAACCCGAGATGCAATGGGTGGTGGAGACCGGCAGCCCCCATCGGCTGGCGGTGAGGATCACCGCCGACGAGGCGATCTCGGCCGCGAATCCGTTGATGGGCTGCAGCTTGATCATCTTCGAACCCATGGTCTTGATGATCCGCCAACCGCCCGTCGAGGTCCCGATCGCCATGGCCAACGCGCAGGCGATCTTGGTCCACAAGGGGACGTACATGTGGTGGGGGTCCATCAGTCCGGCCGAGACCAGGGCCATGGCGATGAGGCCCATGGATTTCTGCGCGTCGTTGGAACCGTGCGAGAGAGCCAGGAACCCCGCGGAAAACCACTGCATCACCCGGAACCGGCGATTGAGCTTGCCCGGGGCGGACCGGCGGAAGAGCCACATGAGGGCCACCATGATGGCGAATCCCAGTCCGAATCCCACCGCTGGCGACACCACCAGGGCCTTCACGATCCGGAGGATCCCTCCGTACTTCAGCGCGGACAGGCCGTTGGAGGCCACCACCGCGCCGATCACCCCCCCCACCAGGGCGTGGGAGGAACTGGACGGGATCCCCTTGGCCCAGGTGAGGATGTTCCAGAGGATGGCCGCCACCAATGCCACGGCCACGGTCGACGAGTGCACCAGGGAGGCGTCCGCGATGTCTCCTCCGATGGTCTTGGCCACGGCGGTGGAGAGGAAGGCTCCCAGGAAGTTGAGGGCCGCGGCCATGAGGACGGCGTAGCGCGGCGAGAGGGCGCGGGTGGAGATGCCCGTCGCGATCGCGTTGGCCGCATCGTGCATGCCGTTGAGGTAGTCGAAGAAAAGCGCCAGGACGACGATCAGGACGAGTGTGGATGACATGGTCGGTCAGCCGTGCTTCAGAACGATGCCTTCGACGATGCCGGCGACATCCTCGGCCTTGTCGGTGGTCCCCTCCAGGAAGTTGTAGATGTCCCTCCAGCGGATCACGTCCAAGGTGTCCATCCCACCGGAGAACAGGTCGCCCAGCGCATGCCGGGTCACCCGGTCGGCCTCGTTCTCCAACCGGTTGATCTCGATGCAGAAGGGACGCACCAGATCCCATTTCAGCGACTTGACCAGGGGCATCATCTGGACGATCTGGTCGGCCTGGGCCTCGATGTGTTCGGAAAGCGCCTTGACCGGCTCGGTGATGGTCTTGATCCCGTAGAGGACCATGTGGTCGGCGGCGGCTTCCATGGTGTCCATGCAGTCGTCCAAGGCCAGGGCCAGCCGGTGGATGTCCTCGCGGTCGATGGGGGTGATGAAACTCCGATCCAGCCGCACCAGGACCTCGTGGGTGACCTGGTCGGCATCGTGCTCCAACCTCTCCAGCTTCGCGGCGTTCTGCCGGAGGGTGGATCCGTCCTGGGCGATTTCCCGGAGGATTCCGGCCCCCTTGCGGAAGAGTGCCGCAGACTGGCTGAACATGTCGAAGAACTTTTCGTCCGTGGGGATCAGCTTGAACATTTCGGGTAGGGCCTCCTGGGCTCGCTTCGAGCGCGCGGCAAACGTAGGACGAGGCAGTCCGTTGAAACAATTCTGAAATGGATCTGCAACATCGGGGGCACCGCACACCCTTCGAGACGCATCCTCGCAGGAGGCTCCTCAGGATGAGCGGCTGATGAATTATGCCAGGGACGGTTTTCCCCGGTCCTCAGGGCCAGGGATGTCGGGGGTAGCGCCGTTTCAGGTCGGCTTTGATGGCGGGGTACGAACGTTCCCAGAACCCATCCAGGTCCGCCGTGCGCTGCACGGGCCGGTGGTTGGGCGCCAGGATCTCGAAGAGCATGGGCACGCGGCCCTGGGCGATCCGGATGGAGTCCTGCTTGACTCCAGCGAAGTCGCCGATCCGGGCCGAAACCAGTGCGGTCCCGTCGCTCTGGTAGGCGATGCGCGCCTTGCGGCCGCTGGCAAGGGTGGCCTGCCGCGGTGCCATCCGTTCCACGAAAGCGATCTGTTCGGAACCCTGGACTTCCCGCAGGAAGGGCAGCACCTCCCGACCTTCCACGCCCGCACCCGCCAGGCAGCCTTCCACCAGCGCGGAACGCACCAGGGCAAGATCCTCGTCGGAAAAGGCACTGAGTCGCTTCTCCGGAAAGACCTTCGCCACCAACCGCGTCCGCTCCACCCAATCGTCCTCGTCTTGCCCCCACTTCCAGCGGATCGCACCCGATTCGACGAGATCGGCGAGCCTCTCCTCCACCTGGAGCCTGGGCAAGCGATTGTCGTCCACGGACCTGGACCACAGTTCCAAGCCTTCCAGCCGGGCGACTTCGCGGCCCACAATCCGGCGCGAACGGGAATCCCATTCGATCTCCAAGGAATTGGCGATGCGCCCGGGGAACGCATCGTCCACCCATTGGGGCTCGACGGGTTCCAGGTCGCGCAGTTTCAACGAGGTTCCCTTCGAATTCGCTGTCTCCTGAACCTCCAAAGCGAGCCCGATCCGCCCTTCGCCCGTACCCTCCGCGACCCGTCCATCCGGAAGCCGCCATCGGTCGGACTCCGTCCGGACCGCGAGTCGATCCGAGAACGCGGGCAGCAACAGGCGTCCCAGCGGAACCTCCCGGACTGGAGCGGGCCGGATGAATTCGCGCAGGGCCTTCCGGAGTCGTTCGCCCTCACCGCCCCTCGATTCCCTTCGGACGGCCCAATCGACCGCCGCCACTGCACCTCCCAACCGACGCGCCTCCACCAGCACCCGAGCCGTCCGGGGCGAAACGGGCAGGGCGGAGAGATGGTCGCCCATCTCGATTCGGCGACCGGCGGCGTCCAGCGCCCCGAGCCGTTCCAGCAAACCGCGGGCTGCCGCGACCCGTTCGGCCGTGGGCGGGCTGGGCCAGGGAAGGGACGACGGATCCTCCCGACCCGACAGTTGGAGCCAAAGCGGCGACAAGTCCAGACGAAGGATCTCCGGAGTCTCGTCGTCCGGGGGAAGATCGGTCTCTTGCCAAAGGCGCCAGCAGGTTCCCGCCGCCACGCGCCCCGCGCGACCCGCCCGCTGGTCGGCCGACCGGAGGCTGGCCCGCACGGTGTAGAGGGTGTCCAAGCCTCGAAGCGGGTCGTGGCGAGCGGAACGGACATAGCCGGAATCCACCACATGCCGCACACCGGGGAGGGTCAGGGAGGTTTCCGCCACGTTGGTCGCCACCACGACGTTCAAGCAGCCCGGGGGAGCCGGTCGCAGGGCTGCGTCCTGTTCGTCGGGCTCCAGTTCGGCGTGCAAGGGAAGGGCACGGAGCTCGAAGGAGGGATGACGAAGCCCGGAAAGGAGCTCGATGGTCCGGCGGATCTCCCCCACCCCGGGCACGAAGCAGAGGATGTCGCCTTCTGGTCCGGTGCGCACCAACTCGCGGACCGCCAGCGCGACGGAATCGGGAATGGACGAGCCAGCGCGGGGAGGATGGTGCGAGACGACCACCGGATGCAACCGCCCTTCGCTTTCCAGGACCTCCACCGGGCCGGCTTGGGAGAGCCAAGCCTTCCATGTGGAGGTGTCGATGGTGGCCGAGAGGATCCATAGCGACGGACCTCCCCTCCCCGCGATCCTGTCGCGAAGCACGAGCGCGGCCAAGGCGTCGGCTTCGGCTCCGCGTTCGTGGAATTCGTCCAGCACCACCGCACCGACCGAGGCGCGGACCGCGGGATCGCTCCACAGTCGGAGCGCCACGCCGGGGGTCAGGAAGAGAATCTTGGTCCGTTCGGAGGCTTTGCGGTCGAACCGCACCTGGTAGCCGATCCGGCCTCCTGGTTCCTCGCCGATCCCGTTCGCCACCCACCGTGCCAGGGTCCGGACCGCGAGACGCCGCGGCTCGACCATCCAGACCGTCCCCGGGGCGCCCGAGTCCAGCAGATGTAAAGGGACCCGGGTGCTCTTGCCCGATCCCGTGGGTGCCTTCAAAACGAGATGCGCCCCGCCGCGGTGTGCCGCGACGAGGCGCTCTTTCAGGGAATCGACCGGAAAATTCAGTCGGAGACCTCTCTCACTTCTTGTGCTTCTTGCCCTTCTTGGACTTTTTCTCGGCCTTCTTCGAGACCTTTTCTTCCGGGGCGGGCGCAGGAGGTGCCTGGAGCTTCTTGATGTCCTGCCGGATGGCGTCCAACTGCTGGTTGGTGGTGATCTTGTAGAAGCCCACGGAATCTTCGGCCGTCTTCAGCTGGAGGTCGAAGCTCGACTTCGCCGCCTGGATCTGCATTCCGGCCAAGTACCAGGAGGCCCCCACCGAAATCAGTGCGAACAGCAGGACGATGAAGAACACGAATCCCTTCCCCGTACCGCCGGAACTCGGTTCCGACTCTTCCACGACTCGGTCCACAGAGCGGGAAGGAGGAGGTGCGGGCCGATCGAACGAGGCGGGTGGGGTGGACTCCGAGGCGACGATGGGTCTGGAGACCGGAGCGGACTTGGAGGGGTCCCCAACGACCCAGGTGGACACCCCCTGGGCGTCCACCTTGACCAACACCTGTCGCTTGGACAGAAGCTGTTGGAGCGTTTCCTTGACAATCGCCTCGTCCAAGTCGGTTCCGAAGGCAACATCCATCGCCTCCGTCCCTGGATTCTTCTTGAGGTATTTGAGGACGAGAGCTTCTTCCTTGGCTGCCATGGGATCTCCTAAGGGGCTGTGAGGAGCCGGCCTGGTACGAAAGCTTCAATTTAAACCCGAGACCGGAGTCGGGATGACACGATTCGAACGTGCGACCACCTGCTCCCAAAGCAGGTACTCTACCAGCTGAGCTACATCCCGGGAGCGGCTAAATCTACACCAAGGAGTCTGGATCGAGCCCGTCGATTTTAGCGGAAATCGTCAAACGCTCCGGATGGGGGAAATCGTCCGCCCCGTGCGAACGGCCCACCAGGTGGACATTGCAGCCCTCCAAGGCCGCCAAGGCCGAGGCGGGAGTGCGCGATGCCACCCATCGACCCGTCCTTCTCGCCAGTTCCTGCACCTCGTGGGCGGAGGAGAGGTGCGCCAAGGCCACCTTGGGCCCGAAGGAACGCACCAGATCGTGGATGGATTCGGGCAGGGCCTCGGAGTGCGCCAGGAGGATCGGGTGCTGGTTCGCCATCTCCGTGATCCTGCGCATCCACTCCCGGGACCTGGCTCCCTTCTCGAGGAGATCGGGTGGAACTTCGACGAGCACGGGGCCGGTCGTGGTGGCGGGGCGATTCCGGAGGGCGGGCAGTTCGGGTTGCAGAACTCGCAAGAGTCGGCGGGTGCGTGTGTCCAGGGAGGATTCCGGATCGGTCTGGATCAGCACGTTCGCCGCCTTCGAATGGCAGGCCCCGAAGGCGGCGAATCGCGTTCCCATGCCCAACCAAGCCAAGCAAGCCTCTTCGAGCACGGTGGGATGGGGCGAGACCAGCAGGCACCAGTCGGCGCGGTGGGCTCGATGGTACTCGAGCCATTCCGAAAACGTCCGCCCCCCGAGGGTCTCCGGAATCTCGATGGGCGAGGTTCCGGGCTGGTCGGGAATCCAGCGCAGGCTTCGGGGAGGACCGGCGAGCCGGACCGGGCAGGAGAGCTGCAGACAGAAATCCCGAACGGCCAACGCGGTGAGCGCCGCCTCCACCGGATCCGCGGGGACCAGGATCACTCCCGAACCGTTGAGGAGCGAACGGGGGGGAGGCGCGGAGGAAACCGTGGACTCGAGCGCCTTGCGGACCTGGCGAAGCAGCCTCGAACGTGGCCACCAGGAAGTGATGCTGCGGAATCCCACGATGCGACCATGCTCCTTCCCGCTTGGCAGTCCAGGCTTGAAAATGGTATGAAAGGGAACCGAACATACATTTGACGATCTGGGAGGTTTCCCAAGTGGGAGTGTTCCTTCAGGCCTTGGCCTCCATCCTGTGGATTCTGGCAGCGACGGGATGGTTCGTGGGATCTCACCTGCTCCCGGGAATTTCCGGGGTGCGGGGCCTGGTGGTCTTCGGATTGGCGAGCGCGGCTGCGGCATTCTCCGCCTTGTTCCTGCGCGCCGAACTGAGGAGGTCGGGATGCTTCGGGGCGCTTTCCGCCTTGGGAGCGATCCTCGCCCAGGTCCTGTTGACCCCGGAAGATCCGCTGTGGTACCCGGTCGCGCTCGGGATCTGGACGCTGCCGTTGCTCCCGATCGCCGGTTCCAAGCGCGACCGCTGGCATCTGGTCGCCGCCGCGTTCGGAATCGCCGCGGCACCCTTCCTCGCCGGGAAGCTGGCAATGTGGGGACCCGTCCGAATGCCCGCGATGGAGACCGAAACCCTGGTTCTCCAAGCCGTGCTCTGGGGTGCCCTTTTCCTTTTCTGCCACTACGCCTTCCAGAAGGCGAACTCCCCCCGGGCCCGGATGGATGCGACCCCGGGCGGCAGAGGAGGGCTGACCTACGCCTCCACGACCCCCGACGCTCCCGCGAGCACGCCCTCCGTGACGGTGGCCGCCTCCTCCAGCGGGTCCTTTTCCCGGGCGATGGCCTCCGGCATCCTCCCCCCGCCTCCACCCCCGTCGGACATCCGCGCCTCCGGGGCCGTGTCGCGCTCCCGGGTGGGCAGCGCGTGGGAAGACCCGCCCGGTTCGGGGCTCGACGACGTCGATCCCTCCGCCTCGCAGGTCCTTTCCCGGTCCATCCTGTCCGAACAGGACGAACAGGCCCGACAGCAGATGTCCAAGCTGCTGGGTCCGGTGGTCCATCTCATGCACAAGGTCTTCCGCGCCTATTCGGCCCTGGGATTCCTGGCCGATCCGGCGACCGGGGACCTGGTCCTGAACGCCAAGTTCGGCAAGGGGAACGTGCTGCCCGACGCGCGGATCACCCCTGGTCAGAATCTGGTGGGGCACTCCATCCGCGCGGGGCTTCTCACCGGCGACATCGCCAACTACGGGGAGTCCCCGGAATACTACCCGGAAGGGGAACGGGTCCTGTCCCTCATGGCGTTGCCGGTGCGAAACGAGGAGACGGGCGAACTCCAGGCCCTCCTGGTGGTGGACCACAAGAGCCCGCGCGCCTTCAGCGACGAGCACTACCAGTACTTCAAGAGGTTCGCCGGGATCGCCTCGGCGCTGGTGACGGTCCAGTCGGCCCGCAACGCCGTGCAGCGCCAGGCGGCGATCACCAACACCTTCTACGAGATCCAGTCCCGCCTCACCCGCCACCTCCAACCGGACGACCTGCTGTCGGTCCTGGAGTCCGCCCTGCGCGACCTGTTCCCGATGGAGCGCCTGGCGGTGAGCATCTGGAATCCCCAGCGCAACATGGCCCAGATCCAGATCGTCGCGGGCACGGTCCCGCTGCCGGCCAAGGGCGCCTATTTCGACGCGACGGATCCGAATTCCGTCGTGGGATCGGTGTTCCGCTCCGGTCGGGAGGCGCTGGTCCGGGAGGCCGTGGAAGGATCGCATCCCGTGTTCGAGGCCCGGCTGGACGCGGAGGTGGGATGGAGCGGCCGCGAGACCATGGCTGCACCGTTGCTGAACGACGATCGCCAATGCTTCGGGGTGCTGACCTTGGAGACCGCCAAGGCGGGATCCTACGCCGAGATCGACGCCCGACTCCTGGCGGCCATCGCCTCGATCGCCGCGGGCGCCCTCACCCGCGCCCGGATGTACCAGGAGATGGAAAAGCTCGCCACCATCGACGGCCTCACGCAGGTGCCCAACCACCGCCATTTCCAGAGCCTCCTGAACCAGCAGATCGAAGTGGCCAGCCGGTACGGGCAGCAGATCGGGCTGATGCTGTTCGACATCGACCACTTCAAGATCTTCAACGACACCTACGGCCACGCCATCGGCGACCTGGTGCTGAAGGAGGTGGCCCGGGCCGCCCAGAGCGCCATCCGCGCCTCGGACGTGTTGGCGCGCTACGGCGGCGAGGAGTTCGTGGTCCTCATGCCCCAGAGCAACACCTCCGGCGCCATGCTGGGCGCCGAACGGGTGCGGGCGGCGGTGGAGGCCATGGCCATCCCCCACGAGGGCAAGATCCTGCGCGTCACCATCTCCATCGGGGTCTGCATCTTCCCGGACATGGCCGGAGTGAAGCAGGACTTCATCGACGGGGCGGACAAGGGGATGTACTTCTCCAAGAAGGCCGGCCGCAACCGGGTGACGCTCTACGGCCCGGAATCGGAAGCGCTGGCACAGGAAAAAGAAAAGATCAGCGGGCGCTGAGGCCCGTCTCGGAGCGCATCCTCGCTTCCTCACCCACTCGGCGTCCCGATGCGGACGCCGTCGGGGATCGGGCGCTTCGGCTGCATCTCCGATCCGAGCCTCAGTCCTTCTGACGGGCCTTTCGGGGCGCCTTCGCTTCGCTGGGCGCAGGGCTCGAGCCTTGTTTCAAGTCGCGCATCCGGGGAAGGATTCGGAAAAACCCCGTGCCTCGTGGCCGTTGATTGGTTAAGATTCGATCTGCGACTGATACTCAATCACTTCCCGGAGAGGAGCCCGCGCCATGGCCGAACCGTACATATCCGAAATCCGCGCATTCGGATTCGGCTTCGCTCCCAAGGGCTGGGCACCCTGCAACGGACAGGTCATGCCGATCGCCCAGAACCAGGCCTTGTTCGCCCTGTTGGGGATCACCTACGGCGGCAACGGAACCACCACGTTCTGTCTGCCGAACCTGAACGGGGCGACCGCCGTCCACGCGAACGGACCAGCCGGAACCATCCAGGGCGTCCAGGGCGCCATGGGCGGAGAGGCGACCCACGCCCTGTTGGCGGCCGAGGTCCCCCTGCACAACCACCTGATCGACGTCTCGAAGCAGACGGCCGACCAGCCCCTCCCCGCGGGGAACATCCTCGCGGCACCCGCGACCGCCATCTACGCCTCCGACGATCCCTCGCAGACCGGGACCCTTGACCCCTCCAGCCTGGATCCGGTGGGTACCGGAGCGGGGCACTCCAACACGCAGCCCAGCCTGGCCCTGAACTTCTGCATCGCCCTGCAAGGGCTCTTTCCCTCCAGAACCTGACCGGGAGAACGGCACATGGACCCATACGTCGGCGAGATCCGCATGTTCGCCGGGAACTACGCCCCGGAAGGCTGGCTCGAATGCGATGGACAAATCCTGTCCATCAGCCAGTACGAAGTCCTCTTCACCCTGTTCGGGACCACGTACGGCGGGGACGGGACCAGCACCTTCGCCCTCCCGGACCTGCGCGGCAGGATCCCCCTCCACGCCCCCGCGACGCAGGGGCAGCCGTCGGGGACGGAAACCGTAGTGCTTTCCGCAGCCCAAGTTCCCGCGCACACCCACGGGGTCCGCGTCATCGCCTCCAACGCCACCGCGACCGATCCCACGAACAGGATCCTTGCCAACGCCGTCGCGCCTCCGCTGATGTATTCCCCCAAGTCGGCGGGGACCACGACCCCGCTGAACGCGGGAACCGTGGTCCCCAACGCGGGCGGGCAGGCCCATTCCAACATGATGCCCACCCTGTGCGTCAACTTCATCGTCTGCTACGCCGGCATCTACCCCAGCAGAGGTTAAGGAGAACACCATGGCAGAACCGTTCCTCGGCGAAATCCGCCTCTTCGCCTGCACCTACGCCCCCTTCGGCTGGTTGACGTGCAACGGACAGATCCTTCCCATCCAGCAATACTCCGCGTTGTTCTCCCTGCTCGGGACCACCTACGGCGGCAACGGAACCACCACCTTCGCCCTTCCGAACCTCGGCGGACGGGCTCCTCTCCACCGCGGGCAGGGGCCCGGCCTTTCCAACCACGCGCTGGGAGAGGCGATGGGAACCACCACGGTCGTCCTCGCCCAGAACCAGCTCCCCGTCCATTCGCACGGCTTCGAGGCGGTCTCCGGGTTCGCCAAGCAGGCCACCGCCGCGGGGGCGATGGTGTCGGAAATGAACACGGTGGCTGGAGGCAAACCTTCCGCCAAGCCCGCATACACGGGCACCGCTTCCAATGCGCAGCTCGGAGCGAACGCCTTGACGGCTTCCGGTTCCACCAGTCCCGCCGGACACCAGAACTGCCAGCCCTACCAGATCCTGAACTTCTGCATCGCCACCACCGGAATGTTCCCTCCCCATCCGTGAGAGCCGCGTGAACGGGGTCGAAACGGAGGCGGCGATCCGCCTGGAGCCGGAGACGGATGCCCACTTGGAGTTCCTCCGGGAGCTGTTCGACTCCACCCGCGAGCGGGAGATGGAGCTCCTGGACTGGAGCGAAGGGCAGAAGGACGCCTTCCTCGACCTGCAGTTCCGGGCCCAGAGGCGGCATTACGGCGAACATTTCGCGGATGCGGAATTCCAGATCGCGGTCCTGGATGGAACTCCGGTCGGGCGTCTGTGCACCTGGCGTGGAAAGAGCGAGATCCGGATCGTCGACATCGCCCTGCTCCCGGAATTCAGGGGAGGGGGGATCGGCACGGTCCTGATCCAACGGATTCTGGCAGAGTCGGACCTGGCCGGGATTCCGGTCCGGATCCACCTGGAGAAGACGAACCCCGCCGAGCGCCTGTACCGAGATCTGGGATTCGAGACCGTCGAGGACCACGGCGCCCATTGGCTGATGGAACGGAACGCCTCCCGCTGAGGCTCGCGGACTTCCGCGCAAGGAGAGACGACGCATGAACAATCCCAACCGACTCGCTTCCCGATTCCTGCCGGCCCTTCTCGTGGTGGGAGGCCTCTGCGTCCGGGCCCAGGCATGGACAACGGAGAATTTCGAGAGCTATGCCTACGCCGATGCGACGGTCATTCCCAACGGAACCACGCTGGGAGCATTCAAGTATTACGCCAGCAACGGCAAGGGGATCTACTTCGACGCCTCCGGACAATGGGGTTCGAAAGGAATCTTCCGGAACTGGGATGCCAACGACGGAGGATTCAACAGCACCGACCTGGCCTTCACCCGTTCCGACCGATCCGCCTTCGATCTCCAATCGATCTTCCTGTGGGACGACTTCGCGGGCAGCCCCAACGTCATCCTCCGGGGATTCCACAACGGCGTCCGGTCGTACCGGCAGGTCGTGGATCCGCAAAGCAGCACGGCAGGCTTCACCTTCACGCTCAATTGGATGGACATCGATTCCGTGACCATCAGCGACAGCACGGACGAGGGCGGGGGTGCCGATCTCAACACATTCGTGGACAACATCGTCTGGGAGGCCTTCGTCCCGCCCACGGCCACGACGGGCACTTCCTCTTCCGTGGGATCGTCCACGGCGAGCGTTTCCGGGACGGTGAACGCGAACAACCACACTGCGACGGATTCCGTCCAATACGGCACCACCACCGGCTACGGCACCACGGTGGTGGCGAGTCCGGCCACGGCCACGGGCACGGGCAACACCTCGATCAGCGCCGCCTTGAGCGGACTTTCGCCGAACACGCTCTACCACTGGCGGGTGGAGGCCACGAGCGCGGCAGGCACGAGCACCGGGAGCGACGCGACCTTCACGACCACCAAGGCCGCCCAGACCATCACCTTCGCCAATCCGGGAACGGAGAACTTCGGCGCGACGCCGAACCTTCCCGCCAGCTCCACCTCCGGTCTGACGATCGCCTTCACCTCCTCCACCACCGGTGTGTGCACCGTCACGAGCGGTGGAGCCCTGACCACGGTGACCACGGGCACCTGCACGATCAATGCCGACCAGGCGGGGAACGGCACCTGGGCTGCCGCTCCCACCGTGAGTCGAAGCTTCTCGGTGGTGGCCGTGGTTCCCGGAGCGCCCACCATCGGGACCGCCACGGCGGCCGACGGACAGGCCACCGTGACCTTCACGGCTCCGGCCTCCTCGGGCGGCACCTCGATCACGGGCTACACCGTCACATCCAGCCCGGGGGGCCTCGTGGGAACGGGCAGTTCCAGCTCGATCACGGTGACCGGATTGTCCAATGGGACCGCCTACACCTTCACGGTGACGGCCACCAACACCGTGGGCGCCGGATCCGCCTCGGCAGCATCGAATGCCGCGACTCCGATGGCCGCACAGACCATCACCTTCGGGAGCCCGACGTCCCCGACCTACGGCGATTCGCTCCTGGTCTTGGGAGGCACAGCGAGTTCGGGACTGACCGTGACCTACACGAGCGGCAATCCCGCGGCGGTGCGGATCTCCCAGGACACCGCCTATCTGCTGGCGGCGGACACGGCCACGATCACTGCCAGCCAATCGGGAGACTCCTCCTACACGGCCGCCACCTCCGTTTCGCGGGTGCTGACGGTGTCCAAGAAGTCTTTGACCATCGTCGGAGCGATGGCGCAGGGCAAGGTGTACGACGGGACGGACTCCGCCACCGTGACCGGTGCATCGCTCTCGGGCGTGGTGGGTTCCGACGACGTGTCGCTGACCCTGGGCACGGCATCCTTCGGGAGCAAGGACACGGGGACCGCCAAACCCGTGACCGTGACCGGATCGAGCCTCTCCGGCTCGGCGTCCACGAACTACAGCCTGGTGGAGGCGACGGGTCTCTCCGCGAACATCTCGCCCCGTCCGGTCACCGTGACGGCCCGCGACACCTCCAAGAACATGCACGACGCCGATCCACCCCTGCCCTGGTCGGCGACGGCACTGGTTGGCGGCGATTCCTGGACGGGAACCCTGGGCCGCGACACCGGCGAAGCCGTCGGCGACTACCCCATCCGCCTGGGAACCTTGAGCGCCGGAAACAACTACGACGTGACCTTCCACGGCGCCACGTTCACCATCCACGGTTCCACAGCCCTGGCGACGCGCCCCGCGTTCCAACCGATCTCCCACGAACTGGCCGCGAATCCCGTGCGGGCGCTGGCACAGGCGGCTGGGGGGCGTGCGCAGGCCGTCCTGGGGGCGGGTACAGCAGAGGACGGGGACCTCTCGGTGAACGTGCTTCTTCCGGGCGCGGCGAGCGTGCAGGTGTCCATCTTCGACAACCTGGGCACCCTGGTGATCGCCTGGAGCCAGGACGTTTCGGCCTTCCAGTTGAACCAGCTCTCCTCCACGGGGGACGGCCGCCGGATCCTGCCGGTGCGCTGGAACCTGCGCGCCTCCGACGGCGAGCCGGTTCCCTCCGGAGTCTACCTGTGGAAGATCGCGGTCCAGGCCGACGACGGACAAAAACTGGAGACCGTGAAGAGGCTGGGGGTCAATTAGGGGTTGGCGATCTCCCTCGCCGCCTCTCGCCCAGCACCCCGCGCAGCGCTCCGGTGGCGTACAGGGGCAGGTGCAGGACGTCCGCTTCCCGGAAGGGCGGCCCTGCGTGCAGGCGGACACCCAAGGGACTGGCGGGATGGGACGACAAGAAACTCCGCAGGCTCCTGAGGCGCCCCGTGGCTCCCGCCTTCACCTCCACCGGAACCACCTGCGATCCGACGGCCACGAGGAAGTCGACCTCGGCCTGGCTGTTGCGCGCTTCCCGCACCCAGAAATGGAGCTCCGCGGGGTGGCCGGGAGGACCCGTGGCCAAAAGCTCCTGCGCGACGAACTGCTCGGCCACGGCTCCGCGGTGGATGGCCAGCAGGTCGGGATTCTGGACAAGTTCCGCATCGATTCCCAGGGAGGCGTGCGCAAGCCCCACGTCCAGGAACACCAACTTGGAGATCCGTTCGTTCTCGTCGACGGACAGCGGCAGGCCCTGGCCCGAGGTGTGTCGCACTCGTCGGGCGATCCCGGCCTTCTCCAGGGCATCTACGGCCTCCTTGACCTCGGCGGCTCGGGCGTCGGAATCGACATGCGCGTATTTGAACCGCCCGCCCACCAGTCCGGGGGCCTTCAGGAAAAGCGACTCCGCCAAGCCCGCCTTCACGCGAGGCGCGTATTTGCGGAAGTCCTGCCGGTACCCCTGCAGCAGGGACCAGTGGATCCGACGGCACGCGTCCGCGTCGGGAGCGTTCGTCCAGGCCTGCACCGCCTCCGGCATCCCCCCGCAGAACAGGTAGGCGCGCAGTTCGTCCATCGCCCTCTGATGGACGATTTCCGGCAGCGGAAGGTCCATGTCGTAGGAATCCAAGGCGTCGGCCAGTGCGGAACCACCTCGCGCCCGCAGGAATTCGGAAAACGCCATGGGGTGCATCCACAGGAATTCGACACGGCCCACCGGCATCGGATACGCCCGGTCGTCCATGGAGAATTCCAGCAGCGATCCCGATCCCACCACATGGAGCCCGGGCGCGAGTTCGTGGAAATAGCGCAGGCTGGCGATAGCCTCGGGGCAGTCCTGGATCTCGTCCAGGAACAGGATCCCGGTTCCCGGCGTCGCGGAAGGAAATCCCAGGAGGGAGAGGGTGCGCAGGATCTTCTCCGGATCCAGGTCGGCGAAGGCCTTCTTGGCGTCCGGCCGCAGTTCGAAGTTGATCTCCACCAAAGGCGCGCCTACCAACCTCGCCAACTCGCGTATCGCCCAGGTCTTGCCCACTTGCCTGGCTCCGCGCAGAAGGAGCGGCTTGCGACCCTCCCGGCGATACCACTGGGATAAATGCCCAACAATGGATCTATCCATATTTGGAAAATATCAATTTTATTGATCAAATCCAAATATATTTGATCAGAATCTACTCCCCCGCCACAGGTATCACCACCGCCCGCGCGATCTCGTGGCCCCGCATGGCCGCCGCGATGTCCCGGGCCACGGCGTTCTTGGGCAACCGGAGGCTGGACACGTCCAGGGCATGCAAGGAGAAGATGTAGCGGTGCACGCCGCTCCCGGGAGGCGGGGCCGCACCCATGTAGCCGTAGTCCCCGGCGCCGTTGCGCAACGCGAACGCGCCTTTGGGGAGCTGGGACGGGTCGGTTCCCGCGCCTTCGGGAAGGTGCCCTGCCGTGGCGGGGATGTCCACCACCGCCCAATGCCAGAATCCGTCACCCGGCGCATCGGGATCGAAGACGGTGACGGCGTAGCTGCGCGTGGTCTTGGGCGCGCCGCTCCAGCGAAGAGCGGGGGAACGGTCGTCCCCTCCCTCTCCGTTGCAGGCGCACCATTGGGGGCGCGGCAAAGGCTTGCCCGTCCCGATTCCCGTCGCCACCAGCGAAAAGGACGGAACCGGAGGAAATCCCGCGAAGGGATCCTTCCCCGCGGCCAAGGCCAAGCCTGCCAGCGCGATCACGGATCCGAACACGACCTTTCGCATGTGGATGCTCCTTGGAGAAAGCGATTCCGATTCACTTGGAAGGGCAGCCTCCCCAGGCGGCCACCAGGGCGCGGGCGGCCTTCAGCGAGACGTCGCGGGCCAGGATGGCGGGGTCTTCCTGGGCGGCGGTCTCGCGGTGCACCACGGTCCAGGAGGTGCGGCCGTCGGGGTCCACCACGTCCAGACGGATTCCGACCGCGGTGCTCGGGCCCAGCAGGTGTCCACGCCGGTAGTCGGTGACCCTGCCTACCACGGAAAGGTCGGCGCCCACCCGTTGCGCGATCTTGGACGCCTCGTCCCAGGTGATGTCGCCGTTGGCCACGCTTCCCTGGACCAGGGTGTCCAACGTGTCCAGGTTCGCCAACGGGCAACCCCGCTTCCGAAACTCGCGGACCAGCGCCTCGCGGACGACGGCCGGAGCGTCGTCGGAAAGTTCCCGGTCCGGGGGCCCGGTACGGGCGTCGGTGGGCAGGAACACGGCGAGCTTCACGGGAGGAACCGGAGAGGCCTTGCCCAGGGGGACCGGGACCAGGGGCGGAGCGCACCCGCCCAGCAGCAGGGTCGCGATGGTGAGGAAACGCCGCATGAGTGGGGTCCAAGGTAGATCCCGCCCCGGGAGGGGACCACCGCTCCGGTACAGGGAGGGAGGGAAGCGTTCCCTGGCCGGGAACGGGCTGGCGGCTATCTTTGCCGCATGGCTTATTCTCTCGTCATCGGGCTGGAAGTCCACGCCCAGCTCTCCACCAGGACCAAGCTTTTCTGCGGTTGCGAACTGTCGTTCGGGGAAGATCCCAACCTGCACACCTGTCCGGTGTGCCTGGGGATGCCCGGCACCCTGCCCACGCCCAACGCCACCGCGGTGGAATACGCCGTGCGGTTGGGGCACGCGCTGGGCTGCACCATCGACGGAAACGCCCTGTTCACCCGCAAGAACTACTTCTACCCCGACCTCCCCAAAGGGTACCAGATCACCCAGACCGGCGGCATGCCCATCTACGACCGGCCCATCTGCGTGGGCGGGCACCTGCACCTGAAGTCCGACACCATCGACAAGGACATCTCCATCGTCCGCATCCACATGGAAGAGGACGCGGGAAAACTCCTGCACGACCGCGGCGCCGACAGCCTCTTCGACGCCAACCGCTGCGGGACGCCCCTCTGCGAGATCGTCACGGGTCCCGACATGCGCTCCATCGGGGAGGCCATCCTGTACCTGCAGAGGCTCAAGCAGATCGTGGAGTACCTGGGCGTGTGCGACGGCAACATGGAGGAAGGCAACTTCAGGTGCGACGCCAACGTCTCCCTGCGCAAGGGGGAGGACGCCCCTCTGGGCAACCGCGTGGAGCTCAAGAACATGAACTCCTTCTCCAACATCGAGAAGGCCATCCAGGTGGAGATCGTCCGCCAGGCCGAGATCCTGGACAACGGCGGCGTGGTGGCCCAGGAGACCCGCGCCTACGACGTGGCCAAGGGAACCACGCGCAGTCTCCGCTCCAAGGAAGACGCCCACGACTACCGCTACTTCCCGGAACCGGACCTTGTTCCCCTGGTGGTGTCGACGGAATTCGTCGAAAAGGTCCGCGCCACCCTGCCGGAGCTGCCGGAGGCCCGGGTTCGCCGCTACGTGGACGTGCTGGGCCTGCCGGAATACGACGCCCGCGTCATCGTGGCGGACAAGGCCCAGGCTGACTGGTACGAAGGGATCCTGGCGGCGGGAGCCGGCGCCAAGCAGGCCTCCAACTGGTTCATGGGCGAGGTCCTGCGCGAGGTGAAGGAGACCGGCAGGACGGTGTCGGAGCTGCCCATCGGGCCCGAGCACATCGCCGACCTGATCCTGCGCATCGAGGACAAGACCATCAACGGCAAGATCGCCAAGGACGTCTTCGCGGAAATGGTGGTGTCGGGCCGGACCGTGGACCAGGTGGTCGACGAGAAGGGATTGCGGCAGGTGACGGACACGGGCGCCATCGACGCGGCCATCGCGGCGGTGCTGGCCGCCAACCCCAAGGAGCTGGAAGGCTACCGCGGCGGCAAGGAGAAGCTGTTCGGGTTCTTCGTGGGCCAGGTGATGAAGGAGACCAAGGGCAAGGCCAATCCGGGCTCGGTGAACGATCTCCTGAGGAAGGCGCTGGCCGGTTGATCTGGGCCCTGCTCCTTTCCCTGACGTTTTCCGTCCCACTGCCTCCCGGGACGAGCCAGTCCCAGATGCAGCAGTTGCAGGGGAAATCCTTCTCGACCACCGCCGATTCCATCGCGCGGGCCTCCACCAGCCTCGCGGACTCGCTCGCGCGGACCGACTCGGCCGCCAAGGCCGTCCGGGACAGTTCCCAGTTCAAGAAGCTTCCCGATCGCGTGCTCCCGCTCCGGCTGCAGATGATGTACGCGGGGGGATTCATGGTCTTCCTGGCCCTGATGATCACGAGCCTGCAGAACCTGAACCCCAACGACTGATGGACCTCGCGGACCTGGAATGGCTGGCCGGCGAAGGTGCCGGCGTCCTGGACCGGTGGACCGCCGACGCTCCGGAAGATCCCTTGGAGGCCGCGACGCTCCTGCGCCGCGACCTGGGGCGCGAACGCTCCGCGCTGGTGCTTGAGCAGGTGGGTCTGCGCCGACGCGCGTTGCGCAAGTTCGGTCCCGGCGCGCGGGGAATGCTCTTCACGAAGAAGCTGCTGGAACAGGCGAGCGGTCCGGATGTCGCGGCCTTCAAGGCCGAACGGTTCGCCGTGGCCGGCATCGGCTCCGTCGCGGACCTGTGCTGCGGCGCGGGCGGGGACGCGATCGCCCTGGCCACCTCGGGGCTGTCGGTCCACCTGGTGGACCGCGACCCCGTCGCCCTGGCGCTGTCCGAGCACAATCTGTCCTGTTCGGGACTGCGTGCCGTTTCGCGCACGGAGGCCATCCTCCCCGACCTGCCCGAGGGTTTCCCGGCGGAGGCGTTCCACCTGGATCCCGACCGCCGCGCCAAGAGTGGGTCGGAAGACGGGGAGGAGCGTTGGGACAACAAGGGATTGAGCCCCGATCCCAACGGAATCCGTCAAATCGCCTCCCGGTTCCGGGGCGGGGCGGTGAAGCTCCCCACGGGAGCGCCCCAGGGGTTCCTGGACATCGAGGGGGAACTCCAGTTCCTCGGGGTCTCCGACGAGCTCCGAGAGCAGGTGCTGTGGACGGGGGAACTGGGAATTTCCGGCCGGTTGTCCGTGGCGGAGCGGCGAAATGGAGAATGGGAGGAGTACGCCGGAACCCTTGCCGACGCCCAGGACGCCTTCGGGGAAGAGCCCGCCGAAGAACCGGGTGCCTGGATCCACGAGCCGGTGAAGGCGATGGTCCGCAGCCATCTGTTCGCGGCCTTCGGGCGCGACCGACGCTTGCACCTGTTGGACGGGACCACGTCCTGGCTCACCGGCGGAGCCTCCGAATCCCGGTTGCTGAAGTCCTACCGCGTCCTGGCCCACGGACCGCTCAAAGCCGGTGCGGAGGAGGCCCTGCTGCGCGAGGCGGGTCGGTCCTGCGGAGCGGTGAAGAAGCGCGGGGTCGCGGTGGTTCCCGAAAAGGCCCTGCGCGACCTGCGTGGTTTGCCCGGAGACCCGGCGATCCTGTGCTACCTGCGCTCCCGCGGCCGCAAGTGGGTCGTGGTGGCCGAGGCCGCCGGAGACGTGAATTGACGCACCCTGGCGCTCCCGAGTTCGACCGGATCGCCCGGGCCTTCGGGTGGAGCGGAGATCCCCGGCAAGTGGGCGACGACGCCGCACTGCTGCCCGGGAGCCGCCTGCTCTGCTGCGATGCGCTGGCGGAAGGCGTCCACTTCCGGTGGGAGTGGTCCAGCTCCGAGGACGTGGGCTGGAAAGCCGTGGCGGCCAACGTCGCCGACATCCTGGCCATGGGCGGCGCACCAGACTCCGCGGTGTGGTCCGTCGGGATGGGCGAGGCCTGGGACGACGAGATCTTCGCGGGTCTGGCTCGTGGGGCTCTGGAGGCCTGCACCGCCTATGGTTGTTCCTTGGTGGGCGGCGACACCGTCCGCTGCTGCGGTCCGGGGTTCGTGAGCCTCTCCCTGCTGGGAACGCTGCTCTCCCCGAATCCTTGGAAGCGCTCCGGAGCCCGACCCGGGGATCGGCTCGTGCTGGCGGGAACGCTCGGCTTTGCCGCCGCCGGACTCGCCGCCTTGGAGGCCGGCTTGGGCGGAGACCCCCGCTGGGCCCGCCTGGTTTCCGCGCACCGGCGACCGCAGCCGCCCCAGGAGTCCCAGGCCACGATCCGAGCGTCCGGTCTTGCGGTCCACGCCGCCATCGACCTCTCCGACGGGCTCTCTTCGGATGCCGCGCACATCGCGACCGCCTCCGGGGCGGCCCTGATCCTCGACACATCCGGTCTGGTGCCCACCGCGGACCAATCCGATCTCGCGGCGCAACTGGGCGTGGACCCCATGGATTGGCTCCTGCACGGCGGAGAGGACCATTCCCTCCTCCTGGCGGTTCCCGCGGGGGTTGTCCTGCCGGAAGGAGTCCGCAAGATCGGTCGAGTGGAGGCTGGGAGCGGGATCTGGCTCGACGGCCCCACAGGGCGCAAACGGCTCCCGCCTGGCGGCTGGCGCCACGCCTGATCGTTTTTGCGCCTGGCGGCGCGGCCTCATGCACAGGGGCCAACCTCACCGGACCCGCCCGGCGGATGCTAAACTTGCGTGTACTCACTTTACACGGGATTCCATTGGCCCAGAGACGTCGCAGGAAGAAGATTGGCGAAATCCTCCTCGCCCAAGGCCTGATCAACCAGGAGATCCTGGACCAGGCCATGGAGGAGCACAAGAGGACCGGCACCAGCCTGGGGACGGTTCTCGTGTTGATGGGGCACATCACCCAGGACACGCTCGAGAGCGTGCTCGGCTTGCAGTTGGAGCTTTCCGGCCAGCGCAAGCGCATCGGCGAGATCCTGGTGGACCAGGGCTTCATCACCGACGAGCAGATCTCCCAGGCGCTGGAGGAGCAGAAGAAGTCCGGCAAGCAGCTGGGGAAGATCCTGGTGGAGAAGGGCTTCATCGAGGAGAACAAGCTGCTGGACGTGATCTCGGCGCAGATCGACGTGCAGCGGGTGATCCTGGAGAACATCAACCTGGATGCGGCCATCGTGAAGCTGGTGCCCCAGGACATGGCGCGCTCCTACAAGGTGATCCCCATCTTCGAGCGCGACAACGTGCTCACGGTGGCCATGGCGGACCCCACCAACCTGCGCACCTTGGACCACATCAAGTTCAAGACCGGCCACGACGTGGAGCCCATGATCGCCACGGAGAAGGAGATCGTGGCCGCGATCGACCGCGTCTACGCCTCCGCCAGCGGCGGGAACCTCCAGGAGATGTTCCAGGGGCTGGCCGGCGACGACAAGGAACTCGACGTGGTGAAGAACCAGGTCGAAGAGGAACAGCTCGCCGACGAGGAAGGCCGCCAGGTCGTCAAGATCGTGAACATCATCATCAACGAGGCCGTGGCCCTGGGGGCCTCCGACATCCACCTGGAGCCTCAGGAGAACAGCCTCCGCCTGCGCTACCGCGTGGACGGCGACCTCATCGAGAAGCCCCAGATCCCCGCCAAGCTGATGTCGCAGATCATCTCCCGCATCAAGGTGCTGGCGAGCATGGACATCGCCGAGAAGAGAAAGCCCCTGGACGGGCGGTTCACCATCCGCCACAACCAGAAGGAAGTTGACCTTCGCGTGAGTTCGTTCCCCACCATGCTGCGCCAGCGTGGAGTGAGCGAAAAGATCGTGATGCGAATCCTGGATCCCAACGCGAACAACATCGCGCTGGAGAAGATGGGGTTCGCGCCGCGCATGTACAAGGTCTTCGAGGAAATGATCAACCTCCCCGACGGCATCATCCTGGTGACCGGGCCCACCGGCTCGGGAAAGTCCTCCACGCTCTACTCCTGCATCCGCAAGGTGCTCTCCCCCGAGGTCAACATCGTGACCATGGAAGACCCGGTGGAAATGAACATCGGGGGCGTCAGCCAGGGCCAGATCAACAACCTCGCGGGCTTCACCTTCGCCGCCGGCATCCGCGCCATCCTGCGCCAGGACCCGGACATCATCATGCTGGGAGAGATGCGCGACCGGGAAACCGCCGAAATGGCCGTGCAGGCGGCGCTCACGGGCCACCTCGTGTTCTCCACGCTGCACACCAACGACTCCGCGGGCGCCTTCACGCGCCTCCTGGACATGGGGCTGGAGCCGTTTCTGGTCTCCAGCTGCGTCAAGGGCGTGCTGGCCCAGCGGCTGGTGCGCAGGATCTGTCCCAAGTGCCGCGAGGAGAAGATCTATCCCGACGACACCCTCATCCGCGTGGGCATCCGCCCCGGCACCAAGTTCTTCGCCGGCAAGGGCTGCAAGAACTGCCAGGGGAGCGGCTACCGCGGACGCATGGGCATCTTCGAACTCCTGGCTCCCGACGAGGCCCTGCGCTCCATGGTCCTGGGCCGGGAGAGTTCGGACGTCATCAAGAACTACGCGAAGGCCCACGGAATGATCACCCTGCGGCGCGACGGCCTGGAGAAGGCTCTCCAGGGCCTCACCACGATCGAACAGGTGATCGCGGCGTCCCAAGCCGACACCTGAGGGAGAAGAGATGACCCTGGAAGAGCGGATCCGCGCCGAACTCAATCCGGCGCAGGCGGAAGCCGTCCTCGTGAACGACCGTCCCCAACTGATCCTGGCGGGAGCCGGATCGGGAAAGACCCGGGTGCTCACCTGGAAGATCGCCTGGCTGATCGGGGGTCTGGGTCGCCGGCCCGGCGAGATCGTGGCCTTGACCTTCACGAACAAGGCCGCCCGCGAGATGCGCGAACGCGCCGAGAAGCTGATGGGGCAGTCGGCCCCCCATTGGATGGGCACCTTCCACGGCATCTGCGCCCGCATCCTGCGTTCGGACGCGGGATACCTGGGCTACGGGGACGCCTTCACCATCTACGACGACGACGACCAGCGCAAGGTGATCGCCGAGGCCTGCGCGCTCCTTTCCATCAAGACCCCCACTCCGGACGTGTTCCGCCGCATCATCAGCTCCTGCAAGAACAAGGACCAGGGCCCCGAGGACCTCGCCGCCGCCTTCGATCCGGTCTCCAAGAACGCCGCCAAGGTCTTCGAGCACTACCGCAAGGCCCTGAAGGCCGCCGACGCCATGGACTTCGACGACCTGCTCCTGAACGTCCTGGACCTGTTCCGCCGCTTCCCCGAACGCGAGGAAGCCTGGCGAGCGCGCTTCGGGTACGTGCTCATCGACGAGTACCAGGACACCAATTCCGTGCAGTACCAGATCGTGAAGCGGCTGGCCACCCACGGGCGCATCATGGTGGTGGGCGACGACGACCAGTCCATCTACTCCTGGCGCGGCGCCGACATCCAGAACATCCTGGACTTCGAGAAGGACTACCCCGGCGCCCACGTGGTGAAGCTGGAGCAGAACTACCGCTCCACCGCCAACATCCTGAAGGTGGCGGGATCCGTCATCCGCCGCAACAAGGGCCGCAAGGCGAAGGAGATCTGGACGGCCGAACCCGCGGGCGATCCGGTGAGCGTCTGGAACGAGGACGACGAAGGCCTGGAGTCGCGCCGGTGCGCGGGCGTGGCCAAGGACGCCTTGGCTTCGGGCAAGTCCATCGCCGTGCTCTACCGCACCAACAGCCAGTCGCGTTCCCTGGAAGAGGCAATGCGCCGCGACGGCGTGCCGTACGTCATGATCGGGGGCACCCGGTTCTACGATCGGGCCGAGGTCAAGGACGCGATCGGCTGGCTGCGCCTTCTGGTGAACCCAAAGGACTTCCGCGCCCTGGAACGCGCCGCCCAGGCGCCTCGCCGCGGCATCGGGGAAAAGACCCTGGACCTCTACCGCCAGGCGGCGGAATGGAAGCACGGAGGCGACCTGGTCGAGGCCCTCTGCGACACCCCTCCGGAAGGGGTGCGCGGGAACAAGGCCGGCGGGATGGGCCAGATCCTGCGCAAATGGCAGTGGGCGCTCAAGGAAGAGGTGGGTCTTTCCGACATCGTGGAACGCGCCGTGGTGGAGTCCGGACTGGAGGCTGCGCTGGAAGCCGAAGGCACCGACGAATCGCACGAGCGGCTCTCCAACCTCCAGGAACTCGTCTCCGGCGCCGCCGACTACGCCGAACGCAATCCGGACGGAGGACTGAAGGGCTTCCTGGAGGAGGTCGCGTTGGTTTCCGACGCCGACTCCAAGGATTCCAGCGGCAAGGCCGCGGTCCTCATGACCCTGCACAATTCCAAGGGTTTGGAATTCGACGTCGTCTGCCTGGCAGGATGCGAAGAGGGCCTGTTTCCGTTGCTCCGCCAGGAAGGCGGCCCCGAAGCCCTGGAGGAGGAACGCCGACTGTTCTACGTGGGCACCACCCGAGCCCGCAAGAAGCTGCACATCCTGAACGCCAGGGTCCGGACCCGTTTCGGAATCCGGGATGCCTGCATCCCCAGCCGATTCCTGGACGAGATGGACCTGGACGCGGTGGTCTTCGAGCTCGGTTCACCGCGCGGCGGCTTGTTCGCGGGCGGGGACCTGGAGAACGACGATTCCCCGAGGCGCCCGCTGGGGCCTTCCGGATTCCGCTCCCCGGCGCGCAGGCCGGCCTTCCCCCCCGGATCGCTGCGCAGCCAGGATCGCCCGGGAACATCCACCCGTTCGACCTCGGGACCCTGGTCGGAGGCCACTCCGCGGAAGTCGTCGCCTGTGGATGCGGTCTCCTTTCCCGACTACGAAGCCGAAAACCAGAGCCTGGGCGGATCCTACAAGCAGGGAATGCGGGTGCGGCACCCGAAGTTCGGAAACGGCCAGATCCTCAAGATCCACGGCTCGGGGAACGCCGCCCGGTTGGATGTGCTTTTCGGCAAGGAGACCAAGCGGCTGGTCGCGAGCATGGCGAACCTTTCCATTCTCGGCTGATCAGCCCCGCGAGGAATCCGAACTTCCGCTAGGCGTGCGACGCGTACTTGGGTGCGCTCTTGGCCAGGGTCGCCATCAACTTGTCGAACGGCTGCTTGAATTTTTCAACGCCTTCGTTCTCCAGTTGCATGGCGACGTCGTCGATCCGGATCCCCAGTTCCGGCAGATGTTCCAGGACCGCTCGGGACTCCTGGAGCCCCTCCTCCAGGCGCACCTCTGGGTTGCCGTGGTCCCGGTACGCGTCGATGGTTTCCGGCGGTGCCGTGTCCACCGTATCCGGACCGATCAGCGCTTCCACGTACTTGACGTCGCTGTAGGCGGGATTCTTCGTGCTGGTGCTGGCCCACAGGAGGCGCTGGATCCGAGCCCCGCGCGCGGCCAGCTTCCCGAACCGCTCGTCCCCGAAGACCTTCTTCTGGATCTGGTAGGCGGCCTTGGCGCTGGCGATGGCCACCTGTCCCTGCGCGGCCTTGGCCAGGGCGGCCTTCTCGCCTCCCTGGGCCGCGATCTTGTCCAGCATCGGATCCACCAGGGCGTCGATGCGGCTCACGAAGAAGCTGGCCACCGAAGCCACGTGCTTCACCGGCTCGCCGCGCGAGGCGCGCGCTTCCAGACCGGACAGATAGGCTTCCACCACCTGCTCGTAGCGCGAGATCCCGAAGAGCAGCGTCACGTTGACGCTGATCCCGTCGTCGATCAGCTGCCGGATGGCCACCAGGCCCTCGGCCGTCGCCGGAACCTTGATGAAGACGTTGGGCCGGTCCAGCTGGGACCACAGCCGCCGACCTTCCTCGACGGTCCCCGCCGCGTCGTGGGCGAGATGCGGGCTCACCTCCAGGCTCACGTAGCCGTCGCCGCCGTCCATGCGGTCCCAGAGCGGACGGAATTCGTCCGCGGCGCTGCGCACGTCCTCCAGGCTCAGGGCCTGGTAGATGGCGTCGGGATCCTTCCCCAGAAGCGCCATGGACCGGATCTCCGCTTCGTATTCGTCGCTCTCCGCGATGGCCTTCTCGAAGATGGCCGGGTTGGACGTCATCCCCCGCAATCCGTCTTCCTCGATCATGCGCTTGAGTTCGCCGCTTTCCATCAGATCGCGCCGGATGTAGTCCAGCCAGATGGACTGTCCCAGCGTTCCCAGGACCTTCAAAGGATTGTCCGCCATGATCACCCCCCCGTTTTCGTTTCGATGTGGAAACCGAGAGGGGAACATCCAAAAGTGGAAGCGGTCCGTCTCAGGGGGGAGCTGTCACCCCCCCGGGTGGTCTCACCAGTGCGAAGCCACGGACGCCACCGCCAGGATCAGGGGCACGACCAGGGAAACGATCTTGAACCAGGGGACGCTCCAGGCATGGGGGCTGGGTGGCGGCGCCGCGGTGGAATCGGTGCCCAGGAGGCGATGCGCGATCCAGGGAGACAGCTCGATGGGCCGGGACGGCCAGGCGGTCTTGTCGAAGGTTTCCACCGAGGCCACGGTCCTTCCCGTGGCGATCTCCGTCAAGGTCGCCTTCACGCGCCATCCGTCCTTTTCCAGGGCGGCGCTGGTGCGCAGGAGGTAGGCCGCGCCCAGCTTGCAACGCAACCGCGCCAGCGAACCGGAATCCATGTCGCCGGCCAGGGAATCCACGTGGCCCGTAGCCAGGATCTGGTAGGCGCCGTGTCGGGAGAGCAGTCGAGCGAGGGTGTCCCGGAACAGCTTCGCCAAGCTGTCCGGCGCACCGTTCCATGCCGGGGTGGCGATGGCCAACGCGGCCTCCAGGGTGTCCCGCGAAACGCAGGAATCGCAAGGTCGTGACATGGGGACCAGGGAATCCCACACACCCCTGGACAGGCGGGCGAACGCCCCCGAGGCGGCACCGGAATCGCGCAGACGCACGGAATCCGTCCATTCGTCGGCGGCGACGTCGTAGACCCTCGCGGAAAGATTCCAGGCCGAGTCCGAGCCCCTCGACAGCACTGGCCAGAGGATCTTCCCGACCTGGTGGCTGGAAGCGATGGAGTCGTAGCAGGAGGGATCCGGGCAGGGAACGCCTCGCGGAAGGGAGACCACGCTCGCGGTCCTCTGCAGGGGAAGGACTTCGGCCAGCCGCCCGAAGAAAAGGATGCCCGTCGCCGAATCCAGCCCCTCGGCGGGCGCGACGGCCCAATTGGTCCGCAACATCCGCAGCGAGTCGGTGCGACAGGCGTTCCCGCAGGAAGGCTCCTCGGGTGCGCCGAACGACGCGACGTGCCTCGCGAACCAGGAGAGCACGCGATTCGAGGGTCCCCCACGACGCAGGACGATGCTGTCCGCGGTGCCCGAGCGAAGGTCCAGGAAGCGCACGCGCAGGGTCCGCAGCGAATCGGTCCCCGAAACCGCCGCGTCGGCCAGGCGCTGGACGCCCAAGGCGCGGGCGGAGGACTCCCATCCGGCGGGAATGCCCACCGAGGTCGCCGACGGCAGGAATTGCCTGTCCTGCCTCCCGCGGAAGGCGGCGTTCAGGCTCCCGAACAGGGCCTCGCGATCCACCCGGGTTCCCGAATCGCCCGACACCGCGAAACTCCATGCCTCGCGGGTGCTCCGGGCGGGGCAGGACCGGACGCAGGACCCGGGAATGCGCAGGAGTTCGGGAACGACCCGCGCCGCCAGCAGGGACGGAACCGTCGCGGCGACGCGGAAGGAATCGACCACGCTGTCGTCCTTCGAGCGCACCACCCGCACGGCCAGCTCCCATGTGGAGTCCGCCGGGTGCGACAAGGTGGACTGCAGGACCCGATCGATTCCGGAGGCGGCGGCGGTCGAATCGAAGCAACGCAGGTCGTGGCAGGCGCCCCAGGCCAGGGGTCTGGTGGTCGCGAGAGGCGAGGCGCGCAGGCCGGCTTCCAGCGTGCGCTGCACGAGGAGCGCCGCAGCGGAGTCCATGGACGGATTCGCGGGCACCACCACGGTCCAGCCCATGCGCGCCATGGCCAGGGAATCGGACCGGCAGACGGAATCCGTCGCCGAAGGCAGGAGAGCGCGGAGCAGGTCGGCCGCCAGGACGTCGGCGGAACGATCTTCATCGCCCACGCTCCGGCCCCCCGCGGAATCGATCTTCCGTCCGCTGGACAGGTCGAAGACCCAACCCATGGCGTTGCGGGAGCCCTGGACTCCCGAATACACCGCCGAGTACAGCATCTTGGCGGAACCCGAAGCCTTGGCCGACTTCCAGGAGCCGTCGAACCCGGAATTGGTGTCGAGTCCCGGTGCGGGTCGCACCACGCCGGACTTCCGCAGATCCAGGGAAAGCCGGGATTGGAGGCGCTGCGAGAAATCCGGCGACTGCGAAAAATCCCGGGGCTTGGCCACGAACCAGGTCCGCGCCCTTTCCAGGGAATCCGAGCGGCGGCGAACCTGGAGATCCACCAGGGAATCGGCGCGGCGCGCCGAATCCAGGCGGACCGTCGCGATGGAATCGCGGTGGCGGGGGTGGATCTTGCGACCGAGAGAATCGAGGTGCCAGAGGGAATCCAGGACCCGGACCGGGGCGAACCGCGCCAGGGAATCCTCGCGCCGAAGGGAGTCCGACTCGGCGGCGTCGGAGACTTCGGCCACATGCACCGGCCGCTTCTTCGTCTTCTTCGCGGAGGAATGGATCGCGGCCGAAGGGTCCGATTGGGCCCAGGCGACGGAAAGGACGAACCCTGCGACCAGGAGGACGAGGGCCGGATGGGACGGGAACTTCATGGACGGTCTCCCATAGATCCTCCCAGAATACCTCAAAAGAGACCGGTCTGTCGAGCCCTCGCTGCGTTTGGCGTTCGCGACCACCTATCTTCCCCGGTCCATGCGACTGTGGGCACTGTCCGACCCCCATCTCACCCTGGCCACGCCACAGAAGGCGATGCACGTCTTCGGCGAGGTCTGGCGAGACCACGAAGCCCGCATCGAGCGCGCCTGGCGGGAACGCGTGTCGGATCGGGACGTGGTGCTCCTGCCCGGAGACATCTCCTGGGCCAGCCGTCTCTCCGACGCCCTCACCGACCTGGAATTCCTGCACCGGCTCCCCGGCACCAAGGTCCTTTTGCCCGGCAACCACGAACGATGGTGGGATTCGACCTCCGAAGTGCGCGCCGACCTGCCGCCCTCGTTGCGGGCGATTTCGGGAGACCACGTGGAAGCGGGCGACTGGTTGGTGTTCGGTACGCGTCTGTGGGAACACGAGGAGATCCGCTGCGACGATCTGATCCAGTGGAACCGCCTCTCCGACAAGAGGCCCGACACCCGTACGGAAGCCGATCGCGCTTCCAACACCAGGATCTACGAAAGGGAACTGGGGCGCCTGGAGCGATGCATCGCCGCCCTCCCCAACCGACCCTGGCTGAAGCGGATCTGCCTCACCCACTACCCGCCCATCGGCCCCGACCTGGCGCCCACCCGGGCCAGCACCCTGGTGGAGACGTCCGGAGCGGGCATCTGCGTCTTCGGACACCTGCACAGCCTGAAGGCGGAATTCTCGCGACCGACGCGCGACCTCATGGGAGAGGTCCGGGGGGTCCGCTACGCCCTCGCGAGCTGCGACTACCTGGACATGGTTCCGCTGCTTCTCGACGAAACCTGACCGGTCAGATCTCGATCATCTCGAATTCCGATTTGGTCGCGCCGCACTCGGGGCAGGCCCAGTCCTCGGGCACGTCTTCCCAACGGGTTCCGGGAGCGATGCCCTCTTCGGGCAAGCCTCTCTCTTCGCTGTATTCGAACCCGCAGACATTGCATTTCCAGGTCTTCATGGAACCGACTCCTTGTCGTTCTTCCGCTCGGTTGCCCCGGACCAGCCACCGCACCGATCCGCAGGTGCGACCATAAGATGGCAGGCACGGGCGGAAAAAGCCAACCGCGAGACCTGTCCCCGAGAACCGGGGGGAAGGGTCGCCGGTGGAGATCAGGCCTGGTCTTCCTTGGCCTTCCAGGCCTGGAAGGCCTCGCGACCTTCGCCTTCGAACCAGTCCCTGAACTGGTGCCGGTCGTGCCAGCCGCCGAACGGACCGCGCTTCCACGGGCCGCCGCCGCCCCGGTGGTGGTGGGGGCCCACATGCCCCACCAGCAGCCGTGCCAGCAGGACCATCCCGATGGACTGGAGCCAGGTGAGCAGGGGAAGATGGAACAGGCCCGGCATCAGGGCGTTCCAGAGGTGTTCGACGATGAAGCCGAACAAGGTGGCCACCGCGAGGGCGATCAGAAGACCACCGGCCACGCGGCGCACGATGTGGAGGGGGCTGGGGCGGAAGCAAGTATTCATGGTTGTTCTCCTTTGGGTTCCGTTCGGTCATGTGTGGAGTCCATCGCGACCGCGAGCTTGCGGATCGCGCGTGATTTTCGCGAGAGCAGCGTGCCGATGGGCACCTCCCACTCCTCGGAGAGCTCCCGGAAGGTGCGGCCCTCGAATTCGGTCCGATGGATGAGCTCGCGTTCGCGAGGATCCAGCGTTTCCAAGCCCTCGAAGAGCGCCGAGAGCTCCTCGGCGGCGAGCAGTTCCTGCAGGGCGTCGGGTTCGTCCGAGGCCAGGACATCCGCGAGGACCAATCCATCCT
The DNA here is from genome assembly GCA_035604215.1 of Fibrobacteria bacterium. Taxonomy (GTDB): domain Bacteria; phylum Fibrobacterota; class Fibrobacteria; order UBA5070; family UBA5070; genus UBA5070. The sequence continues at coordinate 33,639 of DATNIW010000179.1, forward strand.
CGTCGCCCAGGGGTTGGTCCAGAGAAACCGTGGGCCGCCGTTTGCGCAGCGCGTCGATCACCCGGTTCCGCAGACTGCGCCAGACGTAGGCGGAGAGGTTCTCCACCTCGGCCAAGGGGTCGGCCCTCTCGAACAGGGCCGCGAACACGTCCTGCACCAGATCTTCGGCCTCCAGCTCGGCGCTGTCCTCGATCCTGCCGCGCACGAAGGAGACCAGGCGGCGCCCCTCGCGTCGGAAGAACTCGGTCAATGGATGGGTGGCATCGTTCATTCGTTCACCTGGGCCGACGTTCCGGATCGTGGTTCTATTGCAACTCGTCGACATACTCCATGCATTCGCGAGTCCGATGGAGATGGCACCCGGAGGCTAGTTTTCCGCGCTTTCCACGGCCACGAACCATGACGGGCGCACCGAGCCCCGCAAAGGAAGGATGCTTCGATGTCCCACACCCACAAGATCGCGGTGCTCGCAGGGGACGGCATCGGGCCCGAAGTGATGGCTCAGGCCGTTTCCGTGTTGGAAGCGGTGGGTCGGATCGACGGGTTCTCCTTCGATTGGAGCCCGGCTCTGGTGGGTGGCGCCGCCTACGACGCCCACGGACATCCCCTGCCGGATTCCACCGTGGAGACCTGCAAGGCCTCCGAGGCCATCCTCTTCGGGTCGGTGGGCGGCCCCAAATGGGAGACGCTCCCGCCGGACCTCCAGCCCGAACGCGGAGCCCTGCTCCCGTTGCGCAAGATCTTCGGGCTCTACGCCAACCTGCGCCCCGCCACGGTCTACAAGGCGTTGCGCGGGGCCTGCCCGCTCCGGGCGGACATCGTGGGGGAAGGCTTCGACATCCTGGTGGTGCGCGAGCTCACCGGAGACGTGTATTTCGGGAAGCCCAAGGGCAGGGAGGGCGAGGGCGCCGCGCTGAAGGCCTTCGACACGATGGTCTATTCGGTTCCCGAGATCGAGCGCATCGCCCGCGTCGCCTTCCAGGCGGCGCGAGGCCGACGCAACCACGTCACGTCCATCGACAAGGCCAACGTCCTGGCGGCCAGCGTGCTGTGGCGCGAGGTCGTTTCGCGGGTGCACAAGGAGGAGTTCCCCGACGTGCAGCTCGCCCACATGTACGTGGACAACGGCTCCATGCAACTGGTGCGCAGCCCCCGGCAGTTCGACGTGATGCTCTGCCCCAACCTGTTTGGCGACATCCTCTCCGACGAGGCCGGAGCCATCACCGGGTCCCTGGGCATGCTGCCCTCCGCCTCCCTCGCCGAGGGGACCTTCGGACTGTTCGAGCCCTCCGGTGGCTCGGCACCGGACATCGCGGGCAAGGGGATCGCAAACCCGCTGGCGCAGATCCTGTCCGGAGCCATGCTCCTGCGCCACGCGCTGGGCCGGGAAGCCTCCGCATCCAGGATCGAGAAGGCGGTGACCCGCGTCCTGGACGACGGCATCGCCACCGGAGACATCCGCTGGCCCGGAGCCGCCGTGGTGGACACCAAGGGCATGGGCGCGGCGGTCCTGGAAAGGCTCTGACAGGCCTGGATCCATGAAAAAGGGCGTCCCTCCCGGTTTGGGAAGGACGCCCGGAAATCCAGCGATGCCGGAAGGAAGGAACTACTCGTCCGAGCCCAGGCGCTTGGCGCCGCCGTACTTCTTCTGCAGTTCCTCGCCCACCATCTTGGGGACCGGCTCGTACTTCGCGAATTCCATGGTGAACTCGGCCTTGCCCTGGCTCATGGAGCGCAGCTCCGTGGCGTAGCCGAACATCTCCGAAAGGGGCACTTCCACGTCGATGCGGGTGTAGTGGGTGTCCTCGGTGGTGCCCAGGATCACGCCGCGCCGACCGTTCAGATTGCCCATGATGGCCCCCTGGAATTCCGTGGGGGTGTCGATCTGGACCTTCATGATGGGTTCCAGGATCTGCGGCTTGGCCTTCGGGTAGGTTTCCCGGAAGGCCATGCGGGACGCGATCTGGAAGGCGTTGTCGGACGAGTCCACCGCGTGCGTGGCGCCGTCGTTGATGCCGCAGCGGATGCGCACGATGGGGAACCCGATGAGCCCGCCGCCCGTGAGACAGGACTGGAAGCCCTTGTCGCAGGACCCGATGAATTCCTTGGGGATGGCGCCACCCACGATGTCGTCGACGAACTCGTAGTCCTTGGCCTCTTCCACCGGAATGGGCTCGATCCATCCACCCACCTTGGCGAACTGGCCCGAACCGCCGGTCTGCTTCTTGTGGGTGTAGCTGAATTCGGCCTTCTGGGTGATGGCCTCGCGGTAGGCCACCTGGGGCTTGCCGGTGGAGACTTCCACCCCGTACTCGCGGCGCATGCGCTCCACGTAGACGTCCAGGTG
>DATNIW010000180.1:0-2503 GCA_035604215.1 Fibrobacteria bacterium
GTAACCTTGCCCGGGAACCACGGCGAAGACCTGGACGGATCCCGGTTGGATCCGACCCAGGCTGAAGGAGCCCGTGGGGAGGGCCGTGGCGGAAACCGTCTGGTCCTGCACAACGATGCCCGCTCCCCCTTGGGGGATCGCTCCCGCGGAGTCCAGCACGAGTCCTTGGATGGTCGCGTAGCGGTAGACGAGCCCCAGTCTCGCCAGGGTGTCCTTGGACAGCAGGTAGAGCTTCAGGGAATCGGTCAGGTTGGTGTCCAGGTAGTCGTCCTTGATCACGGAGAGCTGGTAGCTGCCCGGAGGCAACCCGATCTGGAATTTCCCCGAATCGCCGGAAACCGTCGTGACGCCGCTGGGGAGGGCCGTCACCAACGCTCCGGTCAAAGGATGGCCTTGGCGATCCGCGATGCGCCCGAACACCGACGCGGGGAACTTGGACGCGTCCTGCGTGCTGAACGCCGTGGTGTCGCTGTCGCAGCCCAAGAGCGAAATTCCCGACAAGGCCGCCGCTCCCGCGCACGCGGCGATCATCGCCATCGTCCGGCTTGTGCGCATGTCAGAACCTCCAGCTCAGCCGGACACCGTCGCCGGTGGGATCCACCGCGGGTGCCCAGGTGAAATATTCGGCGCGGATCCTCCGCGAATCCTCGAAGCCCAGAACTCCCGCGTCCAACAAGTTGGCGGCCCAGACCGCCCCCAGGATCCCCAGGGAGAACTCGAACGTGGACAGGGCCCGGTTGTTTTGCGACCGGGCGTGTTCCGCGGCCGCCACCCATTGATCCACGGTCTCGTTCGGGGTGACGGTGGAGGGATCCCCGTTGCGGAATTTGGCCAGGGTCTGGTTCTTGCCGTCGTAATCCACCCAGGTCCAGCCCACCCAACCCAAGGCCGCCGCGGTCGCTCCCAAGGCGATGCTTCCCTGCACTGGATGGTCGGTGTAGAACTGGCCCCAGCCGGGCCCCACGGCGCTGCGGTAGAGCGCACCCGCGACTTGGCCCCTTTCGCCCAACGCCTCGCGGTACAGTGCCTCCAGGTTCTGGCTCGCGCTGCTGGCCTCCGCGGCCGAGACCACTTCCCCGGTCTCCACCGAAACCATCCGGGCTGAAAATTCCTGCGCCGGTCCTTGGATGCGGACGGTTCCCGTCACGATGTATCGCGCGGCCAGCAGCTTCCCCGCCTTCACCGCTCCGGAATCGTCCAGGGCGCCGGACTGTCCCAACGACTGTTCCTGCAGGATCCGATTCAATCCGTCGCGTTCCACCACCATGAAACGCGGGTCCTTGGCGTAGCGGGCCACGCCGTACTCGGCGGCCATGACACCGGGATCGTAGCCCAGCGGCGAGGAGGAGCCCTGGACCTGGAAGGGGAAGATGGCCACGGTCTGGCGACCCTCGGGCAAGTTGGAGGGGATGAGCCGCGCGAAAAGGTCCGGCAGGCTCTGGCCGGGACGCGAGCGGGCGAATCCGGAGGAAGTTTCCCCTGCGCCGGAGGCCGTGCGCCGCAACGTGTAATCGCGTCGCGGCGAGGAGCCGGCGTCGAGGAAGACCGTGTCCGAGACATCGGCGTATCCCGGAAGCCCGACCCGTACCGCCACGCTTCCCGGCCGGAGATGCACGAAGATCGCCGGGGCTTTCCCCACTTGGAGCCCATCCATCCTGACCCCGGCTCCGGCCGGCTGGGAGACCACGGTCAAGGTGGCCGCCTTGGCCTTGAACCAGTTCCCGGCAAGCTCCTCCACGGCCTGCTCCAGGCGCTTGGAGCCTTCCAGGGTCTCTCCGGGCGCGAGCAGGCGCTTTCCTTCCAGACGGAGGTCGTCTCCCTGGAATTCCACGGTCACCTGACAGATCCCGTCGCTCAGGTCCATGTGCAGCCTGAGGAGATTCGAGGCCTGGGTGGATGGAACGAAGGCACCGGTGGAGGCAGCCGCCGGTCCCAGGCGGTCGGTGGCGATCTTCGCCTGCGCCGCGTCCAGACAGCCGCCGGCGGGGCGGGCCGGCAGGATGCGGACCGGCACCGGTGCCAGATAAGGCGTCGTGGCGACGGTCGCGGTGTTCGGCCGTTCCTGGGACAAGGCAGATCCTGGCGCCAGGACCAGGCCGGATACCAGAGCCGAGATGGGCACCAGGACGCGAGTGGACGCCAAGACGAGGGTGGCGAAGCGTATCTCCATCGAAGAGGTCTCCCTGGGCTGGGACGCACGGCCGGGAAAGCCCGCCGTCCCGAATCCAGCGCCAATTCTACTCTTCGCCGCCGCAGGAAGGGAATCGGAAACCGGAAGGCTGGCTTCCGGTTTCCACAATCGATTGGAGGGCCGTCAAATCCTCTGATGGAGATGCAGGCGAAGGACGGATATTGTCAGCTCAGCAGCGCCCTCGCCCGCGGAAGCGCCGCCGCCACGCAGTCGTTGAGGCCGATGCCGTCCCAGGCGTTGCCCGCGAGGTGCAGGCCGGTGCCCTCCATGCGGGCCCGCAGACGCCGGATGGTGTCGTGGTGGCCCACCGGG
>DATNIW010000181.1:0-10688 GCA_035604215.1 Fibrobacteria bacterium
AAAGCCCGCGGACGCCCCGGTTCCGTGGAAGTGGTCGATGCCGCGGTTGCCAAAGACGACGCTGCCGAGCCAGGTCCTGGCCAAGCCATGGACTTGGCGCTTCGCTTCCACTATTCCGAAGGGCCAGGCCTGCTGGTCGTGTTGGTTGAACACTGGTCGTCCGCCTCCAAGCTCGATCTGCTCCGAACGGCCCGCTACTACTTGGACTTGTGCCGCCGATTTCCCGAGGATGAAATCCTCCCGATCGCCCTGGTGGACGATGACAAGCCCCATGACCTGGAGAACACCATCCTGCGCGGCGCTTACGGGTATCCCTACCTCATCTTCGAAACGCGATTGGTGCAGGTCCCGGCCTTGGACATGCAGGCGTATCGGAGCACGTGCAACCGAGTCGCATTATCCTTCCTACCGAACATGCGTGGAAGCCGAGGCGTAGATTCCGTGCTGGACGTGGCCGGCGCGTTTCTCCGGGCCAAAGACCCGGACGGCGTGCGACTGCTGTTTGCCTTCTGGGTGGTCGAGGGTAGATTGAATGTCGAGCAGCAATGGGAACTGAACCAGAGACTCAAGGAGCGGGACATGCCGGAAATCATCGACTGGTGGCGTCAGGAAGGCATCGAAATCGGTCGCACGGCGGGTGTCGAAGAGGGTATCGAGAAAGGCATTCGTGCCACCAAGCTGGAAGACGCCCGCAAGATGTTGGCGGAAGGCTTGGGTTGGGACGTGATCACCCGCATCACCGGCATCAAACGGGAAAACTTGATCTAACCGTCGATCGGGGAACGGCGCCGTTGGACTGACGCGGCACCACTCCACCCGCCAGTCACCCCTCCCTAAAAAAGACAGTACCACCACCCCGCCCATCTTGCCGAAGGCAAGCAGGGCGGTGCGCAGTTCTTGTCAATTACGATTACCTCCACCACGTGAACCGTTCCCTGGCTGCTGGGGTGCGGGGGATGACAATCCCCTGCGAAGGCGGTGGGGTCCAGGGGAAAGGCCCACAGGGTTCCCATCGGGACTCCGCCCGATGGGAGGGCGTGCGAATGCCCCTGGCGCGGTACAGGGCCGCGCAGGCCCTGTAAACCAAGCCGCGCCGCCAGGCGCAAAATGAAGACCCCCGGAGAGGGGAGGCCGAGCCATTCCGCTGAAAGCAACCCAAGCACCGCGCAGCGGAAGGCGGAGGCCGGGGGAGAGCCTTCTCCCCCGGAAAAGCCCAACGGGCACCTCGTTCAATGCCGCGGCAGGAGCACCAAATCGACCGCTTCCTCGGTATCCCTGAGAAGGGTCCTGCGCGGGGTGCCGATCTGCGCACGCATGGTCAGGCCACGAGCAAGATCAATCAGCAGGCTTGCGCGCACGGCCACAGGAAAGTCGGACGGGATTTCTCCAGCCTCGATCCCCTCCCGGAAACGACCTTCCACCAGCGCCACCGCGGCAGCGACAGCGTTCTGCAGGAATTCCTGGACCTCGGCGTCGTCCACGAGCGGCGCGACGCACTCGAGTAGGCACCCCCGAGCGGACCCTTTCTCCGTCGCGCTTTCGACGACGTGCCTGAGGAACCCGGTGAGCGAGTCGCGAAGAGCGCGCGGCGAGAGGAGTGCCTTCACGGCGAGAGCACCTTTCTTCTCCGCATACGCCTTGAGGACCCGCAGGAACAAGGTCCTCTTGTCTCCGAAGACGGAATACAGGCTCGGCCGCCCCACGCCCATCCCGGCGACGAGATCGTCGATCGTCACGCCGTCGTAGCCTTTCGACCAGAACACCTGGGTCGCCTTCTCCAGCGCGTCCGTCTCGTCGAAGTTTCGGGGCCGTCCACGCGGCCTGGCGGCATTATGAAACATTTAGTTCAAAACTCCTTGACTTCTTCCTTCGCACCCCTATATTGTAACTGAACAGTTCGAAATTAACAAGCCAGCCTTGGCCTCGCGGGGCCTCGCGACTCGACCTTCACCAAGGAACAGCGGATGGAACATTCGATCGCCCTCGTCACCGGCACCACCTCCGGGCTTGGGTTTGCGGCAGCCAAATTGCTCGCCCTCCAGGGCTACCGCCAGGTCATCGTCACCGGGCGCAGCCTGGCTCGGGTCCAGGAAACGGTCACTCAACTCGCTGCCGAGACCAAGACCCAGGTCTTCACGCCGTTGGAGCTGGATTTGAACACGCCGTCCAGCGTTCAATCGGCCCTTGCCGAGCTGGTCAAGCTAGGCAAGCCGATTGATTTCCTGTTGCTCAATGCGGGGTTGGTCCCCTTCAAGGAGCGCGTGCTCACCGCGGCGGGCATCGAGGCTTCCCAGGCCCCGCTGATCGGGCATCATCAACTGACCGTGGGGTTGCTGGGCGCCAACCTGCTGAGCCCCGACGCCCGGATTGTGATCGCCGGTGCGGAGCCGGCCCGAGGGGGCGTCCCCATGTTCAAATACACCGACCTGCCCGCCTTCGCGGCCAAAGTCCACCGGGGTGACCGAACCGCGGCCGTGGAAGCCCTGATTCGCAACGGGCCGAACGTGAAATACGTGCCCAACAATGCGTATGCCGACGCCAAGCTCATCATCGCTTGGTGGGTCGCGGCGCTGGCGCGCCGGCTGCCCTCCGGCATGGCCGTGGTCGCTGTCTCGCCCGGTGGGGCGACCGACACCAAGGTGGTGCGAAGCGCCGGCCCGTTGTTGAGGTATGTGTTCATCCCCATCGTGAACCTCATTCCCGGCATGAATCAGACGCCGGAAACCGCGGCCCGTCGGTACCTCCAGGCGTCGGAGTTCGGAACCGACGTCTCGGGGCAATTCTTCGCCTCGGCCCAAGGGAAGTTCTCAGGCCCCATGGAGACCCAGCGCCACCCACACCTTCTCGATCACGCCAGCCAAGAAGCCGCGTGGCAGGCCGTCGTCAAGGTCTCCGGCGTCGATTTCGCTTCCGCGACGACTTGAGAACGGTGCCCGGAGGGAGCGCCGGTAGGCGCGCCACCGGGAGCCGAATCTCAGACGGTGAGGAAGAGCTCGTCCAGGGTCTTTCGGACCTTGGGAAGCTGGGCGTATTTGTCTTCGCTGGAGCGGTACCCGAACGCGGCCGCCGCGACGGAGGTCAGGCCCTTTTCCTTCAAGCCCAGGATCTCGTCGAACTTCGCGGTGTCGATGCCTTCCATGGGGCACGCGTCCACTCCCGCCAGGGCGGCCGAAGTCAGGAGATTGCCCAGGAGGATGTAGACCTGGTGCGTGGACCACGCGTCGATCGTGGCGGCTCGCGGACCCTTGACCAGCGCTCCTTCCATGTAACCCTTGTACCCGGCGAGGCTTTCCAATGTGACCTGGCGGTCGCGGACGGAGCGTCGCAGGAACCCTTCGATCTGCGCTTCCCCGAAGCCCTTTTCGATGGCCAGCACGATGAAATGGCTGGCCTCGACCACCTGGGTCTGGTTGTAGGCCGCCTGCTGCAGGGTGGCGCGGACCTTGGGGTCCCGGATCTCGACCACACGGTAGGGCTCCAGTCCGAAGGAGGAGGCCGTCAGGCTCGCGGCCTTGCGCAAGGTCTCCCAGGTCGCCTCCGGGATCCGCTTGGAGGGGTCGAACTTCTTGGTGGCGTAGCGCCAGGAAAGGGCCTTCAGGAGTTCGGATTCGGAAAGGGTGCTCATCTGGTTCCTCGCGTTGTTTCCATGGTGTCGTGGACGGGCTTCGTCGGATAGGCCTTCCCGAGCAGGCTCGAGAACGCCTCGGCGTCGGAGATCCCGGTGTTCAGACGGAATCCGTCCACATCTTCCAGGATCCGGCAGCCGTCTCCGCCACCTGCAAGGTACGAGTTCGTCGCGATGCGGACCGAATCGGCGTCGCGCAGGGTGCCGGGCATCCCACGCACCTGGAGGGAACCATCTTCCCGCACGGTCAGGCCGTCCCATCCGGGTTGGCGGTCGCCGCGTCCCCGGGTCTGCCGGTGCAGAGCGGCGAGCTGCGCCCCCGTGATGGCGACCACCACCACGGTGTTCTCGAAGGGCATCACCTTGCGCACCGCCTCCGCCGTCACGGATCCGGCAGGAAGGTCGTCCCGGATCCCTCCCGCGTTCTGCAACCCCACTTGCGCGCCCCAGGAAGCCCCCGCTTCGCGCAAAGCCCCCGCGCACAGCGTTCCCAGGAGCGGATCGCCGCGGTGGATCTCGCGGGGCAGGAAGGCCACGACGGCGTGGCGAAGGCTGTCGATGGGCCGTTCCAGGCGCCAGAGCATGGCGGCCGTGGCGGCGTCGGGCGGGAAGAACCGGACCGCGACCGTGGCGACGAGCCGTTCTCGAACCGCCCGGGCCTCGTCCGGCGGCAGGATGGAGTCGTCGCGGGAGATGGTGTCCGAAAGCGGCAGGAACGGAGAGGCGGTCCAACCGAGGGTCCGGCCCGAATCGTCCAGGTGCAATACGATCTCCCCGACTTCCTTTCCCCACTCCCAGGCCTGCACCACGGGAACCGTCCGGCCGTCCGCGGTGTGGATTTCCACGGGATACGGCACCTCCGTGCGCAGTCCCGCATCCGTCAGATTCCGTCCCATCCGGGTGTGGGAATGCCCGCCCACCACCGCGGCGATCCCAGGCACCGTGCGCGCGAGAACGGTGTCCTCCTCGATCCCGGCGTGGGAGAGGAGGAGGATCGTCTCCACGCCCGCGCGGCGCAGGGAATCGACGCGGGCCCGCACCGCCGACGCCCGGGAGAACCGGACCCGCGGCCCCGGCCGGGAGATGCCCGGAGTCTCGGGCTGGGCCACCCCCACGATTCCGACGCGGTGCCCGGACCGGACCACCACGATGCAGGGTAGGATCTTCCCCGCGAGGGAGGAATCCCCGGAGGCGTCCAGGTTCGCCGCCACGGCGGGCACGTGAAGGGAATCCAGGAAGCGGCGCAGAAACTCGGGCCCGCGATCGAACTCGTGGTTTCCCGGCACGAAGGCGTCGATCCCCACCCGGTCCAGGAAGGCGGCGTCGGCCAGTCCGTCGTACTGGGTGAACCAAGGCGTCCCCACCAGTTCGTCTCCGGCGTGGAGCACCAAGAGGTCGGGGTGTTCCTCGCGAAGGACGCGGATGGCCTGCACCAGCCTTGCGGCGCCCCCGGATCGCACGGCAACGGGGGTGTCCAGCGAAAGGCGCAGTTCGGTGGGGTCCAGGTGGGAATGGATGTCGTTGATGTGGGCGATGGCGAGGTCCCAGGGACGTGCCGTCGCCGCGAGGATCAGAAGGATGGACAGGAGCCGTTGGCGCATGGGAGGAAAACCTATCTCCCCGATGTTGCCCGGGCGAACCACGGGCGTTGCAGAGATTTGCAGGATGGCTCCGCTACGCGGTCGCGAACAGGCACTTGAGATAGGAGCTCTCCAGGAAACGGGCCGGGTGGTCCACGGCGTGGGAGGTGCACTGGATGTCCCGCAGCGGCCTCCCCATCTCGTTGGCGGTCTCTTCCACTGCGGCGAAGAACGCCTCGGCGGGAACCCGCGACGAACACGAGGCCTGGACCAGCGTTCCGCCGGGTTCCAACACGGCCAGGCCCATCCGGCAGAGTCTCCGGTAGGCCTCCAGGGCCGGTTCCACCTGGGATTTGGACTGCGCGAACATGGGCGGATCCAGGACCACCAGCCCGAAGCGGCGCTGGGATTGGGCAAGCCCCGAAAGGACGTCGAAGGCGTCCCCGACCACCGGATGGTGGGGGCAGGATCGGACACGGGGGACATCCATGTTCAGGGCGAAATTGCGTTCCACCCCTGCGATTGCGGGTGCCGAGAGGTCCACCGAGGTCACCGACCGCGCCCCGCCCCGGGCCGCGTAGAGGGAGAAACCACCGGTGTAGCTGAACACGTTCAGGACCTCCCTGCCACGCGATAGCTCTTCCACCCGGGAGCGGTTGTCGCGCTGGTCCAGGAAGAACCCGGTCTTCTGACCGTGCAGAGGATCTGCCTCGAAGCGCAGGCCGTTCTCCGAGAAGACCACCGGGCCCTCCAACGGCGGTCCGAACAGGATCTGTCCGTCCGTCAGGCCGTGCAGGAGGGACGGTTCGCGGCGCATGGAACGGTTGAGCCGCAGCACCAGGCGCTCGGCGCGCTGGATTTCGAGGAGGGCGGGAAGGAGCACGGGAAGGTGGGGGATCCAAGCCTGGGTGTAGAGCTTGACCACCAGGGTGTCCGCGTAGCGATCCACGACGAGTCCCGGGAATCCGTCCGACTCCCCACCGACCAGCCGGTAGCCGTCGGTGCGGGGCAGGTCCGGAGCGGAAAGGGATGCGCGCAGGGCCACCGCCTCTCCCATGCGGGCGCCAAACCAGGCGCCGTCGATGGCTGCCGGTTTGCCGGAGAGCAGCATGCGCACGCGGATGGGCGAGGCGGGATCGTAGAGCCCGATGGACAGAAAGCGGTTCTTTCGGTCGAACACCACCGCGAAGTCTCCCGGCGAACCCTCGCCGTCCTGCTCGGAGATGGAGGTGTCGTAGAGCCAGGGATGCCCGTCGCGCAGATGACGCTCGGCGGGCGGGACCACCCGCAGACGCAGGCGCCGCGGCGATGGCGGAGGGAGGCAGGAAAGGCTGGAGGCGAGATCCGCGGTGGACGACAAGGATGGCGGCTTTCTGGGTGGGACCATCCAACCTACTTACCGCCGGCGCGCCGGGTGTCGCGGACCGCCCCTACGACAGCGCCAGCATCCGCTCCAGGGCCTGGCCTGCCCAGCGGCGCGTATCCGTATCCACCGTGATCCGGTTGACGACCGTGCCCTCCACGAGGTTCTCCAAGACCCAACAGAGGTGCCAGGGGTCGATCCGGAACATGGTGCTGCACAGGCACTGGATGCGCGATAGGGGAACCACGTCCTTGTCCGGATGGAGCTTGGAGAGGCGTCCGACCAGATTCACCTCCGTGCCCACCGCCCACTTGGAGCCTGCGGGAGCCTTCTCGAGGGTGTCCAGGATGAAGGAGGTGGACCCCGCGAGGTCGGCGGATTGGACCACGTCGAAGACGCATTCCGGATGCACCAGGACCTTGCGGTCGGGATCCGATGCGCGCCAATGGTCCACGTCGGATTTCGTCATGCGGGTGTGGACCGAGCAGTGGCCCTTCCACAGAATCACCTTCCCGTTGCGATAGGCATCGTCCCCGGCGCCGCCGTCGTGGACCTTGGGGTCCCACACGGGCATGGCCTCCAGCGGGATGCCCAGACGGAAGGACGTGTTGCGGCCCAGGTGCTGGTCGGGAGCGAAGAGGACCGTCTTGCCGGGCTGCGCGAGGGCCCACGTCACCACCTTGGGCGCGTTGGTGCTGGTGCAGACCGCGCCTCCATGGCGGCCCACCACGGCCTTCACCGCCGCGGAACTGTTGACGTAGGTGATGGGCAGGATGGAGAGGCCCAAGTCCTGTTCCAGGTAATCCAACGCGGCTTCCAGCTCCTCGTGGGTGGCCATGTCGGCCATGGAGCATCCGGCGGCCAGGTCCGGCAGGATCACCTTCTGGTGCGCGGAGGTCAGCATGTCGGCGGATTCGGCCATGAAATGCACGCCGCAGAACACGATGAACTCGGATTCCAGTCCGCCGGCCCGGCGCGAAAGCTCCAGGGAGTCTCCGGTGATGTCGGAGATCTCCACGATGGCGTCGGCCTGGTAGTGGTGTCCCAGGATGACCAGTCGGGATCCCAGCGCCTTGCGGGCCGTTCGGGCGCGGTCCAAGGCCGTCTGTTCGGAAAGGGTCCGGATGTCCTGGAAATCGATCATGGATTTTCCAAGGTACCAACCGCGCGAACCCACGGAAGCCGTTGGTGGTCTGGGCTTTACTCGCCCGCCTGGACTGCTTGGCGCTGGATCGGCAGGAGGATTTCGAAGGCGGCGCCGCCGGTCACCGGATTGAAGGCGCGGATCTTTCCCTGGTGCATCTCCACGATGCGGCGGCAGATGCTCAGGCCCAGTCCGAAGCCCCGTGCGCTTTCGGATACGGTGTCGGAGAGGCTTCCTTCCGACTGGTGGTGCAGGATGTCGTTCTGGAAGAAGCGCGCGAACATGTGGGGGAGGGTCGCCGTGGCGATGGCGGGGCCGTTGTTCATGACCGCGAAGCCGCAGAACCCCGGTTCGCCCACGATTTCCGGATACAGCTCGATGCCGATCTGGCCACCGTGGGGCGAGTACTTGTAGGCGTTGTCCAGGATGTTGATCACCGCCTGCTTGAAGTGGAACTTGTCCAGGTCCACCAGGAACAGGTTGGCGATGCGGGCGGGGATCTGTGGTACTGCGGTGTCTTCCGCTCGGTATTCCACCATCCCCTGGTTCTGGAAGATGCGGTAGAGGAAATGGATCGCCTTGGCGTCCCAGAGAGGTTCGAGCTCGCGGATGGTCTCGTCCAGGAGTCCCACCAGGTCGGTGCGCTCGTAGTTCATGCGCTCGGCATGGCCGTCCAACTTGGCCAGCGACAGCATGGTGTTGACCAGCGAAGTGATGCGGTCGATCTCCGCCAGGTTGCTTTCCAGGATGGCCTGGTATTCGTCCTTGCTGTGCTCCTTCAGCATCGCCACTTCCACCATGCCCCGCATGGAGGTCAGCGGAGTGCGCAGCTGGTGGGACAGATCGCTCACCAACTGGTCCTGGAAGCGCGCGGCGTTCTGGATGCGGTCCAAGGCGGTGTTGAAGGTGGTCGCCAGGGTGCTGAACTCGTCGTTTCCGGGCAACAGCTCCAACCGCGTGTTGAGCTTGCCTTCCGAAATGCGGGTCATGGTGGCGCTCATCTTGCGCACCGGCTTCAGGATGCGGGTCATCAGGAAGACCGCGCTGACGCCGCTGATCCCCACCGACACCAGGAAGAAGATGCCCGCGATCAGGACGAAGTGGAGAGTGGAGCCGTCCAGGGGCTTGAAGAAGCCCGTGCTCCGGACCGCGGCCGTTCCCATTCCCTCGCGCTGGTCGCCGATGTACCACCCCGCCGCCCCCAGGTACAGGGCGAACATGAGGGCCGAGGTGATCCCCACCGAGACCAGGATCAAGTTGGTCTTGATGGAGGAGGTCTTGGCCACGGTCAGCTCGCCGCGCCGGGAGGCGTGTCGCTGAGGATGAACCCCTTGCCGCGGACGGTGTGGATCAGCTTGGTTTCGGAATCCTTGTCGATCTTCTTGCGCAGGTAGTTGATGAAGACGTCGATGACGTTCGTGTAGGTGGTGGTGTCGCAGTTCCAGACGGATTTGGAGATCATCTCGCGGGTGACCAGGCGATTGTGGTGGCGGGAGAGGTACTCCAGCAACTGGTACTCCTTCTTGGAGAGGTCGACGAGTTGGTCGCCCCGATGGACGGTCCTGGAATTGGGTTCGATCACCAGGTCGGAGATCTGGATGGCGGAGCGGGGATAACCTTGGGTCTTGCGGATCAGGGCCCGCAGACGCGCCAGAAGTTCCTCGTATTCGAAGGGCTTGGTCAGGTAGTCGTCGGCACCCGCCGACAGGCCGCTGACCTTGTCCGTCAATGCGTCCTTCGCCGTAAGCATGAGGATGGGTGCCGTGATGCCGTCGTCGCGGAACTTCTGGCAAAGACCGATGCCGTCGGCGTCGGGCAGCATCAGGTCCATGATGTAGGCCGCGTAGGAATCGGTCTGGGCGAACGTCTTCGCCTGAGCCCCCGTCCCGGCGACCGTGACCGAAAAGCCGTCCTCGGTCAAGCCCGAACTGAGAAATTCCGAAATCTTTGGCTCATCCTCGACGATCAACACCTTCACGACCGCACCTCCCTGCAAGTTGAGCACAGTATATACGATCTTCCCACAAACTTTCATTAAAACACTAACTATTTCTCCAGAAAAAGCCCTGTAGGCCAAACTTGACTCCCTTCCGGTTGCCCCTTCTTAGCATCCACAGTGGGTGAGGAAATGGGCAGAAACAGGGAAATTTCGAGGAAATGAGCGGGGAGCGACCCCTGTTGCAAGGTGCCGGGGAGCAGCAATAACCCCTTTTTATTATTTTAATTAATTAAATAATATACCATTAATTAATTAATACTGGTATACCTTCTCGTCCAGGAGGTGGACCACAAATGAACACACATCAACAAAATCTCGGTTCCAGGGTCGGAGTCTTCACCCTGGCCTCCATGCTGGTCGCCCTGGTGGGATTGTCGTTGCTGCTGGTCGTCAGCGACGCACGTGCCTCCAATCCGGAGTTCCGGACAGTTCCCGTTGATTCCGCCGTCGCGAATCTCCCGGCCACGGATGCCGAGCCGACGGAAATGGACTGGCAGGAGGCCAGCCACCTGCCCGCGGACCCGGAGGTTTCCCAAAAACCCGGATCCGTCCCCAACGTGTTCGTCTACACCAGAAACGCCGACGGGATCCTGACCGATCCCGATTGAGACGCCACCCCGGTACGTAGGCCCGTAATGACGCAAAATTTTGCGTCCGTCCCGGCGGCTACCTTTGATCCGCATATGTCCTTCGATGAAAACGCTGTTGAAAACGTCCTGGAGACCCGCTACGCCAGCGCCGAGATGGCGCGGATCTGGTCTCCCTCCTTCAAGTTCGGAACCTGGCGGAAGCTGTGGATCTGGCTCGCCGAATCGGAGAGGGAGCTGGGGCTCCCCATCACGGAGGAACAGATCCAGGAACTGCGCGCCACGGCGAGCCGCATCGACTACGAGGCCGCCGCACGCTACGAGAAGAAGCTCCGCCACGACGTGATGGCCCACGTACACGCCTGGGGCGACATCGCCCCCAAGGCCAAG
>DATNIW010000182.1:0-4862 GCA_035604215.1 Fibrobacteria bacterium
GGGGGGCCTCATGTCGAATCGGACACGAAGTTTCGGAGCGCGATCGCCCTCTCCGAAGAATCCGAAGGGCAGGACGGTTCCTTCGCTTCTTGTCCGTTCATCGTTCCTGCTGCTGTTTTCCGGGTCGTGGTCGGGCCCCCACGCCCACGACGCCGGATTCATTTTCATGGGCAGCGACCCGTCGGTGAACACCGTGACGCCAGCCTGGACCCCTCCGTCGGATACGGCGGCGCCCGCGAAGTCCATCAAGGACACCCTTTCCTCGACGTTCGCGAAGGTATCTCCGCCTCTCGCGAAGGAACCCGTTCCCTCCCTTATGGTGACGGATTCCGTGACCCCGTCGACCGCCAATGACACCCTAGGCAACTTGGCTGCGGCTGCGAATTCG
This sequence comes from Fibrobacteria bacterium, assembly GCA_035604215.1. Taxonomy (GTDB): domain Bacteria; phylum Fibrobacterota; class Fibrobacteria; order UBA5070; family UBA5070; genus UBA5070. The sequence goes on from DATNIW010000182.1 coordinate 389, forward strand.
ACCCCGAAGGATGGTCTGGACACCTCGAAGATCCTCACGGCCAACAAGAGCCAAGACGTGGTCGTGGTCGGGGTCCGACCCATGACGGCCTTCAGCCGCGCCACCTTCACCGACCAGGATCTCTCCATCCGCACGCAGGGTGGCGATCCGGCCGACGTGGTCAAGGTGGCGCCGGGCCTTTTCACCGGACAGCACGCCGGCGGGGGCAAGGCCAACCAGTACTTCATCCGGGGATTCGATTGCGACCACGGGACGGACCTCGCCGTCTGGTTCGACGGCATGCCCGTCAACGAGCCGAGCCACGCCCACGGTCAGGGATATGCCGACCTCCACTTCATCATTCCCGAGCTGGTGGACCAGGTGCAGGTCGACAAGGGACCCTACGACATCCAGTACGGCGACTTCGCCACCGCCGCCGCCATCAGCATGACCACGCGATCCAAGCTGGGCGAGAACGAAGTGTACCTGTACGGCGGGGCGTTCGGCACCGAGCGTGCCGTCTCCCTGCTCACCCTGCCCGGCTCGCCCAACTCGATCTTGGCGACCGAGTACTACCAGAGCAACGGGCCTTTCGTGGATCCCGAGAAGAACCGAAGGTTCAACGTCTTCTTCAAGAACACCTTGTCGCAGACGGCCAACTCCTACCTGGCGATCACCCTGATGGGCTACGGGGCGAGCTGGAACGCCTCCGGACAGATTCCGCTGCGAGCGGTCGCTTCCGGCTGGATCCCCCTCTACGGATCCGAGGATTCATCGGAAGGCGGCAATTCGCAGCGGTTCAGCGCGGCCCTGAACTACGTCGATCGGCCAGATCCCCACAACACTTTGCGGGCCACGGCCTACCTTGTCGACTACAGGCTCTCGCTCTTTTCCGACTTCACCTTCTACGACGTGGACACCGTGGACGGGGACGAGATCAACCAGCGGGACGACCGGGTCACCGCCGGATTCCACTCCGACTACCGACACGACTACACGGTCTGGAAGGTTCCCACCGCCACGACCTTCGGCTTGGAGGCTCGCGACGACCAGATCCACAGCTATCTGGACCACGCCCAGGACCGCCGCATCGTCGGCCACTACGTGGACGCGAACGTTGACGAAGCCAGCCTGAGCGAGTACGCGATGCAGTCGGCGCAACCCTTCCGTTGGCTCTACGCCGAAGCGGGCCTGCGCGGCGACCACTTCGGGTTCGACGTCGTGGACAACCTGCACAAGGAGGGCGACTCCTCGATCACGGGAAACCGCGACGCCCAGATGTGGAGCCCCAAGGTCAACGTGGTCCTGACACCTTGGCCCAAAACCGACGTGTTCCTCAACTACGGGCAAGGTTTCCATTCCAACGACGGCAAGGGGGTGACGAGTCCGACCGATCCCGCAACCCCGTTGACCAAGGCCGTTGGGTACGAGTTGGGGGTGAGGACCAAGCTGTGGAACCGGTTGGATCTGGCCTCTTCGCTGTGGCGCATCGATCTGCACAGCGAGTGGGTCTGGGATGGGGACGCGGGCGGGACGGAATTTGAGGGCGCCACCCGCCGGGAGGGGATCGACGCCTCCCTGCGTTGGCAGATCCTGGATTGGCTGTGGTCCGACCTGGACCTCACCCGCAACACCTCCGTTTACGAATCGGATCCGGGCAATTCCAATTCCATCGCTCTGGCCCCGCGCTTCACGGCCTCGGGAGGCATCTCCATCCGCCACCCGTCCGGTCTCTGGGGGAGCCTGCGCTTCCAGCATCTGGACGCCCGTCCCGCGGACCCCTCCGATTCCCTGCACGCCCTGGGTTTCACCGTCCTGGACCTCGCCACCGGGTACCGCTGGAAGCGCTGGGAGGTGCTCCTGAACCTGGGCAACCTCACCGACACGCGCTGGTACACGGCCCAATTCGAGACTACCACCCGCATCAGGAATCCCCAGGGCATCCTGGGCCCGGCGACCACCGACATGGACGTGGTCCCCGGACCGCCGATCAACGTGAAGGTGGGCCTCAAGTACTACTTCTGAGCCTTCGCGGAACGTGAAGGGTATCTTCCCCGCACCTATGATCGAATGGACCCTCCCCACCGCGACCGGTGCCTTCATCGGGTGGGGCACCAACTGGCTCGCGCTCAAGATGCTCTTCCACCCTCGGCACCCGTGGGGGATCGGGAAGCTCCGCTTCCAGGGTGTCATCCCCCGGCGCAAGCTGGATATCGCGGCCCGGCTCGGGGAGATGGTGGAAAACGAGCTGGTGTCCCACGGAGACATCCGCACCGCCCTCGAAAATCCGGCGGTGCTGGAAGGATTCCGGAAGGCAGCTGGGGAACAAGCCAAGGTGTTCGTGGAACAGCGGCTGCCCGGAATCCACCCGATGGTGGGGATGTTCCTGACCCAGGGGATGAAGGACAAGGTGACGGAGCTTCTCACCCAGGAGATGGATGGGATGATCCCGCGGCTGGGCAAGGCCGTGGGCGATGGCCTGGAGTCCAACCTCTCCTTCAAGGATCTGGTTCGACATCGGGTGGAGGGGTTTTCCGTGGAGCGGGTCGAGCTCCTCCTGCTGGCCGTGCTGAAGAAGGAATTCGGGTTCATCGAATGGAGCGGAGCCTTCCTGGGGGCTCTGGTGGGATTCGCCCAGGCGGTGCTGTTCGCGCTGATGCATTGAGCGCGGCAGAACGGGCGCTCGACCTGCGATCGAGGAAGAACCTGTGCGGAAGAACAGGCCAAGATATCTCCAATAAATTCCGTTTATCGGCAATTGTATTACATATTATCAGAAATGAACATCCATAGAGCGGCTTCAGCCCATCTGATGGAGCTGGCGAAATCCCATCCGGCCCTCTTGGTGACCGGTGCGCGCCAAGTCGGGAAGACCACGCTGCTCACCAGCCTGTTCCCCGGTGCACCGTACCTGACCCTCGACGACCCGATCCTCGCCGAGACCTCGGAAGCCACGCCGGAGGAATTCCTGGGGGGACTCGCCGACGGCACCATCCTCGACGAGGTCCAGTATGCGCCTGGACTGTTCCGGCACATCAAACGCTGGATCGATCGGGACCGTCGGCCGGGCCGACTGTACCTCACGGGAAGCCAGAAGTTCAGCCTGATGCAAGGTGTCTCCGAATCGCTCGCCGGTCGGGTGGGACTGCTGGACCTGGGGGGCTTCACGCGCGAGGAACTCGAGGATGCCGGGCACGGTGCCGACCTGTTCGACCTGGTGTGGCGCGGCGGGTTCCCCGCTCTCCACGCAGGCGATCGCCAAGCTCCGCACCTTTGGTTCCCGAGCTACGTCGCGACCTACCTGGAACGCGACGTGCGCAACCTGCTCTCCGTGCACAACCTGCGGGACTTCGCCCGCTTCCTGCGCGTGCTGGCGTTGCGCAGCGGCCAGATGCTGAACTTCGCGGACCTCGCGCGGGATGTCGGAATCTCGCCCAACACGGCCCGCTCCTGGTATTCCGTGCTGGAGACGTCCGGCCTGGCCGCGACGGTGGAGCCCTGGTACCGGAACGAGACCAAACGGATCATCCGCACACCCAAGGCCTATCTCGCCGACACGGGATTGCTGTGCCATCTCCTGGGGATCTCTTCCCCGACCCAGATGCGCGCCTCGGCCCATTGGGGAGCCATCTGGGAAACCTGGGCGTTCACGCAGATCCAAGGTTGGTTCCACAACCGCGGCGCCGTGAATCCTCCCATCCATTGGTGGCGTACGACGGATGGACAGGAAGTCGATTTCGTGGTGGAATCGCCGCGAGGTCTGGTCACGATGGAATGCAAGGCGAGGGAAGCGACCAAGGACGGCGACGATCGGGGTCTCAAGGCCTTCGAGCGCGAACACGGGAAGGAGGAGATCCATCGCGCCTGGTTCCTGACAGCGTCGCGGCCCCATCCGTCGAGGAGCGGAGGGCACGTGGTGAACGGAGCCGGACTCTCCAGGCTGTTCGGGGAGTAGGGCACCTCCTCCGAGTGCGTCGCACACGGGACGGGTATCTTTCCCCCGATGGCCGAAACCGTGACGCTGACCGCCGACTTCCTGCGCAAATACGACGTCCCCGGTCCGCGCTACACCTCGTACCCCCCCGCGCCGCACTTCAAGCCGGGATGGGAAGAGGCCCAGATCCTCTCCCTGTTCGAGCGATCCAACGACACCGGCGACCGGAATCTCTCCTTCTACGTCCACATCCCCTTCTGCCCCAAGCAGTGCCTGTTCTGCGGCTGCACCACCGAGATCGGGAAACCCGGATCCGAGGTCGTCTCCTATTTCCAGGCCCTGCACCTGGAGATGGATCGGCTCCTTCCCCTCCTGGACAGTTCCCGGCCCGTGACGCAGATCCATTTCGGGGGCGGCACCCCCAACGCCGCGCCCGTCCGCGAACTTGCCGGTGTCATCGAACACCTCCTGCGCGGGAGGAGCCTGGCCCCGCACACCGAGATCGCCATCGAGTGCGATCCCAACCTGCTCACCCTGCAGAAGCTCGCGGGCCTGCGCGAG
>DATNIW010000183.1:0-16462 GCA_035604215.1 Fibrobacteria bacterium
AGGCGAGCTGGGATGGGGAGAGCCTGGGCGAAAGGTCTCCGTTCCACCAGAACCAGCCCGTGCCCGTGCTGGGGTCCGTGGACGACTCCTGGTAGAGGTCGTCCAGCAACTGGTTGGGGGATCCGGCCCAGACCGGCTGCCAGACGGTGCTGAAGGGTTGCGGACTGGACGGGACGCGGGGTGTTCCCAGTTCCGGCGAGCCTTGGGGAGCATCCAGACGCAGGAAGTAACGCCGCGTCTCGCCATAGGGGTGGATCGAAAACGTCCAGCCCCCGGGCACGGTGCTGTCGGCCTTCCAGATGCTGGTGCCGCGCGCCCAGAACCAGACCTCGTCGTTCGGATCCAACACCCCGTCTCCGTTGCGGTCCACCCTGTGCAGGGGAAGCAGCCGGAGTCCGGGTGCCGGGGGCGTTCCCGGATTCGAGACCGAAACGGTGTCTCCGGTGCCGCCGTACAAGGCCACGTTCGACCAGCTCACGCTCCCGGGACCCGCTCCCGTCACCTGGTAGATCTGGGCTCCCGTCAGGCGCACCACCCCGTCTTCCCGAGTCGAGAAGGGCGCCGTGTCCCCCACCTGGATCGCCAGCATCTGTCCTCCCAGGTTCGCGGGGCCCGCACCCATCCGGCGACCCGATGCTCCGGCGATCCGCGGGAGGATCCCTCCGGGATTGTCCACGATGTTCCTCCAGGGGGTCCCATCCACGGGACGGACGCTTCCCGTCCAGCCCACCCGCACATGCAGCAGGGTCCGCACCCGAAGCGTGCCGTCGGACTCCAGCGCCGCCAGGGGGATGTCCAGGGCCACCATCCGGACGGATCCCGTCACCTTCTCGGAGGATGTCGGAGGGATGGTCGCGGGAGCGGGCGACGTCTTCCCGGTGCGCGGGTCGATCCTGGGGATCCGGGCCCAGCTCCTTTTCGCCAGAATCTGTCCACTGTCCCCCAGGATCTCCAGGCGCCAGGAGGAATTCGCCGGCAGGGCCAGGAGCGCCCTCAGACGCGGGATGTCCAGGTCCCCGGCGTGCTCCGACTGCGGGAGGCCGCGAACCTCGGCCGACCAGGCACCCGACCCGGCCGGAACCACCTTCCAAGCATCGCCGCGCCACACCGCTTCCCACTCCCCCGACCTGTCCACCAGGGTCGTGAAGGAAGAACCGAAGCAAAGGGTCGCGGCCAGGGCGACGAGAGGAAGAAAACGCATCCGCATCAAAATAGCCAACTCCGACCGGCCCCGACGGCGCCGGATCGGACTCCACCGGAGGCCCATGGAGAGCCTCAGGGCATGAGAAGTTCGACGCGGCTGCCCACCTTGGGCAGCAACCGGGAAAGCCCTTCCGCGTCCGGATCCACCAGCTTGCGCCACAGCGGAACTCGGGGAGCCTCCTCCTGGGCGGCGGCGGCGGCGGGAAGCCCTCCCAGGAGTCTCGCGTCGGCTTCGGCGTCGAGCAGGGTGCCCAGCGTGTCGATCAGCTTCGCCTTCCAGGCCTGGCGACCTGTCAGAACCCGTCCGTCGGCGAGGGTGTCGAGAGCCGCGGAATCCACGTGCCGACGTTCGGCCACCGCGCCCCTGAACTGGGAATACACGTCCAGGACCATGGTGTGGAACAGCGCCTTCTCCCGATCCGTCAGGGGCCGGAACGGGCTGCCCGCGTCCTTCGCCTCGCCGCTCTTGACCACTTCCTCCTGGATCCCGATCTTCTCCATGAGCGCGTGGACGTCGGTGAATTCTGTGATCACGCCGATGCTGCCGGTGAGGGAACCGGGGTCCGCCCAGATCCGTCGCGCGCCCAAGGCGGAGTAGTAGCCCCCGGACGCCCCGACGTTCCCGATGCTGGCGACCACGGGCTTCACCTTGTCCAGAGATCGCAGCTCCTGGTAGATCTCCTGGGAAGCGCCCACGGCGCCACCCGGCGATTCGACGCGAAGCACGACGGCGCGCACGTCGGAATCCTCCCTGGCATCTTCCAATTGCTCGATCACCCGCCGGGGTTCGACGATCTCCCCTTCCAGGCGCACGATCTGGATGTGCCGGGAGCTGGGCGACTTCCCCGCCATCCGACGTCCGGCCACGCAGGAAACCACGGCGACGGCCACGAACAGGAAAAGCAGGAACATGCGCTTCACGGGTGCCTCGGAACCGGAGATGGGATCATTGCGCCGAAGCCAGGGGGACCAGGATCACCTGGCCGGGCTTGAGCTTCGAGCGGGTCAGCCCGTTGAGCTCCATCAGGGTGTCCACGGTGGTGGCGCGGGCCATGGCGATGGAATACAGGGAATCCCCGAGTCGGACGACGTAGGACGCGGTGCGGAGCTTGGCGGCTACCAGGAACCGCGTGGAGTAGCGGGGCGTCGTCGTGGCGGGAGCGGCCTGGGCGACCGCGGTCGCCGGAAGGACCAGTTTCTGTCCAACATCGATGCGGCTCGAGCGGAGGTGGTTGAGGGACCGGACGGTGGAGGCGGCGACGGCGTACTGCTCGGCGATCGCGCCCAACGTCTCTCCCTGGCGGACGATGTGGGTCTGCTCCGGGCCGCGGGCCGCGAACCGAGCCTGCGAGACCTTGGTTTTCGCGACCGGTCCGGTGGATGGCGCATCCGGATCGTCCCCGCCGATCCAGAGCCGTGTTCCCGGCACGACCCGGTCCGAGGCCAGGCGGTTCCACTTCCGGATCTGTTCGGCGGTGACGCCGTAGCGGCGACCGATCTTGTCCAGGCTCTCGCCCCACTGGACGCGGTGGCGGAAAGGCCCGTCCGGGGTCGCGGACTGCACGGAGGGCGCCGAGTCCTGGACATCGGTCCCGGCCACCACCTTTTCCGAAGCGGTGTCCTTGGGCAGCTTCAACTCGGCGATGGCGTCCCGCTCCGCGACCGTGGGAGCGGAGACCCAGATCCGGTGGCCGGGACGGAGCCTGGCTCCCGACAGTCCGTTCCAATCCTTCAGCTCGTCCGTCGTGACGTCGTAGACCCGGGCGATGGAAGCGATGGATTCGCCGCGGCGGATCTTGTGCGAAAGCTGGTGGGACGGTTCGGGGATCCCCTCTCCCCGCTTCGCCAAGGGTGGCTCGGCGAGCGCGAGTCCCGACCCGGCGGGACAATCGCCCCAGATGACGAGCGTCCTTCCCCCCCGGACCTTCCGGCCTCGGATCTTGTTCCATCGTCTGATGTCGGAGACGCTCACTCCGTAACGCGCCGCGATGCCCGCCAAGGTCTCCTTGCGCCGGACCCTGTGCACGTACCTCTGCGGCTGGGGAGCCTGGAAGCTCGGTTCCAGCGAGGCGTAGGCGTCGGCGAACCGCGAGCGGGTCCCCTGGGGAAGATTGAGAAGCCAGTTGTCGTGGACCGGGGGGGTGGTCCCGCGCACCAAGGCGGGGTTCAAGAGTCCCAGCGAATCTTCCTGGACCCCGAGCGCCTGGCCGATCTGGGAGAAGGTGTAGCCCCCCTGGACCGTGAAGGTGTCGGCGAGGACGGGTGCCCAGGGCTGGACCTCGAATCCATGTGCCTTGGGATTCTTCGCGAGGATGGCGGCCGCGAAGATCCGGGGAACGTAGTTGCGGGTCTCGCGGGGAAGGCCGATGCGCCAGTAGTCGTTCACGCCGGAACGACGGATGGCCCGCTCCACGCAGTTCTCGCCGCAGTTGTAGGCGGCCATGGCCAGACGCCAGTCGCCGAATTCCTGGTAGAGGCTCGAGAGATACACGATGGCGGCCTGGGTGGACTTCCAGGGGTCCCGACGCTCGTCGACGAAGCGGTCGATCCGGAGGCCGAACTTCCTTCCCGTTCCGGGTATGAACTGCCAGATGCCTGCCGCGGCGGCGGGGCTGGTGGCGTGGGGGTTGAAGCCGCTTTCGACCATGGCGAGGTACAGCAGGTCCTTGGGCATCCCGTGCGCCTGCAACTGCTGGGTGATGTAGCCCTCCCACCTGCCCTTGCGTTCCAGCCAGCGCGCGAAGTGCTGGGGAATCTGGTCCTTGAAGACCCGGAGATTCATGAGGACGAGGTCGTTGATCTCCACGGGAAGGTCGAAGGTGGAGGTGGAATCCGCCATCGCCTCCTTGCGCAAGGAGGCCGCGGTGGCGGAATCCAGCGGAGCCATGGCCGTGGTGTCGGGGATGGAATCGAGGATCGCGGCGCCGTCCTCCTCGTCCTCCCCGGGCTCCTCGACGATGTCCGGTTCGAGCGAATAGGGGAGGTTGCTCCGCATGGCGCCCAGCACCTGCTGGGTGAGGCCGCGGACTCCGGAGGCCGAAACGGAGGTGTCCAGTACGGACAGGTCCGACATGGCGTTGGAAAGCACTTCCTGCGATTGGGCATAGAGGCCTTGGGCCTGGAGCTGCATTCCGGTGTCCAGGAGCCGACGGATGCGCGCCACCGCCACCGGCTCGGAAGCGAGGGCGGGCGAGGCGCCCAGCGTGGAGCGCGCCGAGGAGGCGCACCCCGTCCATGCCACAGCCGCGAAAAGCAGGGCCAGGAGGGTGATGGCCCCGCGCCTCATCTATTCCTCGATGTCCAGATCTTCGGCGTAGCTCTTCCAGATCCCCTCGCCTCGGGCGAAGTTGGGATCGTCGAAATCGATTTCCTGGCTCTCCTCGTCGTCGTCCCTGCCTTCGGAAGCCTCGCCGTCGGCGTCTTCCTCGAAGCCGGGACCGAACGATCCGTCCAGATCCTCGAACTCGTCCTGTTTGGGCCGGCGGGCGAACCGCCAGCAGACGTCTCCAGAGCGCATCAATACACCCTCCACGGCGGGATGAGTCTCCACCGATACCGAGGTCGGAAGTATATCACAAGACCCGTTCTAGTCAAGTCGTTTCGACAATGATTCATGACGAATACCATTCGGGTATTCCTTCCCTTGCACGCATGTGCAGTCTATCATAGGTTTGCCCTCTTTTCCGCAACGATCGCATTTCGCGACATCCGCACCCAGGAAAGGGAGATCGTGGCCGCCGCTACTCCAGACGCCCAGAGCATGGCCAAGCGCCAGCAGGAGATCTCGGTCGCCGACTTCTTCGCCAAGAACCGCCACATGCTGGGGTTCGACAATGCCCGCAAGGCCATGCTGACGGCGGTCAAGGAAGCCGTGGACAACTCCTTGGATGCCTGCGAGGAGGCCCGGATCCTGCCGGAAATCCGCGTGGAGATCCGCAAGGTGGAGGGCACGGAAGACCATTTCACCATGTCCGTCCGGGACAACGGCCCCGGAATCGTCACGGCCCAGATCCCCCGGGTGTTCGGGAAGCTGCTGTACGGATCCAAGTTCCACCGCCTGCGCATGAGCCGAGGCCAGCAGGGCATCGGGATCTCCGCCGCCGGGATGTACGGCCAGATCACCACGGCAAAACCCGTGCAGATCACCAGCCGCGCCTTCAAGTCCAAGCCGGCCCGCTACCACGAACTGCGGATGGACCTCAAGCGGAACGAGCCGGTGATCCTGGAGGATCGCGAAGCGGAATGGCCCTGGTCACCCACGGGGACGCAGGTGGACATCACCATGAAGGCGACCTTCTTCCGGGGTCGCCAGTCGGTGGACGAGTACCTGGAACAGACGGCCATCGCCAATCCCCATGCTTCGTTCACCTTCATCGCCCCCGACGCCACCATCCGCACCTTCCCTCGCGCCGCGACGGAACTTCCTCCGGAACCGGTCGAGATCCAGCCGCACCCCCACGGGATCGAGTTGGGAATCTTCACCCGGCTCATGCACGACAGCCCCCACCGCAGCATGGGCGTCTTCCTCACCAGCTCCTTCTCGCGGGTCAATTCCCATGCCGCCGGTCAGGTCTGCAAGGCCGCCGGCATCGCGCTTTCCGCCGTACCCGGCGATCTCCATCCGGACGAAGCGGAAAAGCTCTTCCAGGCGCTCCAGAACGCGGATCTGCCTCCTCCCCGCACCGACTGCCTGGCGCCCATCGGGGTCGAACACCTGCTCAAGGGGATGCACAAGGAATTGGGCGCGGAGTTCTACTCCGCCACCACGCGAAAGCCCGCCATCTACCGCGGCAATCCCTTCCAGATCGAGGTGGGACTCGCTTGGGGGGGGAAGCTGGATGCCGAGGGCGCCGCCCGCGTGATCCGCTTCGCCAACCGCGTTCCCCTGCAGTACCAGCTCTCCGCCTGCTCCAGCACCAAGGCGGTGATGGACGTGGCGTGGAAATCCTACGGTCTCCAGCAATCCAAGGGGTCCCTTCCGGTGGGGCCGCTGGTGATCATGGTCCACATGGCCTCGGTGTGGGTCCCTTTCACCAACCAGGCAAAGGAAGCCATCGCCGACTACGACGAGATCCGCAAGGAGTTCAAGCTCGCCCTGCAGGAGGCGGGCCGCAAGCTGGGGTCCTACCTGAAGCGCAAGCAGGCGGCGGCGGGCCAGGCCAAGCGGCGCAACATCTTCAACGCCTACATCGAAGAGGTGGTGCGCGCCTACCAGAGCATCACCCTGGAGGACGGGGCGTCGCTCCGGGACGCGCTGCTGGAAACGGCTCGCAAGAAGACCGAGCTCGCGGAGAAGCTGGAGGCCATGAAGCACCACGAGGCGCCCGACGAGATCGAAGGCACCTTGGTGATCGGATCCGACGGGTTGCCTGTGACCATGGAGGAGATCGCGGAGGGCGCGTTGCTGGGTCCCGATGGACCGTCGGACGGGACGGAATCCAGTCCCGGTGCGCCCGAGGATCTGGTGGAAGGCGATCTGGAAAGCCTGGCTTCGCCCATCCAATCCGCCGCACCCCACAAGCCGCGCGGGCCGCGTGAAGTCCACAACGAGCCGTCCGGGCCGGTGGGAACCACCCTCAACCTCTTCGGGGAGGACGAACCGTGAGCCCCACTCCCAGGAAAAAGCTCTCCACGGACGAGAAGATCGTCCAGATGGCCAAGACCGTCCACAGCCAGGGCTTGGCGGGGAGCGATCCCCTTTTCCACGTCCCCTCGCGCACTCTCGCCAACGTGAACTTCAACGAGGTCAAGCGCATCATCGAGATGGGAGAGGGGAAGACCGCCCGCGAGTTCTTCAACCTGGGCCAGTCCAAGAAGTTCATGCAGACGCTCCTGGTGGCGGAAGCGTGCAAGAGGCTCGTGCACGCGGGGAAGACCAACTCCATCCGCGACCTGTACTACATGACCAAGCACACGATCTCGGGCACCCGCGAGAACACCTTCGACGACCAGGCCGAATCCGACCCGATCATCGAGGACCTGGAAGTCACGCTGGACAGCCTCCGCGAGGAGCTGCACCTGTTCGCCTCCAACAAGGGGGCCATGGTGGGCGAGATCACGGTCGTGGACGGGGGCGACGTCATCGACGCGCGGCGCATGGGCACCGGAGGGTGGTCCGTGCCGTCCATCGTGGAGCCCGACGTCATCCAGTTCCGCGAGTGCGAGGCCAAGTTCATCCTGCTGGTGGAGAAGGACGCCATGTGGCGCCGCCTCAACGAGGACAAATTCTGGCGTCAGCACCACTGCATCCTGATCCACGGCGGAGGACAGCCTCCGCGCGGCGTGCGCAGGCTCATGCACCGCATGGTGAACGAGCTGAAGCTGCCGCTCTACGTGTTCGTCGACAACGATCCCTGGGGCTACTACATCTACTCGGTGGTCAAGCAGGGCTCCATCTCGCTGGCCTACGAAAGCCGGCGCATGGCCATCCCCAACGCGAAGTTCATCGGGCTGTCCAGCAAGGACGTGGAGACGTTCCAGATCCCGGAGGAGGTCACCATCCGCCTGGAGGACACCGACATCGCGCGGGCCAAGGAGATCATGGCCTATCCCTGGTTCGCGGGGAAGAAGGCCTGGCAGACCGAGATCCAGCGCATGCTCAGCTCCAAGGTGAAGCTGGAACTGGAGGCGCTGTCGGCCAAGGGGATCACCTTCGCTTCCGACGAATACCTGCCCAGGAAGCTCAAGGACAAGGACTTCCTGGACTAGCCTTCAGTCCACCAATGCGACGGGGCGCGCCTGGAAGACCGTTCCGTCCAATCGACCGACCAGCATGTATCGGCCCTCGGGAAGCTTGGTGGCGTCGAACTCCAACCCGTGCGACCCGGCGGACTGGAGACCGGACGAGACGCGGCCGACGATCGAGCCCCGGGAATCCACCAGGAGGAGATCCACGGATCCCGCCCGGCCCAGCTGGTATTCGACGGAGATCGACCTTCCCGACCTGGAGACCGCGCGCACGAGGGAAAGGGCCGCATCCGACCCCGGACCCGCGGGTTTCGCCCCGAGGGCCGTGGTCTGGTAGAGATCGATCACGTCGCTGGAGTTGGCGCCGATCTTGTACCAGTCGAAGTCGGCGTAGCCGCCCGCGGTCTTGGTCGCGTAGTCGAACAGGGAGAACCGATACCCCACGAACATGCCCAAGGTGTAGTGCATGGACAGGGTGTTTCCGATGGACTTCCAGGTGGTGCTGTCCAGGCTGTAGAAGAAGGTCGCCTTGTCGGTCTGGTTGGTGAAATCCATGTCGATCCGCAGGTAGACGCGGTTCTGGGCCAGGGCGACGCTCGTCACCTGGTTCGGTCCCTCGTACATCACGACGGCCAGGGCGGTTCCGGTCTTCTTGACGGCCACGAACCCGAGGCTGTCCTGGAGCGCGGCCAGGCCCGCGATGTCCCCGTCCATCAGCCCGGTCGCGTCGAGTGCGATCCGACCGGAGCACTTGGGCCCGAACGAACGCTGGGTGAGGGTGTTCTTCGCGGTCAGGATGCTGGCGTCCGTCCGCGACGTGGTGATCCGGTAGTACCCCGGTCGGGCCGATAGGGACCAATTGGCGTTGTCGGCATTGTGGTTCCACTGCCATTCCGTCTTCATGGTGCTCCCGGAGAAGTCGTCCGAGGACACCACTCCGGTGCCCGTGGCGGCCCCGGCGGTCGACGGCACGGTGACCGTGGCCGGCACCGTACCGTTGTTGAACACGGGCCAGTTGCCGGACCACGTCACGGGGATCAGGTAGGGGCTGCGACCCAGGGACCCCTGGTCGGTGAAGAGGTAGCCCATCCAGCTCGAGTCGGCCATCTGCACCACGCTGCCTTGCGCGACGCCATCGCCGAAGCCGCTGCTCTTCATGCCGACCTCGCCGGCGTAGGTTCCGAGCAGGGTCTGCGACCGGTGGATGACTTCCGTCCGAGGCCATCCCGAAGGCCAGCAGATGTTGAAGATGTAGTAGTACCCGTTGATCTTCTCGACATGGGAGCCTTCCCCCAGGTCCGAGGTGGATCCGGTGGGCGTCGCGGCGTTGGTGAAGAGGGTCTGGGCGACCCCTCCCGATTTGATCGCGGTCAGGTCGGACGTCAACTGGACGATCTTGATGTCGCCGCTTCCGTAGACGATGTAGTTGTTGCCGTCGTCGTCCAGCAGCAGGGAAGCGTCGTGGTAGTAGCCGAACGTGCCCACCAGTTTCCATGGGGTGGTGGTGATGTCCGTGGTGCTGTACAGATACTCCTTGCTGGAAGTCAAGGAGCCCACCAGGATGTAGAAGGTGCCGGCCTTGTAGCGCAGGCTACTGGCCCAGGATCCTCCTCCGTAGGCGTTCTTCCCGTTGTTCAGGTTGAACTGGTCCGTGTTTCCCAGCGTGTTGTAGGCGTAGCTGACGATCTTCCAATGGGCCAGGTCGCTGGATTCCATGACGGGCACGCCCGGACAGAAGTGCATGGTCGTGCTCGTCATGTAGTACTTGCCCCCGACCTGGACGATCGAAGGATCCGGGACATCCGCGTAGATGAAGGGATTGGTCACCGTCGCCGTCGTCTGGGCCTGGACGGCGGAAGCACCACCGATCGCGGACAGGAGCAGGAGAAGCCGGGCTGGGCGTATCCTCGTGGTGGTCATGGTGAATCTCCCCTTCGAATGGATCGGGACACGGCGTGGCTCAAACTTAGGGGCGCTCCGGCCGCTGGAAGGGGCACTCCTTCCTGCGCGTTTTGTGGAAAGGACAAAGACGCGTGCCGATTCGGACCGTCGCACCCAAACGCAAAGGCTCTTTTCGCGCCTCCGCTCTACTCCAGCCCCGGGAAGCTGCAGGATCCCGCGTCGCTCTTCGTGTCGTCGGGAAAGGGGAAGAACGGAATCTCCGGGGCGATCTCGCGAATTTCGTGCGGACGCATGTCCTTCATGATCTCTTCCAGGTTTCCGCGGGAGAACTTGGGGAGCGCGAAATAAGCCGAGCTGGCGGTCTTGGACTGGTTCATTCCTCGGAGTATGCCACGCCGAATCCGTTCCGGTCCAGTCCTAAATCGAGAGGAAAAACCAGACGGATGTGATGCGGCCAGCACCCGTCCTGGCGACGGTTCCCGGAGGAAACCGGAACTTCAGTAGTTGTTGTCGCGTTTGCCGGATCCATCGACCTCGAAGGCGATGGTGGCGACGGGGCAGCCTTCGGCGGCTTCCTTGATCTCGGACTCGAACTTGGAGAAGTCGACCCCGTTCTTGACGATCATCTTTTCCGGCACCGAGAACACGGTGTCGGCCACCGCTTCGCAGGCGCCGCACATCGTGCATTCGTTTTCCGTCTCGTCGAGCCAGACCTTGGTGATGGCCATGGAACACTTCCTTCTGTGGTGTGGATTGGATACTGGTGGAAAAGCTCCAAAAAGATAGAACCGCATCGCCGTTGGAAACCGGGACCAGGCCGCATCGCGAAAGGAGAGAAGGTGGTAGACTGGCCAGCGATGCAGATGTCCGTCCCAACCCTTTGGTTCCTGCTGTGGGCGAGCCTCCTGGGGTCCGCAAGAGGCGAAGGGACCAGCTGGGCCGACACGAGCCACGCTCCCGGTTCGGCCAATTCGCCCCTGTGCGGTCGTCTTCCCGTGGACGACCTGCATTGGTGGCCCGACCAGGGCCCGCTGCACATTTCGGGTTCCGTCGTGGTGGGTCCCGGCCAAGTCCTGAGCCTCGCCGCGGGAACCGTGGTCCTGGCCAGCGCGGAACCGACTTGCAGCGACAGTTCGGGCATCCAGGGTGGAACCACCTTGTCCATCTCCGGGGGCTCGTTCTTCGTCCGTGGCAAGCCTGGCCACCCGGTGTTGTTCCAGCCCGTCGCCGGGGACCGTGGTCTCTCCTGGGGAGGGATCCGCGTGGAACAAGCCGAGGACGGGACGGTGGACCTCCAGTGGCTGGATTTGCGTCGCGCGAGGACCGCTGCGGCCTTCGTCGCCGGCTCCGGCGAAATGCGCCACGCGGTGATGGAGGATTGCGGCATCGGAATCGCCGCGTTGGATGGAGCCGCACCGCGGATCTACCACAGCATCGTCAGTCGTTCGACCGTGGCCGATGTGGTTTCCGAACTCTCCGCCCCCCTCCTGCGCTCCTGCCTTTTCCTGGACGGCTCCGGGGATGGGATCCGGTTTCGGGGAACGGGTCTGGCTCGCGTGGAGACCTCCTGTTTTTGGAGACACGGAGGCGAAACCGTGGTCCGCGGGCCCCAAGGCCTGGGAGGATGGACCAGCGACACGGCTCCCGATGGCTTCGGCAACTGGAACAGGGATCCCGTCCTGCGCGGGTCGGACCTGGATCGCGAATTCTCGGAGAAACGACACCGCGAGGTGGAGGCCGCGCCGTGGTGGCAGCACGCGCGGATGCCCGAGCTTCCCCGTGGGACCGGGCCCTGGGCGTTGTCACCCTTCAGCCCGCTGTTGGGCGTCGGGGAGTGGAGCCTGCACGGGTTTCCCAACGGGGCCCACTGCGACATCGGGCTCTGGTCCGGACCGTAGGAATTCGCAGGTTTTTGCCCATTCCTGCCAAGCTTGGCAACGGTCGCGAACCAGGGTCCAACGGGAGAAAACCACCCCACGAATTTCGGATTCGCAGGTATGGTATGGATGCCCGGTCGGAAGGTCGGGCTCCGCATCATCGTTCACCGGAGTCCAAATGCTTCGACGCGCCACCGTCACCGTCCTTTTTTCGCTGATTTTTTCCGCTGGCGTGCATGCCGCCAACCCGGTGGACATCCATGGTCGCCTCCTGGCCCAGGGGAATCGGATCATCGGGGAGAAGAGCGGGGACACGGTCCAACTCGCGGGGATGAGCTTCTTCTGGAACAACTGGATGGGCCAGTTCTGGACCCCCCAGGTGGTGGACTGGCTGGTGGACGACTTCCATTGCTCCATCCTGCGCGCCACCATGGGTGCCGACTTCGTGGACGCCTCGGGGGCGATGAGCGGGATCGCCTCCCACGCGGACATCCACACGGGGATGCTGGAAACGGAGACCATCGTCGACGAGGCCACCCACCGGGGGATCTACTCCATCATCGATTGGCACTCCCACCACGCACCGGCGCACACCTCGGACGCGGTCGGATATTTCGACACGCTGTCCACGCTCTACGGAGACAACCCCGGAGTCGTCTTCGAGATCTTCAACGAGCCCTGGTCCGACGACTACACCTGGGCGCAGATCAAGGCCTACGAAGACACCATCATCCCGGTCATTCGCAAGCACAGCCGGAACCTGATCGTGCTGGGCAGTCGGGAATGGTCCCGGGACCTGGACGAAGCCACCCGGGATCCCGTGGTGGACTCGAACGTGGCCTACACCTTGCATTTCTACGCCGGCTCCCACGGCGACTCCCTTCGCTGGCAGGGGGACTCCGCCCTCTCCCGGGGGAAAGCCGTCTTCGTGACGGAATGGGGCACCACCTTGGACGACGGAGGATCCGACGGCAAGATCTACACGGAGTCGTCCAACCAATGGCTCGCCTGGATGGACTCCAACCGCATCTCTAGCTGCAACTGGTCGGTGGAGAACAAGGCCGAAGCCGCGGCGATCCTGACGGGCACCGCCGCCACCACGGGAGGTTGGGACACGACCAAGGACCTGACCCCCAGCGGTCGGTTCGTCCGGGACGCCATCCGCGCCCGCAACACCCAATACACCTTCGGCCCCGAGCCCATCGACAGTTCGCTGCTTCCTGGCCGCATCCAAGCCGAGACCTGCGTCAAGGACAGCGCCTTGACCAAGAGCACCAACAGCGGATCCGACAGCCTGTACCTGGGCAATTCGGCCCTGAAGAGCTGGGCGCAGTGGAACGTGACCATGCCCCAGGCCCGGAAGGTCAGCATGTCGCTGCGGGTGGCGTCCGACCGCACCACCGGATTCACGGTCAAGATCAACGGAACCCTGGTCAACACCACATCGTTCCCCACCACGGGGGGCTGGGGCGATTGGGCCACCATCAGCACCGATTCCTTCTTGGTCCCCGCCGGCCCCATCACCGTCCGGATCGATTGGACCAACGTCTTGGATCTGGACTGGTTCGAATTCCACGGCCATCCCGATTCGGGACAGGCGTCCATTCCCGACCCGCCCGACACCTCCTTGGGCGATTCCGTGCGCGTCTATGCCGATGCGAACACGGCGATCGACCCCACTTCCGGCATGTACGTCAACGGCTCCGGGACGGCCAGCTACCTCTCCTACTCCCAGAACGGCAGCTGGGCGGAGGTCCAACTGACCACTTCGCGCGAAGAAAAGGCCGTGATCGCGATGCGCGTTGCGACGCCCCAGGACACCGCGAAGGTCGCCCTCAAGATCGGCACCACCTTGCTGGCCACGGTCAAGGTTCCCAACACGGGCAACTGGGGGAACAGCTCCGACTGGCAGACCATCACGTCGGATTCCGTCCAGGTCCCCTCCGGCACCTTCACCCTGCACCTGTCCTGGATCGGGCAGTTCGATCTCAACTGGGTCGAACTGAGGGCGGCCGCTCCTTCCCAGGTCGCCATCCTCCCG
This sequence comes from Fibrobacteria bacterium, assembly GCA_035604215.1. Taxonomy (GTDB): domain Bacteria; phylum Fibrobacterota; class Fibrobacteria; order UBA5070; family UBA5070; genus UBA5070. The sequence goes on from DATNIW010000183.1 coordinate 13,711, forward strand.
AGGAAGAATGCGGTCCCGCGCGCCCGGTGGACAGGAAACGGCATCCATCTGGATCTGCCCGCCGCCGGACGCATCCAGGTCCTGGACGCCCTGGGTCGGCCACTGGTGGCGAGGAACGCCTCGCAGGGAACGTTGGACCTGCCCCTTCCCGCGGCCAGGGGGCGTCTGTTCGTGCGTTGGACCAGCGCGCAAGGCGCGCAAACCCTGCCCGTGATGGCGTTCTAGGGGTTCGGCGAGGGCAAGGGAGCGGGAATGAGCGGAGGGGGTTCGACGCCCCTCCCCTGTCCGCGGTTCAAATGCCCAGCAGCGCCACCCGCTTCAGTCCGCCGGGCCATTGCACCGCGTAGAGACCGCGGGCGAAATCTTGACATAAGCTGTCCTGACCGAACGGAATACCCCACCACCCCAGGTGTGGGTTTTCCCGGTTGTCCCGGCTCCACCCACACGGGAGCGCGAAATGCCATTATCTACATGGGGAACGCCAATCGGGGGAAGAGGGGAAATCAGATGAAGCAGGTGGTCACAGCGCTTGTCCTGGGGATGTCGGCATTTTCGCGAGCGGCAGTCACGATAACGGTCCAGCCGGACTCGGGGCAAATACCCATCTCGCCCGCGATCTACGGAAAGAACGGCAGCGGCGTATCGGACAATCCCGCGAATCCTTCCACGGACTCCGCGCTCTCCCTCCCCCGCGAGGCGGGCTTGCGGTCGGCGCGCGAGAGTGGTGGCAACGATTGCACGAAGTACAACTGGCGCAAGCAGATCTCGAGCCACCCCGATTGGTACAACAACGTCTACGCCGAGTCCTGGGACTTCTCCGCCCAGGAAACCCAATCCAAGCTTCCCGCCGTCCAAGGCATCTATGGTTTCCAGCTCCTGGGCTGGGTCGCCTCGAACACGAACAACAATTTCAACGACTGGGCCTACAACCAGTCGAACTACTGGTCCGGAGTGGGACAAGACTTGGCAGGTGGAGGGACCCTCAATCCCGCGGGTGGAAGCGTCCCCTTGGTGATGGGCGATGCGAACAAATACCTCCAACCCTGGCCGGCGGATTCCTCGGCGGCGATCCTGGGTCACTGGTTCGGACCCGGCGGCTTGGGTTTGGATTCCACCCGGTTCCGCTATTGGGGAATGGACAACGAGGTGGAAATCTGGAACGGAACCCACAACGACGTCGACACTCCCCTGACCGGCCACCTCCTCACGGCGGAGGAATGCGTCCAGCGCTGGGCCGCCGTGGCCAAGGCCGCGCGAAAATTCTATCCCGGCATCAAGTTGGTGGGGCCGGCTTCGCCCAGCGAATGGCAGTGGTACACATGGCCCAACGCTTCGCTGGTCACCGACAAGGGAGCCACCTACAGTTGGCCGGAGTTCCTCATCAAGAGGCTCGCCGAGATCCAGGATTCCACCGGCGTCCGGATGCTGGACGTCTACGACGTCCACCTCTACCTCTCCGCAACCGTCAAGGCGCAAGTGCTCCAGCAGTTCAGGTTGTTCTGGGATACGGCGTACCTGGATCCGAACGCCAATGGGGTCCACTTCGCCGATGGGAATTGGAACGGGAATCAGCAGCACCAGATGTTCTTCAAGCGCATCCAGGACTGGGTGGACAAATATTTCGGCACAGGAAGCGGGATCTCCGTCGGCGCCACGGAATCCGCGATCGACGGCTCCGTGAGCGGCGATCCATCCGAAACCGCGACGTGGTACGCCTCCATGCTGGGAACCTTCGCCGATCATGGCGCCGCGATCTTCACGCCGTGGTCCTGGTATCCGGGGATGTGGGAGGTCCTGCACCTGTTCACCCACCACGCCCAAACCATTCGCGTGAAATCGACCTCGAGCCTGGACAGCCTGGTCTCCGCGTATTCGAGCATCTCCGCGCCGGGAGACTCCCTGACGGTGATCCTGGTCAATCGCGACCAGTCCGTTCAGAGCGTTTCCGTCAACCTTCCGGGCTTCATCTCCAGCGGGACGGGGACCACATTGCAACTCGCGAACCTCACCGGAGAAACCTTCGTCTCCAACACTCAGAACGCCCTCAAGCAAGGGACCGTAGCAGTCGCAGCCGGCACGTTTTCCTTGTCGCTCCCTTCCTATTCCGTCACCGCGGTAAAGATCGCGAGGACGATTCCGAATGGTCTGGCCGCCGGCCCTCCTGTCCATGCAAGGCTTTCCCTAACCGCCACCCGGGTGATCGGGACCGTCGGAGATCGTCTTGAGCTGTTCGACTCGAAGGGACGGCTCCTGCGCACCGGGACCGGGGAAGTCTCGCTGGTTGGACTACCTTCCGGTCTGGTTCTGGCACGCTCCCAGGGACAGTTGCTGCGTGTGACCTTGCCCTGAGAGCTTTCCGAACTCATTGGAACCGGACTCGCACCAGGAGTCTGCGCAGCGGAAGCGGAACTGGAGAACCTGTTCATGCAGGTGGTTCGACTGGCCCCGGAATCTTCCATTCCGCGGGCGGCGCACAGCACAACTCCGGCGGCAGGGTCCCCGGAGGGGGGTCGGCGAAGCGCAACTTCCAGGCGTGGAGGTGAAGGCGTTCCGAGTCGCCTGCTCCGGGAAACGAGCCGGTGGATCTGGCCCGCTCCAGGTAGCCCTCCCAACCCTTGCCGTCGTACAGGAGATCGCCCGCGATCGGAAATCCCCCCGCCTCGCAGTGCACGCGGATCTGGTGGGTGCGTCCTTCGCGCGGGCTGGCCACGATCCAGGTGCCGCGACCACCGGGGTCCTCGCCGATCGGAAC
>DATNIW010000184.1:0-14548 GCA_035604215.1 Fibrobacteria bacterium
CGTCTGCATCACCCTCGCTCGGATCTCCGCTCGATCCGGTGACCGGCGGCGAATCTCCCGCTCTCCATCCACCGTCCCGGCGCAAATGCCTTCGGGGCCGTGTCGGGTCGTCTGCATCGCCCTCGCTCGGATCTCCGCTCGATCCGGTGACCGGCGGCGAATCTCCCTCTCTCTATCCATCGTCCCGGCGCAAATGCCTTCGGGGCCGTGTCGAGGCGTCCGCATCGCCCTCGCTCGGATCTCCGCCCGGTCCGGCGTTTTTTGACCGAATGTTGGGAACGGGGGTGCCGCGGTTGGTCGCCTTGGTTCTCCTGGTCGCCTGTTGCGGGAGCGTTCCCTCCTTCGCCTCTGATCTGCCGGAGGTGGCGGCTTTCAAGTCGGCTTGGTCAAATGTCTCCAGCGCTCCGGCACGGTCCGTGAAGGAATTCCTGGCCTTGGCCCAAGCGGAACCCGGGCTCGCGGATCTCGCCGCCTGGGGAAGGATCCAGGCGCTGGAAAGGAGCGATGCGAACCGCGCCGCCTGGGTGATGGACTCCTTCTCCGTCACGGATGCCTCTCCCGTCGCGGTGCTGGCGCGGGAGCAACTGGCCCTCATGCGCTATCCGGATGGAGCCAGGGCCGATTCGACGGAAATTGGCGGCATCCAGGAGTTCCTGGGCCGGAGGCTGCGCACCGCTTCCCGCAAGCGCATCCGCTACCGGCTGCTCCAGGATCTGGTCGTGGCGCGCCGCTGGGGTGAGGTGGACCGTCTCGCGTCCGACCTGTTGGCCACCGACACGGCCCTTTCCGACGTGGACCGGATCCGCTCGTGCATCGCGTCCGACACCGCTTTCGTCCGTTCCCCGACCGTTCGGCTCGCCACCGCCCAGGCGGAATTGGCATCGGCACCCGATTCCGCCTTGGCCATCCTGGATTCGTCGAGGGTCAGGCGGACCCCGACGCCGGCGGAATGGATCCTGCGCGGTCGGATCCAGTTGGAGCTGGGCGACGCGAATGCCGCCATCTCCGCTTTCCGGCACGGGGCCGAGGATCCGCGCGAGGAGCAAGCCCTGCTGTGGCTCGCCAAGGGGCTCGAAAGGGTCGGGCGGGAAGACGACGCCAAGACCACCTTCGCGGAATTCGCCCACCGTTGGCCCGCCGACCCGCAGGCGCAGAACTGGCTCTGGAGCACCGGAATGGACGCAGAACACGCGGGAAAATGCGAGGAAGCCTCGGCCTTCTACGAGCGCGTGCGCGCCGGTGGCGGAAGACGCGCGGACTGGGCCCGTTTCCGCGAGGGCTACTGCTGGTACCGGGTGGGAGACTATCCACGCGCCGAACGGGCGCTTTCCAAGGTGAGTCGCGAGCTCGCCACGGGGAGCCAGCGCGAATCGGCTTGGTACTTCTACGCCCAGGCCCTGCAGTCCCAAGGGAAGATCCCGCAGGCGCGAAAGGAATTCCTCTCCCTGGCCCAGGCCGCTCCCTGGACCTTCCACGGGCATCTCGCCCGCCTCGCGGCGGGTACCGATTCCCTCTACGCGGATTCCCTGAGGAGGGTGCCCGACACCGGTTCCTTCCTCTGGCCCGGGGGAAGGCCGATCGCCATGGTCAAGGCCGATTCCACGAGCCTGCTCCGCCTCCTTTGCGCCGAAGTGATCGGCGACGACTGGCTTTCCATCGAAGTCTCCCGCCGTGTCGAGGAGACCTTCACGGGCCACGGGGAACGGGAGCTCGCCCTGGTCCGCTGGATGCGCGCCCTCGGGCTCGAGCGGGAAGCCGGTCCGAGACTGGGCAAGCTGTTGGGGCGACTCCCCCCGGAGGAAGTCGCGAACTTGCCGAAATCCGTCCTGCGCGAATTCTATCCCATGCCTTACCTCACGGACGTCCAACCGCTGCTGAAAGGAGATACTCTCCTGGACGCGGCCTTCGTGCATTCGGTGATGCGCCAGGAAAGCGGGTACGATCCACTGGCCCGCTCCGGCGCGGGGGCGGTCGGGTTGCTGCAACTCATCCCTTCAACGGGCAAGGCCATGGCGCGAAAGGTCGGCTTGAAGGGCTACAGCGCCGACCGCCTCACCGACCCGAAGGTGAACCTGAAGCTGGGAATCGCCTATCTCCAGGACCTGGCACGGGTCTGGAAGGGTCGCCTGCCCCTGGTCCTGGCCAACTACAACGCGGGGCCGGCCGCCACGTTGCGCTGGAGTCCCGCCTTCGACACCCTGCCCATCGCGCGGGCGGTGGAGGAGATCACCTACTGGGAGACGCGGGATTACGTCAAGAAATGCATGGGGAACGTCTGGACCTACCGGCTTCTCTATCCGGAGGCTCGGTGAACGCGGGCCCGGTGCACGCTCTAGGGATCGGCTGGAAGCCTTTCCTGTCCTTGATCCTCGCCTTGGCTGGAGCCTTTCTCCTGGCCGCGGGCGCCAGCCTGCAATGGCTCGGACACGAACGCAACGGCCGCCGGACCACTTCCGGCTGGCGGGTCTTCCTGGTTCCCCTCTGGTGGTTGGGCATCCTCGCCAGCGCGGGGGGAACCATCTGCCACTACACGGCCCTTTGGATCGGGCTGGTCGCGCTGGTGCTCCCCGTGTCGGGTTTGCATATCGCCCTTACCGCGTTCGCCATGTCCCGTCTGCGGAAGGAGGCCCTTCTGGGTCTGCGGGCCTGGGGCATCGCGCTGGTGGCCATGGGCGTTCTGCTCTGCCTGTTCGGGGAAGCGGGCCGTACCGCCGCCGATCTACCCACCCGCCATGGTTGGATCGTCCCCGGTCTGTTGGGGGCCGCGGCCCTCTCCTCCGTCCTTCTGCTGCGCCGCCCCGCGGATCGCTTCGCCGTGGGTTCAGGATTGGCCTTCGCCGCATCCGCCGTGGCCTGGAAACTGATGGCCCAAACCGAGATCCTTCCCGATCGGATCTGTTCCGCCCTCGTTTTCGCCGCCAGCTACACCACAGGGTTTTTGCTCATCCAGGCGGGGTTCCGCCGCGGGGGTGCCGGGGCGGTGAACGCAACCGCCAACGGTGTGGCGACGGCGCTGGCCATGGTCGCAGCGGTGTCCTTGTTCGGCGAACCGGTCCCCGCGGTGTCCTGGCTTGGAACCGCCGTGGTGGCCTCCGGCGTGGCCCTCATCGGCTGGCGCCGCTAGGATCGGGCTCGCACCTCACCCTCCCGTCCCCCTCTCCGACAAGCGGAGAGGGGGAGTTTGAGCGCTGGGTGGGGGTTGCTGCTTCACCCCCTCTCCACCTGTTGGGGAGGGGTGGCCGCTTGAGCGGCCGGGGTGAGGTGCATAGGATACCGGCTTGCTGGGCTCCCACATTCTCTGGAGTGACGGCATCAGCTATACGTGATGGCCTCGACCGTCCAGAACACGACTCCCCGGGGGGTGGAAACCTCCAGGATCTCCCCCGCCTTCTTCCCCAACAAGGCCTTCCCCAGCGGACTTTGTAGGGAGATGCGGCCTTGGGCCGGGTCGATCTCGTCTTCTCCGACCACCGTCACCGACATCAAGCGTCCGTTGGTCCCGGTCAGCTCGACCTTCGCTCCGAATCGGACCTGGTCCAGGTTCTGGGGAAGGTTGTCCACCACCACCACGCTTTCCATGCGCCGCGAGAGGAAACGCAGTCGCCGGTCGATCTCCCGCAGTCTCCGTTTCCCGTAGATGTATTCCGCGTTTTCCGAACGGTCGCCCTGGGCGGCGGCGAACGCCACTTCGTCCACCACGCGGGGCCGTTCCACGTCCAGGAGCTGCTCCAACTCCGCCCGCAGCGTTTCCCAGCCGGGCCTTGAAATGGGTGTTTTGTTCATCGGGACCGATAGGCAATCTACCTCTGGTTCGTAGTACAACGGAAACATTCGGTTCCCGCTTGACCGGTTCGGAGACGATAGGGTAGGATCAGGTTTCCAATGGGGAATGGCGAACGCCCATTCCGGTGGAAAGCGGATCCAGGAGGACTCCAACTTGTCGATTTGGCGGCACCGAAATCCCAAGGCATGGCGAAGGTGGGCGACCGGCAAAATCCGTCTTTCCGTTCATGAGAACATGGTGGATTACCGATACATTTTACGCGCAGTCGGATATATCGCGACTGCATTATGGCCAGCCTACGGTTGGTTCTGCCATCACGTTCTGCATTTGCGCGAAGCGATGGCTTGGCGGTGGTTGATGTCAGCGAGCTTCCTTTTTCTAGGAACGCGCGCGATCAAAAAGCGGTTCGGTCCTCTGGATCGATGGCTTTGGATGGGCGTCTGTGCGGTGGGTTTGATTTGGTTTCCATGGCACATCTATTTCCTGAACGACCGTACTCCCTACTGGCAGATGAGCACGATTTTCTTCTGCCTCGCATTTTCTCTTTGTATTCGCGGGGTGGACATCTGGCCAACCCTGCTGCTGGGTATCTCGGGAATCGTGATTTCCGAAAGTTCGCACTTCGGTCAGCGCGATCTACCGCTGATTGGAGTCGTGGTGATTACCACCTGGCTGGTGGTGACTGGAGTTCATACCCTCCGGTCCGCGCACCGCCACATTGCCGAATTGGCGCGAAAAATCCAGGTCCAGAACGACCGCTTGCGTGCCTTGGACAGAGGAAAGGACGAGTTCACTGCCAACATCGCCCACGACCTTCGCACGCCGCTCGCTGTGGCCCTGAGCCTCTCTGAAGACATGGCACACACGGATCTTCCCCCATCGACTCGATCTCGTTTGGAATCCCTGGTGGAAGCATTGCGCCAAATGCGTCGTCAAAGCGAAGAACTTTTGGATTTGCAGAGATTTCAACTAGGCGTGGCCAAGATGGATCGGCAGATCCTGAACCTCTGCGAATGGTTGGGCAAGTTCGAGGAGGGCTTCACCAGCATGGCGCGCTCCCGGGGCCTCACCTTCCAGGTGGTGCTCCCCAAGGAAGTCTTGAAAGCGCGCATGGATCCCATCCGGTTGGAGACGGCGTTGTTCAACCTGGTGTCCAACGCCTTCAAGTTCACCCCCCAGGGAGGTCACGTGGAGGTCCATCTGCGTCGGCACGGCAGCAAGGGTCTTGCCCTGGCGGTCCTGGACGACGGCGAAGGCATCCCCCACGATGCCCTGAGCCGGATCTTCGACCGCTTCCAGCAGGTGGACCGGGGACCTGGAACCTACTCGGCAGGGGTGGGCATCGGACTGGCGCTGGTGCGCGAGATCGCCGAGGCCCATGAAGGCCATGTGAAGGTGCAGAGCACCGTCGGGCTGGGGAGCCTGTTCGAGATCATCCTGGACGATGCCGCGGTGGAGATGGAGGCCGAGCCATTGGCTTTGGTGCCCATGCCCGGACCCACCGGACTGGTGTCCAACATCCGTCCGCCGTCTTCGGGGTACCTCGCCTTGGTCGCCGAGGACCAGCAGTTGCTGCGACACGTGTTGCACGACCTTCTGGAACGGGTCGTGAAGGTGGCCACGGCCCGCGATGGCCGGGAGGCGTTGCGCCTGGTGCACGAGCTGCAGCCGGACATCCTGATCACCGACTACGCCATGCCGGGGATGGACGGATTGGAACTGGTGGCGGCCCTGCGCTCCGATCCCGACACCAAGAACCTGCCCGTGATCCTCTTGACGGGCGACCCGGTTCACTTGCGGGGGCGTCTGGCCGAAGAACCAACCCTGAAAATTCTGGGCAAACCCTTCGACCAAGCGGATCTGCTGGAGACCGTCCGATCGCTCTTGGAACCAGCACCCATCAGCAGCGTGGCCTGAAGGTCGGTTCTACGCGACTTTTTGCTTTTCCGCTCGCGCCAGACCCAGTTCGTCCATGGCTGTAGCACAGGCGTCGGCCGTTCGGACAATTTCTTCCGCCTTGAGTTGACTGTGCGTCGAAAATCGCACCAGTCCTTTGCCCAGAGGCGTGGCGGGGCTCAAAAAGACGGAGGATACGACGCCATTTCGAACCAAGATCCTGTAGAAATCGCAGGCCAGCTGTTCGTTGTCGAGTTCGAGGGAGACGATCTGGCAACCTGAAGTCCCGATGTCGATGCCTCTCTGGGACAGCTCCTGCCTCAGGAGGGCCCCCATCTCCAATGCGTTCCTTCCAAGCCATGGTTCGGCGCGTGCGATGGACAGCGCCGAGCTATGGGCCGCCGAATCGCAGGGAAGCACGGCGGAACTGAACACGATGGAATGCGCCCGATGGGTCAGGAACCAGATCAATTGGCGCGATGCGGCGATGCACCCGCCATGTCCTCCCAGCGCCTTGGAAAAGCTGACCGTCCGGAAGTGGACCCGCTCTGCTACGCCCGCCTCCACAGCCAGCCCCCCAGCCCCGCTCCCCAACATTCCGAAGGAGTGCGCCTCGTCGAGGACCAGGACGGATCCCGTCCGCTCGCAGATGTCGACATAGGCGGCCACGTCTGCCACGGATCCGGTGTTGGAATAGAACGAGTCGATGCACACGATACCGGCGCCGTTGCGCTGGATCCTCCGTTCCAGGGACTCCGGGTCGTTGTGCCGGACCATGATGGCACGGCCCTGCGAGCACTGGGCTCCGCTCCAAAGCGAAGCATGAGCCCTCTGGTCCAGGTAGATGGGAGTGCCGCGCTTCGCCAGGACTTCGATGAGTCCGACATTTGCAGCCCAACCCGAACTTGCAAGAATCGTGTCCTCGGACTGCATCGCGTCGGCCAGCTTGACCCGGAAGATTTGGTGCTCCTCCATGCCTTTGCCACCGGTGAAAACGGTCGAAGCGAGATAGGAATTTCCGTACATCTCGATGGCCTCGATCTTCGCCCTGCGCACCTCGGAACGTTGGGACAATCGGAGATAATCGTTCTGGTGGAGGCAGATGTAGTCCTCCAGGTTGTCGGGATGCTTGAATGGGTATGGCGTCATCACCTTTTCGATCCAGGCACAGTATTCATCCACTTCCGCACCCATCCACTCGGGAAGCTCCGGGCTTTTGCTCTGGCTGCTCATGTCTTTTCAGGTCTCCCTGGGAAGGAAACAAGTGTGTCAAATTCTGGCAATAGTCAGATTCCGCATCCGTCGAGACTCTGTTGCGGCGACTTGGATCGGAAACTCCGGCTTTCTGCCGAATTCCGTACCATCGACCCGCAGAGCTCGCGACTCCGCGTACCCATTAATCTAACGCGGATTCGGGTGTCCACAATAGACCGCAGGAAAATGCAACAACTTTTTGTTGCATCCTCGCGTACACCAGACACCGGACCTCGGAACGCCAGCTCCGGTCAGGGCAGCGGATCCGGCTCCTCGTACCCCACCTTGGGCTTCTGCAGGTGCACTTCGCCCAGCTCCTTCGTGAGGTATTCGAAGGCTTCGTCCACCGAATCCGACCAATGCCATAGGGAAAGGTCTTCCGGATCCACCATTCCGGTTTCCACGAAGGCATCCAAGTTCAATACCCGCTCCCAGTATTCTCGTCCGAAGATCACGATGGGTTTGGGGCGCCCGAGTTTCCCCGTCTGCTTGAGGGTCATGACTTCGAACATCTCGTCCATGGTCCCGAACCCGCCGGGAAAGACCACGATGGCGCGCGAAGTGTGGACGAACCAGTACTTGCGCAGGAAGAAGTAGTGGAACTGGAAGGCGAGCTCGGGCGTGATCCAGGGGTTGGCGTGCTGCTCGAAGGGGAGGGAAATGTTGAGGCCCACCGACGGCGCCCCCGCGTCGTAGGCGCCACGGTTGGCCGCCCCCATGATGCCGTGGCCCCCGCCCGAGCACACGATCAGGCCGTGCTTGCCCTGGGTGGACCAGGTGGAAAGGCGGTGGGCCAGTTCCCGGGCCTGTTCGTAGTAGGGGGCGACCTTCAGGAGCGCCCTGGCCCTGGAAAGCTCCTTGTCCACGCCGGTTCTGGCTTCCAACTCGCGGACGGTTTCCTGGGCTTCGTCCAGAGGCGGGGTGCGCGCCGATCCGAAGAACACGATGGTTCCCTCCACGCCCGCCTTGCGCAATCGCGAGCGCGGTTCCGTGAACTCGGCCAGGATCCGCACCTCTCGGGCTTGGGGCGAATGCATGAACTCGAGGTTCTCGTAGGCCTTGAGGGAGTGCGGTTCCTTGGGTTCGTGCATCGCTGTGCCTCGGTGGCGTCTTGGGTGGATTCGGGCAGATGGACATTGTATTCTGCCACAGTCTCCCTGCCAACGAATTCCACCCCGCAACTTCCTGGCATGTTTCAAGTTGTTCACACCGTCCGGACGGTATTGCTTTTGTACCGTCCGGACGGTATGTTGTGAATCTCGTGAGCGAAATCGTCCAAAAAAGATCCGCCCATTCTCGGGAAGCCATCCTGGATGCCGCGGCAAGTCTGGTCCACGAACAGGGGGCTTCGTCCCTGACCTTGGATGCCACCTGCGCCCGCGCCGGCATGAGCAAGGGCGGCCTCCTCTATCATTTCCGCTCCAAGGAGGATCTTCTCCTGGCCTTGGTGGACCATCGCGAATGCCTCTTGGAGGAGACCCTCCAGGAAGCTCTGGACACCGATCCGGAAGGCTCCGGGCCCGGAAAACGCCATCGGGCGCTGATCCGCGCCATGTTCGCCATCCTGCGTTCCGACGAGCCCTACCAGCTCTCCTTCATGGCGGGGATCACCGTGCAACTGATGGCCTCCGGAGGCCACCACCAGCAAGCCCTCTTGGACAAGTTCCAGCGAAAGGGCGAGTTCTGGAAATCCCTGATGCAGGAAGATGGCGTCCCGGAGATCAAGAGCCTGCTCATCCGGTGCGTGATCGACGGCTTGGTCACCCATCAACTCATGCAACAATCCATCCTGGAACCGCGTCTCCTGGACCAGATGGAAGAACACTTGCTCTCTTTGGCCGGAACGGAAACCGGGAATTCTCCCACTCCAACACCCCTTCCCACGGAGACGGCATGAGACGCGTCGCCCTTTGCACCGCCTTCCTCCCCTTGATCGTCCAGGCGGGAGGGCTGGATCTGTCGGAAGCCCTGAAGGAAGCCGCGACCCAGGGCCCCGACGCGCAGATCCTGCGCAATTCCATCGACAGCGTGCACGGCAGGGTGCGTTCGGTGGAATCCGTCGCCTGGCCGAAGATTTCGGGATTCGCCAACGCCGGCGTGGGCCAGCAGCCCAACGCGCTCGAGGCTCCCCTGGAAGCCGCCTTCGGAGGCTTGGGCCAGACCCTCTACAATCTCGACAAGACGGAAGGGGCGCTCGGGGGGGACACCGCCGGGAACATGCGCCCCCTGAATGCGCTCTATTCGGCCATCAACAACGACCCCTACTACAACTATTCGTGGGGCATCCAGGTGCAACAGGCGTTGTTCACCTTCGGCAAGGTGAGCACCGCCCTGCGCATGGCCAAGACCCAGGAGCGGATCACCAAGGCCTCCAGCTTGGCCACGCGCCAGAACATCCAGTCCAACGTGGTGGACCTGTACATCGGGGCCGTCCTGGCCCAGGCCAAAGTGCAGGTGCTCGAGAGCTCCCTGGCCAGCCAAGCGGAAACCGAGACCTTCCTGGAACGGAACTTCACCAACGGATCGGGAGCCAAGGCCCAGGTGCTTCTGGCGAAATCGAAGCGGATTTCGGTCCAGCAGGACATCATCTCGGCCAAGCGGGACGCCCAATCCGCGCGACAGGCGTTCAACCGGACCCTGGGCAGGCCGTCGGATGACACCACTCCGCTGGACACCAGCGACCTCGCCCAGTTCGAATCGCAGGCACCATCCCGAGAGGAGATCGTGAAGAACGCCCAGAACCAGCGCGAAGACCTGAAGACCCTGCGCGAGTCCCGGGCCCTCCTGGAGGACCTGTCCTTCATCGACAGGGCCGCCTACTACCCCACCATCGGACTCCAGGGCCAGTTCGGGTTCCTGGTGACCAGCCAGGACGCGAGCGACATCAAGCACGGCGCCGATTGGGCCAGCCGAGATTGGTCGATCGGGATCGGCATGACCTGGAACATCTTCGACGGATGGTCCAGCGCGGGAGACGGAGACCAGACCCGAGCCATGGCCAAGACGCTGTCCGTCCGCGAAGGCGACCTGGTCCGCGGGATCGAGATCAACACCGACAGCTACCTGAGGGACAGGGACGCCGCCGACAGCGCGCTTTCCGCCGCCGTCGAGGGCGTGGCCGCGGCCCGCGAGGCGCGCGATCTCTACCACACCGACCTGGCCTCCGGCAGCGGGTCGCTTTCCGACCTCCTCTCCGCCGAGGACGGTCTCGACAACGCGGAATTCGGTTGGCTCGCGGCGCGGCTCGCGCGGGCGAAGGCTTGCATCCATCTCTCCCTCGTCCAGGGCCAGGACCTGATTCCCTTCTCGGAGGCTCCATGAACACGAAGATCCTGTCGGCGATTTCCCTCCTGGCCTTGCTGGCCGGATGCCAGAAGAAGGGCGGCGCCGTGGACGCCACCGGGGCGACGAGCATCGACACCGCGGCGGTTCCCGTCGTGGTCGCCGAGATCCGGAGCATCCCGTGGAACGACTGGGCCAGCTATTCGGCCGACCTGCGCGGCGTGGACGACGCGGTGCTGGTGACCACCGCCGCCGGCGTGGTGCATTCGATCGCGAACGTGGGAACCCGGGCCCGGGCCGGACAGGACCTGTGCAACATCGAGTCCGACCGGTACAAGGTGCAGATGGAGGCCGCGAAGGCCGCCTGGGACGCCGCGGCCAGCCAGCTGGACATCACCACCAAGAACGTGGAGGCCGGAAGCGTGGGGAAGACAGCCCTCCAAGGTCTGGCCGCCCAGACGTTCTCCGCCCAGGCACAGTACCTGGGCGCGAAGAAGCTCTACGACGAAAGCCGTTGCCAGGCGCCTTTCGCCGGCATCGTGGCCAGCAAGATGGTGAACCAGTGGCAGGCCGTGAACGCGGGCACGCCCATGCTGCGGATGGTCCGCCTGGACCGTCTGGAAGCCGACTTCACCGTGCCTGAAGCCGAATCGCACGGCATGAAACCGGGTCTGCCGGTGCAATTCTCGCTCTTGGACGCGCCCGACCGCATCTACAAGGGCACGGTGTCTTCCGTGGATCTCTCCATCGACGCCCGTGACCGCACCATGGGCGCCAAGGTGGTGATTTCCAATTCCGACGGAAAGCTGAAACCCGGCATGGTGGGCCGGGCCAGGGTCCTTCGCCGCAACTTCGCCTCGGCGGTGGTCGTGCCCTCGGATGCCCTGCTGCGCCAGGAAAGCGGCGTGTTCGCGGCCATCGTCCGCGACGGGGTGGCCCACATGGTGCAGGTCGAGCTGGGATCGGCCCAAGGAGATTCCGTCCTGGTGCTGTCGGGCTTGAGCTCGGGCGACCGTCTGGTGGTCCGCGGAGCGTTCCGGGTGTCGGAAGGCGCCCGCGTGAAGGAGTAGCGTATGCTGACCAAATTCGCGGTCAAGAATCCCGTCACCATCCTGGTGCTGGCGGCCATGATCCTCCTGGCCAGCGCCTCCAGCTACATCTCGCTGCCGCGCGAGTCGTTCCCGGAGGTGAAGATCCCGTTGATCTTCGTGAACACCGTGTACGCCGGAGCCTCGCCCGAGGACATCGAGAAGCTCGTCACCGAGAAGATCGAAGACAAGCTCGACGGGGTGGACGGCGTCAAGAAGGTCACCAGCCAGTCGATGGAATCCGTCTCGGCCATCCAGGTGGAATTCAACACCAACGTGGACGTGGAGACGGCGCTGCGAAGAGTTCGAGACAAGGTCGACGAGGCCAAGGCCGACCTGCCCACCGACGCCGACCAGCCCCTGGTGGAGGAGCTCAACTTCTCGAACATCCCCGTGTTCATCGTGACCTTGACCTCCAACTACGACATGGACCGCCTGGAGCAGATCGCCGACCGCCTGAAGGACCGGATCGGGGTCCTTCCCGGCGTGCTGGAGGCCAAGGTCACCGGCAAGCAGGACAAGGAGATCGCGGTCGACATCGATCCCGCCAAGCTCAAGGCCTACGGCCTCAGCCTGCACGACGTGGACGCGGCGGTCCAGGCGCAGCACCGGAACATCCCGGGCGGCTCACTGCGCGCCGGCGGCAATACCTACACCATCAAGGTGACGGGCGAAATCAAGGACCCAAGCGAATTCGCCGACATCGTCGTGCGCGCGGACGGCCCCAAGATCGTGCGCATCCGGGACCTGGGGACGGCCCGCTTCGAATGGGCGCGGGACCGAAGCAGCATCGTGCTGTTCAACGGAAAGCCGGCACTCGCCATCACCGTCACCAAACGCACCGGCGAGAACATCATCAACCTGATCGACGCCGCGAAGAAGGAGGTCGAAGCCGAGGCGAAGACCTGGCCCGTGGGAACCGTGGCGGACTACTCCTTCGACCAATCCGTGCAGATCCGCGAGATGGTGGGCGAGCTGACCAACCATATCATCACGGGATTGTTCCTGGTCATCGGAATCCTCACCTTCTTCCTGGGCTTCCGGAACTCGTTCTTCATCTCCACCGCGATCCCCTTCTCCATGGGCATCGGGTTGATCGTGCTCCAGGTCATGGGTGTCACCATGAACATGGTGGTGCTCTTCGCCCTGGTCCTGGCGCTGGGCATGCTGGTGGACGACGGCATCGTGGTGGTGGAGAACATCTATCGACACCTGTCCATGGGGAAGACCCGCAAGCAAGCCGCCATCGACGGCACCAACGAGGTGACTCTCCCGGTCGCCACCGCCACCCTGACCACGGTCTCGGCGTTCCTCCCCATCCTGTGGATGCCCGGCATCATGGGCAGCTTCATGAAGTACATGCCCATCACGGTCACCGTGACCCTGGCGGGATCGCTGTTCGTGGCCTTCATCTTCAACCCCGTCTTCGCCTCGCTGTTCATGGAGAACAACCCCGCCCACCACGACGACGAGGGCAAGGGGCTGTTCATGCGCTTCAAGGCCTTCTACGGGAAGACCCTGCAGGGATTCCTGCACCGACCGCTGATCCTCATGGGCATCTGCTTCCTGTTCGTGGCGTCCAGCTTCGTCGCCTACGGACTCTCCGGACAGGGCGTTTCGTTCTTCCCGCAATCCGAGCCGGAGGTCATCGCGGCCGAGGTGGAAGGGCCGTTGGGCCTGGACATCTACAGCACCGAGAAGGCCATCGTCAAGCTCCAGGACGCGGCCATGCACATCCCTCCCGCCGACGCCGA
The DNA here is from genome assembly GCA_035604215.1 of Fibrobacteria bacterium. Classification (GTDB taxonomy): domain Bacteria; phylum Fibrobacterota; class Fibrobacteria; order UBA5070; family UBA5070; genus UBA5070. The sequence goes on from DATNIW010000184.1 coordinate 13,059, forward strand.
CGTCTCTTCCGTGACCACCATCGTCGGCACCGGGAAGCCCGACATGAACCTGGGCTCCACCAAGGCCGAGCCGAACAAGGCCTACATCGACGTCAAGTTCGCCAAGTACGAGGACCGTCGCGTCGATTCCTGGAAGAGCCTTGCCTGGATGCAGAAGAACCTCCCCGTCCTGCTCCCCGGATGGAACGTCAAGGTCAAGCAGCAGCAGAACGGTCCGCCGCAGGGCAAGCCCGTGGAGCTTCTGATCCAAGGCGACGACTTCAACGTGCTGGGACGCTATTCGGACTCCGTGGTCTCCCGCCTCAAGCAGATCCCCGAGCTCACGAACGTGACCACCGACTACGACCCCGCGCAGCCGGAACTGCGCATCGACATCGATCGGGAGCGGGCCAAGCGCTTCGGATTGGGCACCACGGACGTGGCCATGGCGGTGCGCGGCTCCATGTACGGGTACGAATCTGGGAAGTACCGCGTGGGCAAAGACGAGTACAAGGTCATGGTCCGGATGGACACCGCGGCCCGCGAGAATTTCCAGGCCGTCGACCAGATCACCATCTCGAAGGACGGGGTCGTGGTACCCCTTTCGTCCGTGGCCACGTTCACCCAGGACGCGAGCGTGTCGGCGGTGAACCGCCTGGACCGGGTCCGCACCGTGCAGGTGTCCGCCGAGCTCGCCCCGGGACAGCACGACGAGTCCGGCCCCAAGGCCAAGGCGCAGGCCTCCATCCAGAACCTGGATCTTCCGGCGGGTTACGCCATCCGCCCCGGCACGGGTTCCAAGGACCAGGACGAAACCAAGGCTTTCATGGTCAAGGCGATGATGGTGGCCGTGGGCCTGGTCTTCTTCACGATGGTGCTGCAGTTCAATTCCATCTTCCAGCCGTTGCTGATCCTGGTGGGCGTGGTCCTGGCCCTGGGCGGCGTCTTCTGGGGCCTCACCATCGTGCACGTGCAGATGTCCATCATCATGACGGGAATCGGCATCATCGCCCTGGCCGGGGTGGTAGCCAAGAACGGCATCGTGCTGATCGATTTCATGAACCACCTCCGCGCCGAAGGCCGGCCTCTGGAAGAGGTGGCGGTGGAAGGAGGCAAGACCAGGTTGCGTCCGGTCCTGCTCACGGCCATCACCGCCATGATCGGGCTCCTCCCCATGGCCACCGGCAAGGGCATCGACTGGCTGCACCTGGGACTGGTCACCAAGTCCCAGACCTCCGGGATGTGGGCGCCACTTGCCTGGGCCATCTTCTGGGGCCTGCTGTTCAACACCATGCTGGTGCTGGTCGTGACGCCGGTGCTCTACTACTCCTACTACCACATCCTGGAGAAGATCGCGGTGTGGCGGGGCAAGCCCATTCCTTCCTACGTGCCGGTGGAAGAGCCGCCGTTCGAGGGGCACGAGGGGCACTGAGCACGGCCCGCCGGCCTTCGATACAACGGCCCGTTCCCTGAGTGACCGACCTTCGGTCGGTTGTATCGAGGAGCGGGCC
>DATNIW010000185.1:0-5397 GCA_035604215.1 Fibrobacteria bacterium
GGGCCAGGACTCCTCCAGGCGCAGATTCGCGCAGGAGTGCACCGCTTCGGCGATCAGCGCGGTGTGCGGGGAGCCCAGCTCCTCCAGCACGATCCTCTCGAACTCCTCGTCGTCCACCAGGCCCATCGCGTAGACGGCGGATACCTTCACCCACAGGTTGGGAGCCTCCTGGTAGAAGCGCAGCACCAGGGAGCGCACCTCGGGCAGGAAGGCGATGTGGCCCAGCGCTTCCAGGCAGCGGCGGCGCACGTCCATGCTTTCCATGCGGGCATCCACCTTGGAAAGCAGGTGGGTCTTGGCCGCGTCGTAGATCTCCCGGGGAACCAGGGGTTCCGGAGGCCCGGGATTCTCGGGATCTGGTTCTTCGTCCTCTTCGGGGCTCCAGTCCCATCCGGCTCCATCCTGGAGCACGGGCCAGAGGGAAGCGTTGGCGATGGCGCGGACCTCCTCGTCCACGGCGTTGATGGCCAGATCGAAGGCGCGCTCCCAGATTCCGGGCAACCCGAAGTACCCGGTGGAAGCGCGCAGCGCGGCCACCACCACCTCGGAATCGTCCGATCCCAGGTAGCGGAGGAGCCGTCCCGGCGCGTCGGCGCGATCGAACTCGTAGTTTTCCAGGAGTTCCAGCTCCTTGAGGGCCTGCGAGCGGTTCATCGGATTCGGATTCCTTTCAACACTGACGGACCCTAAAATAGAAAGCGGACCATGCGCCTCTTCATCCCCCTCCTGCTGGCGGCCGCGACTTGGGCCGGGCCGTACCTCCCGCTCGTGGCCCAAAAGGTCCCGGTGGACGGCTGTCGGATCCGGTTGGATTGGATCAGCGCACCCGCGGGAACCATCGCCCCACCCAGCTCGGTGTCCGGAACCCTGGAGTTGGCCAGCAAGGATCGCTTCCGGTTCGGTTCCTCCGAACTCGTGGTCGTGAGCGACGGCACAACGCTGAGCCAGTGGAACGCGTCCACCAACCAGGTCCTTCTGCGCCGGGCCTCCGGCGCGGACGCCTCCGCCCAGCCATCGGGCCTCCTGCAGGCGGCCCTGGCGGGAGCGGAAATTTCCTCGTCCCTGGAAAAGCTCGACGGGAAGCCCGTCCGCAAGCTCGCGCTGGACGTGTCCAAGCCGCCGCTCTCCAAATTCGTCCACGCCACCCTGTGGGCCCGGGAATCGGACAATTCCCCGGTACGTCTCGAGGTCGTGGATTCCCAGGGGGGCACCATCACGTGGAAGATCCTTTCGGTGTCGCGCTGGAAGCCTTCCGACAAGGACTTCCAGTACCTGCCGCCCAAGGGTGCCGAAGTCGTCGATTCCCGCTGAGTCGCGATCCAACCGATCCATCCCGAAGGGACCAACCGCCTTGAACAAGCCTTCCGCAAAGATTCTCCTCCTCCTTCCGGTGCTGGCCGCGGCCGTGATGGCCCAGGAGCCCGCCCGTTCCCTGGACGCCGGGACCTGGGTGCGCCAGTCCCTGACGGTGGTTCCCGCCCAGGTGGGGGATTGCCCTCCCGTCGAGACCTTCGAACGGCGCGCCTTCCGCCGTCTCAATGCGGAGGCCCTGTTCCGGATGCGGGAGCTGGCCCGCAACCAGGCACACGAGGAGCACGCCTACTGCGAGGAAGCCCGGGAATCCCTGGGAAGGCATCTGGAGGGCGATTGGTCCGGGCTGCTGTCCATGCAGCGGTTCGACCACAACGATCTGCCTCCGGACAGGATCGAGGACGTCCATCAGGCGGTGGGCGTGACCCCCTGGCCCGGGATGCCCGAAGTCCTCGCGCGCGATCTGTCCGACACCCTGCGCGGACTGCTGTCGGCCAAGGCCCTGGAACGCTCCCAGCACCTGATGTCCTCGGAAGATCAGAATTCCGCCGTGGCCATCAAGATGAAGTCTGAGGACGTCACCGACACCGAACTTTCCCTCCTGCGCGGATCCGCCCATGTGCTGGCGATGCGCGCCTACGGACTGGACGTGGATCGGGGGCGGAAGGGACTTTCCTTCCGGTCGAACTTCGCCGTGGCCATCTGGAGCTTCGATCCTTCCACCCGTACGTTCGCCCCCGAGGGGGCTTGGGCCGCATCGGACGCCGAAGGTGGGCCCCCCGGAAGCGCCGGTGCCCAGGTGGCGAGCGTCGGACGCGGGGTGGGCCAGAGGATCCTGGGTTTGCAGGAGTTCCACTTCACCACCCAGATCCTTTCCGGGAACGTCGGGAGCTGGATCGATCCGGCGAGCACGTTCTCCACCAACACCGGTGCCGACCTGCGGCTGAATCGTCGGTTCAGGTACTTCGAGAACCGGGAGAACGCGGGAGGGAGCACGGTGGCGGTGCCCGCCGGCTACGGCTACCTGGACGAACACGTGCCCCAGGACAGCGTCTGGCGCCTCCGGCACATCGGCGGCATCCAGCCCTACGCGGGCTTGGTGCTGGAGGAAGTGCCCGGCGACCAGTGGGGATTCATCTCCTTGACCCAGGTCTCTTCGCGCATCGCGGGAGGTGCGGAAACCTTGGGGGTCGCCCAACAGGAAGGCACGCGGTACGTGGGCATCCGCTCGGCCTCGCCCCTATGGGAACTGCGCTTCGGGGCCCGCACCCCGCTGGCCAGTTCGCATTCGTTCTTCAGCTTGGACATGCCGTTCTACTTCGGTGACGTCCATGGCGAACTGGAAGACGTGGACGGGGGAAAGTACGGCCGCGACATGGTGGACGCGGGATTGCTGGCAGGTTGGGGAATCGAGCCGGGTTGGGCCTGGCGCGGCAACGTGCGCCGCCTCTTCTACGAGGTGGGAGCCCAGGCGGGCGTGCGCGCGAACCTGGTCTTCCTCTCCAACAGCGTTTCCACCATCGACAATAACGTCGACCCCAGCACCACTCAGCTCTACCAGGACAACGCCAACTGGCTGCAGAACTTCGAGTTCCTGGTCTCCCTGCACGGCGGCCTCTCCTGGTCCCTGACTCCTTGGTCCGGCATCGGTGTGGAGGCCGACTACGATCTGCTGGATGGACGCACCGACTGGGAGGTCGGGACCGGCAACAACCTCTACAACGCCGATTGGCACTCGGTTTCCGGACCCACGGTGGGAGAGGCGAGGTTGCGGTTCCTGTTGCAGTACGTCTGGAAATGATTCCATCGGGAGAGTCCGTGTACCTTGCTGGCTCATGAATCCCGTCGTCTACGCCTATTCCGGTTGCAGCACTTGTCGCGACGCCTTGAAATGGCTGGGAACCAAGGGTGTCCAACCCACGGTGGTGCCCATCCGCGAAACCCCGCCCGGTCGGACCGATCTGGAGAAGGCGCTGGAGCAGTTGGGAAGCCTGAAAGCCCTCTTCAACGTCTCCGGCAACGACTACCGCGCCTTGGGACTCAAGGACAAGTTCCCCTCGCTTTCCACGGACCAGGCATTGGAACTGCTTTCCACCAACGGCAATCTGGTGAAGCGGCCCTTCGTGCGCGCCGGCAAGACCTACCTGGTGGGTTTCCGCCGGGAGGAATGGGAGAAAGTGTTTCCATGAACGCATTGACCGCCAAGGATCTTCTGGAGCGCAACCGGCTCTGGTCCGAGGAGACCCGAAAGGGAGATCCCGAATTCTTCACCGGACTGGTGGACCAGCAGAATCCGCGCTTCTTGTGGATCGGCTGCTCCGATTCGCGCGTGCCCGCCAACCAGATCACCGGATTGGCCCCCGGCGAGGTGTTCGTCCACCGCAACGTCGCCAACATCGCCCACCCCACGGACATGAACCTGATGTCGGTCCTCGAGTACGGGGTGGACGTGTTGCAGGTGAGGGAAATCCTGGTGGTGGGCCACTACGGGTGCGGCGGAGTCAAGGCGGCCTTGCAGGGAAGACTTCCGGGCATCGCCGATTTCTGGTTGGAGCCCATCCGCGAGATCCAACGCAAGCACTCGCGGGAGCTGGCCCCCATGCACGGCAAGGCGATGGAAGACCGGGTCTGCGAGCTCAACGTGATCGAGCAGGTGACGGCGCTGTCCCACAGCGGGATCGTCCAGGGTGCCTGGCAGCGGGGGCAACCGCTCACCATCCATGGCTGGATCTATTCCCTCGGCGACGGGGTCCTGCAGGACCTGGGAGTCACCTGCTCCTCTCCCCCGGATTGAATAGATTGGTGGGATCAATGCGCTCCCTACGGATCCTATTGGCGCTGGCCGCCGCCGCGCTGGCGCAGTACAGCGACGCCGGATCGGCGGAGTTCGTGTTCCTCAGGAATTTCCAGGGGGCCAGGGAAATCGGGATGATCGGCATCCCGGCACCTGGAGAGGACCTCTCCTCCATGGGGCTGAACCCGGCGAGTTTCGCGCGGCTCCCCTACACGCGCATCGAGATCGGATCGCGGATCCAGATGCCGGGAGTGGACCAGGGAAACGCCTCCTACGCCGCTCCGGTCGCGGGGGGGTCTCTCGCAGGACGGATCGACTACCAGTCCTCCGGGCAGGTCACCGGGGTGGATGCCAGCGACGTCCCCACGGGACAGGTGCTCCAGCCGGAGGAGATGCTCGTCGACGTGGCCTACGCCGAGCCGCTGGGAGACCGCCTGGCTTGGGGCGTGGGCCTGAAGGCGGTGGAGGAGAACCTGGACATCGACAATTCCCAGGCGTGGGGCGTGGCGGTCGACATGGGTGCGGTCGCCCAACCCGGTTCGCGCCAACTCCAGTATTCCCTCTACGTCTCCAACCTGGGCACCAAGCTTTCCGGGAGCACCGCGACCGAACGGAACTACGGGCCCATGCCTCTCACCTTCGGGTTCACGACGCGCTACGCGCCGATTTCCCCCCGCGGCCTGGCTCTCTACGCGGACATCCAGAAACCCATCGACAACGACTATCTGGTGCGGTTCGGCGTCGAACATCGCCTCAACGAATACGTGGACCTGCGCGGCGGATTCCGGACGGACCTGCCGGAACTCCAGAACGCGTTCAGCGTCTGGGTGCTCCGGCACACGGACCCCGACAATCCACCGCTCAGCGACCAGCGTTGGTCGCTGGGGGGGACCGTCCATCTGGGCCAGTTCAGCTTGACCTACGGGTTCCAGTGGTGGGAGCTGCTGAATGCCGTCAACGCCATCAGCTTGAGCTGGGACATCGACGCACCCACAGGATCCTGAGGATGAAGCCATGAACGTGACACCAGGGGGGCTCGATGGGCTCCTCGTGATCGAACCCAAGGTCTTCCGGGACGAACGGGGATTCTTCCTCGAACCGTACAACGCATCCCGGTACAAGGCCGCCGGGGTCCAGCCGGATTTCGTCCAGGACAACCATTCCTTCAGCACAAAAGGGGTGTTGCGGGGACTGCACTTCCAGTCCCGTCCGGGCCAGGCCAAGCTGCTGCGGTGCGGACGCGGGCGGATCTGGGACGTGGCCGTGGACATCCGTCCGGATTCCGCCACCTT
>DATNIW010000186.1:0-9090 GCA_035604215.1 Fibrobacteria bacterium
GAGGTGGCGCCCATGGCGCGCCCGCCGGTGTGCCGCATCATGGACTTCGGCAAGTACCGGTTCGAGATCGCCAAGAAGGACAAGGCGTCCAAGGCCAAGCAGCACATCGTCAAGGTGAAGGAGATCAAGTTCCATCCCCGCACCGACGACAACGACTACGAATACCGCGTCAAGCACGCGATCGAGTTCCTGGAAAAGGGCTGGAAGGTCAAGGCCTCCGTCCTGTTCCGCGGTCGCGAGATGGCGCACATGGACTACGGCCGGCGCCTCTTGGACCAGATGGTCAAGGATCTCGAGGAGATCGCCGTCGTCGAGCAGTCCCCCACCATGGAGGGGCGCACCCTGGGACTCCTGCTCGCGCCCAGCCGCAAGGGCAAGACCGCCCGGCTGGACGGTTCCGATCCGCACGAAGTTTCCGCTCCGGCACCCTTCCGTCCTACCTTTGCGCCCGCCGAACCGGTGGCGCCGGCGGCTTCCTGACTTCCAACCAACCCAACACGAGGATCGTGCGATGCCCAAGATGAAGACGCTTTCCAGCGCCAAGAAGCGCCTCCGGGTCAAGAGCTCCGGAGCGGTGAAGTGCAAGCAGACCAAGATGCGGCACTTGCAGAAGAACAAGTCCCAGAAGCTGAAGCGGGGCCTGCGCAAAGGCGACTACATCGATGCCGCCGACAGGCGCCGCATTGACAACATGCTTCCCTACGCGTAAATTTCGCGGCTCTCCTTTCCGAGGTAAACAGTCATGCCCAGAGCGACCCAGCGGGTACCGTCCCGCAACCGCCGCAAGAAGATCATCGCCGCCGCCTCCGGATATTTCGGTCGCAAGAAGAACGTCTTCAAGCTGGCCAAGATGGCCGTGGACCGCGCGCGCCAGTACGCCTACCGCGACCGCCGCGACAAGAAGGGCCAGGCCCGCCGCCTCTGGGTGGTGCGCATCAACGCCGGCGCCCGCCTCTGCGGAACCACCTACAGCCGCCTGATCGCGGCCCTGCTGAAGGCCAACATCGCCCTGGACCGCAAGGTCCTGGCCGACATCGCCGTCTCCGACTTTGCCGCCTTCCAGCGGGTCGTCGAGGTCGCGAAGGCTGCTTGAAATGTCCGGCATCGACGAAGTCCGGGCAGCCTGGGCTTCGCTCGTGCCCGGTTTGGACGCCGCCGACGAGGACTTCCTCGCCGAGTTGCGTACGCGTTTCCTGGGCAAGAAGGGCGAAATCCCCGGCCTGATGCGGCTTCTGGGGAGCGTCCCCCCCGCGGAGAAACCGGCCTACGGAGCCCAGGTGCAGGCCTTGCGCCAGGAGGTCGAATCCGCCTTGGACTCCCTCCTGGAGCGGATTCGTTCCCAGGCCCTGCTGGCCCGGCTGGAATCCGAGACGTTGGACCTGTCCCTGTCCGGCGAATTTTCCGAACCGGGCACATTGCACCCGCTCTTGGCGCTGCGGGACGAAATCCTGGACCTGTTCGTGGGGATGGGCTTCGAGATCGCGGATGCCCCGGAAGTGGACGACGAGTGGTTCAACTTCTCGGCGTTGAACGTCCCCGACGACCATCCCGCCCGCGACATGCAGGACACGTTCTTCCTGGAGCGCGAGCCCGGCAAGCCCGCCGTGGTGCTGCGCACCCACACCTCCAACTACCAGATCCACGCGATGCGGGACCGCAAGCCGCCGTTCCGCCTCCTGCACTGCGGGCAGGTGTACCGCTGCGACGCCGACGCCACCCACGCCCCCATGTTCTGCCAGGTGGAAGGTTTGGTGCTGGACAAGGGCATCGCATTCTCCCACCTCAAGGCCACGCTCTTCACCATGGTCCGCGCCCTCTACGGCCCCGAGGCCGTGCTGCGGTTCCGGCCCAGCTTCTTCCCCTTCACCGAACCCTCCGCAGAAATGGACGTGGATTGCCGATCCGTGGGGTTGGACCGTGACGGGTGGATGGAGATCGGCGGGTGCGGGATGGTGAACCCCAAGGTGCTGGCCAACGTGGGCGTGGATTCCGAGGAGTTCCAGGGCTTCGCCTTCGGATTCGGGTTGGACCGGATGGTCATGCTGCGCCACGGCATCAAGGACATCGGCCTTCTCACCGCCGGGGACATGCGCTTTTTGCGCCAGTTCCGGGGCCTGGTATGACCGCACGTCCGGGAGACGCACCGTGAAGGCGAGCCTGAACTGGCTCAAGCGACTGGTGGACCTGTCCGAACCGCCCAAGGAGATCGCCGCCCACCTCACTGCGGCCGGGCTCGAGGTGGAGGAGTGGCACGCCCTGGGCGAACTGCCCGGTGTGGTGGTGGCCGAGGTGCGAAGCTGCGAGAAGGTGGAGGGCACCAAGCTGTCCCGCTGCGCGGTCTGGGACGGCTCCCAGGAGCTTCCGGTGGTCTGCGGGGCTCCCAACGTGCGCTCGGGCCTGAAGGTGGCCTTGGCCACGGTCGGAAGCATCCTGCCGGGAGGTCTGGAGATCAAACCGGCCACCATCCGCGGGATGGAATCGCGCGGGATGCTGTGCGCCGAAGACGAATTGGGGCTGGGCGAGGGCCACGAAGGCATCCTGGAGCTGAATCAGGATCTTGCCCCCGGCGCGCCCTTCGCCACCACCTGGGGTGTGGCGGACGTGGTGTTCGAGATCAACGTCACCCCCAACCGGCCCGACGCCACCGGCCATCTGGGATTGGCCCGCGAACTCGCCCTGCGCCTGGGTCGCCCCCTGCGCAATCCGCTGGAGTCCGTGGCCCTGCCGCCCGCTTCCGGACCCGCCTCGGTGCCCGTGGACCTGGTCCCGGGTTCCGGCTGCACCCGCTACGTGGGACGAACCCTGGAGGGCTTGCGGAACGATCCGAGCCCCGCCTGGATGCGTCACCTCCTGCGCGCCGTGGGCCTGCGCCCCATCTGTGCCCTGGTGGACATCACCAACTTCGTGCAGATGGAGATCGGGCAGCCCCTGCACGCCTTCGACCTTTCCCAGCTGCGCGGCAACAAGGTGGTGGTGCGCGGCGCCCGGGCCGGGGAAACGCTCCTGCTGCTGGATGGCCGGAATCTGTCCCTGACGCAGGGCGACCTCGTGATCGCCGACGCCGAAGGCCCTCGATGCCTGGGCGGCGTGATGGGCGGCGCGGAATCCGGCGTGTCGGAGACCACCACCGGCATCTTCCTGGAGACCGCCCGCTTCGAGCCTTCCGCCATCCGCTACCTGGCCCGTCGCACCCAATGCGCCTCGGACAGCTCGTACCGGTTCGAGCGTGGGGTGGATCCCTTCGCGACCCGCGCGGTCTCCGACTACGCCACCGCCCTGGTCCTCTCGCTGTGCGGCGGAACCGCCTCCGAGGCGCAGGATCTGTCCACACCGGACCATCCCGCCGCCCGGACCCGCGTCCGACTGCGCCGTTCCAAGGTGTCCGGGCTCCTGGGGATGGAGATCCCGGAGACCAGGGTTTCCGCGTTCCTGACTGGGATCGGGTGCGAATCCGTCGGCTCGGACACGGAATCCACCACCTGGGAGATCCCGGGATGGCGGCCGGACATCACCTCCGAAGCGGACCTGGTGGAAGAGGTCGCGCGGCTGGTGGGGTACGACAACATCCCCTCCTCGTTCCCTTCCTTCCCCATCGAGGCCGTCCAACTCCCCTCCCGGGAGAAGTGGACCCGCAGGCTGCGCCGGGCCATGGCCTCCCGCGGACTTTCCGAAACGCTGTCTCTGCGTCTGATCGGTCGGTCCGACCACGACCGCCTGGGGCTTCCCGAGTCGGATCCGCGCCACGAACCGGCGGCCCTGCTGAATCCGCTCTCCGACGAAACCGCCTGCCTGCCCAGGCTCGCCCTCTCCAACCTGCTGAAGGCCGCCTCCCGCAACGCGCGGCGCCAGGAACGCTCCATCCGGCTGTTCGAATGCGGCCGGGTGTTCGGACGGGATCTGCCCGAAGCCTTCGGGACGCACCGCCGGACGGGAATCGGCGAGGCGGGGCGATGGGCCGGAATCGTGTCCGGTCCCTGGCCGGCCCTGCGCTGGACGGGCGGCGAAGCGGATGCGGATGTCTGGCGAGCCAAAGGCGTCCTGGAGGGCACGATCGCCGAACTCGGCCTGGAGGCGGACTTCATTCCCTCGCGGGCCGAACCGTTCCTCCATCCCGGCCGCCAGGCGCGGGTCTCGGTTTGCGGAACCGACCTCGGATTCTTCGGAGAACTGCACCCCTCGGTGATGGAAAGCCTTGGATTGCGCGCTCCCGCCCATGTCTGGGAACTGGACCTGGACGCCTTGCTGGCCCTGCTCGAACGGGCCACACCGGCCCAGTCCGCCCGCATCGGCGAATTTCCCGGCACCCACCGCGAGATCAACGTCCTGGTGGAGCGCGACCTCCCCGCCGCCGGAATCGTGCGGAAACTGTCCGACCTGCCCGAAGCCCGGGACCGCCTAGTGGAATCCGTGGAACTGGTCTCCGTCTACGAAGGAACCGGGGTCCCCGAGGGGAAGAAGGCCGTGCTGGTCCGTCTCTCCTACCGCTCCCCGGACCGCACCCCCACCGATGCCGAAGTCAACGCCATCCAGGACGCCATCCGCCATGCGGTGTCCCGGATCTCCGGTTTCTCCCTGAAGTAGCCCTCGCTATCGCGGCGCGCTCCAGGCCTTCACGGCGCGCAGGGTGTCTCCCACGCGCAGCGCATGGGCCGCGAGCCAACCGCGGTTGACCTCCAGCGCGTATTGGACGTGGTCCGTCGCGGAGGGGTATCGACGCAGGTTCTCCGGGGAAACCCCCGGCTCGGCCACCATGGTCTGCTCGTCCTGCACCACCCCGTTTCCATCCAGGAAGGCGATGTCCAGGTCGAAGGAGCAATCGATCATCCAGAAGGTCCGTTCCTGCTCGGAAGGGAATACGAAGAGCATGCCGCGGTTCCAGGCGAGGTTCGACCGCTTGGACAGCCCCCGCTCGCGCAGGGAGTCGTTGTCGGCGATCTCCAGGCGCAGGGCGGTGTGGTGGACATCGATCACGGGGGCGGGAGTCGCGGCCTTGGGCTTGGCCGAGATCGCGACCGAGAGAAGAAGGGTCCAGATCAAGTCCGCCCGCCCTTGAGGCGGTTCCAGATGCGTCCGATCAGGTTGGGCTTCTCCTCCGCGACGCGCCCCTGCGAGGGAGACGAGGAGCCTTGCCGGGAGCTGCCGCGACGGCGGTTCCGCGACCGCGACCCACCTTCCCCGGAGCCCGGCGACTGGCTGCGCCGACCCGGTTCCGTGGAGGTCCTGGACCTTTCGCCCACTTCCCGGCGCGACCGGTCGCCGCCGTCCTGCCGAGACGATTTCTGTCCCTGCGCCGCGTTGGAGCCGGAATTCGTCCGGCCTTGGCCGGACCTCTGCCCCTGCGCGTGGCCCTCGCGTCCGCGCGAGCGCTGCTGCTGGGGAGCCTTCTGCGGGGAGCCTCCGCGACCGGCCGGGACCGGGTCCAACCCGATCCATTCCACCTGGCGTCCGATCCTCTTCTCGATGTCGCGGGCGGCGTCGCCCTCCTCGTCGGTCACGAAGGTCACGGCCCGCCCCGAGGCGCCCGCCCTGCCCGTGCGCCCGATGCGGTGGACGTAGGTGTCCGGGTCCACGGGCACGTCGTAGTTGACCACCAGACGGATCTCGTCGATGTCCAGTCCGCGCGCCGCGATGTCGGAGGCCACCAGGACCTCCACGGCGCCGGTCTTGAACCCGTCGATGGCCTTGGTCCGGGCGCCCTGGGACTTGTCTCCGTGGATGGCCTGGGCGGGAATCCCCGACCGTTCCAGCCGCTTGGCGACGCGGTCGGCGCCGTGCTTGGTGCGCGTGAACACCAGGGTGCGCCCCGAGACCCCGCGGATGAGATCTTCCAGTGCGTCGGGCTTGGATTCCCGGGAGACGCGCTGGAAGGACTGGTCCACGGTTTCCGCGGAGGTGGCGGACGGTGCCACCTGGACGGTGATCGGATCGCGCAGGAGTCCGGCGACCAGGTCCTGGATCTCCACGGGCATGGTGGCCGAGAAGAACAGGGTCTGGCGGTCCTGGGGCACGTGGCGCACGATCTTGCGGATGTCGGGCAAAAAGCCCATGTCCAGCATGCGGTCGGCCTCGTCCAGCACCAGGATCTCGACGCCGGAAAGGTCCGCCGCCCTCTGCCCCACCAGGTCCAGCAACCTGCCCGGACAGGCCACCAGGATGTCGACGCCGCGGCGGAGTTCGTCTTCCTGCGGTCGCTGGCCCACGCCTCCGTACACGACGGAAACCGTCAAGCGCAGATGGCGGCCGTAGGTGCGGAAGCTCTCGCCGATCTGGGCGGCCAGTTCGCGCGTGGGCGCCACCACCAGCACGCGGGGGACCCTGCGTCCCTGCATGTGGCTCGGGCCCGCCTCCTCCAGCCGCTGGAGGATGGGCAGCGCGAAGGCCGCGGTCTTGCCGGTTCCCGTCTGGGCGATGCCCAGGACGTCCCGGCCTTCGGCGACGGGCGGGATGGCCCGGGCCTGGATGGGCGTGGGCTTGTCGTAGCCTTCCTCTTGGACGGCGCGCAGCAAGGAGGGGGACAGGTGTAGATCTGAAAATCGCATTCGATGTCTTTCGCTCTGATTCGCCGGATCGATCCTTTCCGATCGATCATCGGTGATGATGTCGTTTTCGCCGGTAGCTTCCGCGAGGTCGGAAGGTTCCAGAAAGGTCGGCTTGTTGGACCGTCGCCGGAATGGTCCGGACGGCCCTTGGCGACCCTTCATGGACCGCAGTGGGTCAAAGTATAGCCCCGAATGGGATCTGGACCACTCCACGCTTCAGGAGGCGTGTTCCGCCAGGAAGCCTTCCACCTCGGCGTAATAGGAGAGAATGGTCTCCGTCTTTCGCCAGCCGTGGCCCTCTCCCTGGAAAACCCGATAGAGGTGCGGCACCCCGTTTTCCTCCAATGCGCGCACGATCCGCTCCGCCTGGTCGGGGGGCACCACCTTGTCGTCGCTGCCTTGGAAGATGGCCAGCGGGTCGCGGAAGGACCGCGACCGGTGGACCGGAGACCGTTCGACGAAGAGGTCTTCGCGATCCGGATAGGGCCCCACCAGGCTGTGGAGATACTTGGCCTCGAACTTGTGGGTGGTCTTCTCCAGTTGGACCAGATCCCCCACCCCGTAGTTGGAGATGCCGGCCCGGAAGAACCCGGGATGCCGCGCCAGGGCGTTGAGAACGGTGAATCCCCCGGCCGAACCGCCCTTGATCACCATCCGCCGTGGATCCAAACCGCCTCGGGACACCAGGGCGTTCGCACCTTCCACGCAGTCCTGCACGTCCACGAGTCCCCACTGCCCGTCCAAGGCGCGCCGGTACGTTTCTCCGTATCCCGTCGAGCCCCGGTAGTTGACCTCCAGCACCGCCCAGCCCAGATCCGTGAAGAAGCAGGTATCGGGGGAAAAGGTCATGGCGCGCTGCGAAGTGGGACCGCCGTGGACGTTGACCAAGAGCGGCCAGCCGGATGCGGGTGCCTTTCCGCGCGGCTCGAACAACAGGCCGTGGACCGACTCGGTTCCGCTTTGCCAGGAAACCGCCTCGCAGGAGGGGAGAGCGTCGGGAGGAGGAGATTCCGCGACGGACACGGCGATTTCCGTCCATGCCCCGTTCTCGAACAGCGCCACGCGGTCGGGAAGGTCCGGCGCCGAGGCGAGCACCAGGAACCTCTCCCCCACGGGGGACGCCGACAACTGGGAGAAGGCCCGGTAGGGACCGGTGTCCACGGCGTGGACGGAGTCCCCCTCCACCTTCCAGATCCTGCCGCGCCCCAGATGCGCGTCCAGGACCCAAAGGGTTCCGGAAGGGGACCAGGCAATCGACCGCATCCCCTGGACCCACGCCGGAGGAAGCAGGGCCTGCGAGGAGAGGAGGGTGCGGATTTCCCCGGTGCGCTCGTCGCGCAGGCAGAGCACGTGGGATTCGCCGTCGGATTCGATCCAGGCGAGTCGCGAGCCGTCCCGAGACCAGCAGGGCTGGAACACGGCGTGCGCGTCGTCTCCCGCGATGTGACGGATTCCGTCCAAACCGCGACCGTCGTCCCCCAGGCGTCCCTCCATCAGGTGCGCACCGTCCCAGGGCATGCGCGGGTGGTCCCACTCGACCCAGGCGACCCGCCGCGAGTCCGGATGCCAGACGGGCTGCATGTAGAAGTCGGCACCCCGCACCAGATCCAACGGCCAACGGTCGCCCGAGGTGGGCGCCAACGCCAAGACGTCCGTCCCGTCCAGGCTGTGGACGCAGAGGATCCATTTTCCGTCCGGCGAGGCCGCGGGAGAGGCCACCGACCCGAACCGCGGGAGCACGGGCAGCGCCGGGGACCCGTCCGGACCCTGCCGGAACAGGGGACCGCCGCGCTCCACGAAGTACAGATGATCACCGTCCCACGCGAAATCCCCGCCGCCGTAGCCCACCCCGGCGCGCACGGATCGCGAGGCCGTCAATTCGCGCGCCCCTTCCGGCTCCAGGCACATCACGGTGGACCGGTCGGACCGGCCTTCCAGCCAAAGCGGCCGGCCGTCGCCGGTCCAGCCCACGTCGTCCAGCCGCGAACGCGACGACATCCGCTCCGGCGTCCACCACCGGTGGGCCAAGGTCATTCCTTGTCCTTCCAGTACTCCTCCACGTGCAGCGACGAGGGCTGCGCCTTGGTCCACCGGCCGTAGCCCGCAGCCTCCACGGAAAGGGAGATGTCGCGGACCATGCCGGGGCTTCCGCACAGGTAGATGTCGGATTCCGCAGGGTCGGTCAGGACACCGGCCTGCTCCCGCAGGAGCTTGCCCCCGTCCTGGAAGTACACGGTGAGCCGTCCGGTCTGCCCCTTCCAGAGCGGATCCAGGTGGGGCCGCGAGATGGCCGGCAGGTAGATGAAATTGGAAAGCGCCCGGGAAAGCGCGCGGAACTCGGAGAGGTAGCCCAGCTCGGCGCGGCGGGTGGCCCCCTGCAGGAGCACGAACTTCAGGTCGGGACGCGTGGCGGCGTGCTGGCGGACCATGGCCAGGAAGGGGGCGATGCCCGTTCCCGTCCCCACCATCACCAGCGTCTTGGTGAGGGCGTTCTCCAGGGTGAAGTTCCCGATGATGCGCCGACCCACCTGGATGCGATCCCCGGGTTCCA